>JBEKTJ010000151.1:0-16906 GCA_049516155.1 Bryobacteraceae bacterium
GGAGATTGACCGTTTCATCGCGGCCAAGCTCGAGGGGCGGGGGTTGCGCCCCGTCCGCCCCGCCGACCGGCGCACCCTCATTCGACGCGCCTCCTACGATCTGACCGGCCTGCCGCCCACCGCCGAAGAGGTCTTTGCATTCGCACGGGATCGCTCGTCCGATGCGTTTGCCAAGGTCGTCGATCGGCTGCTGGCCTCGCCGCGCTATGGGGAACGCTGGGGACGCCTCTGGCTGGATGTCGCGCGTTACTCCGACGACCAGCTCGACTCGGAGCGCGACCACCCCTATCCGGCCTCCTTCCGCTATCGCGATTGGGTGATTCAGGCCATTCAGAACGACATGCCCTACGACGTTTTCGTGAAAGCGCAAATCGCCGGCGACCAGTTCCCGGATCGCGAGAAATACGAAGCAGGCCTGGGCTTCTATGCCCTCAGCCCCGAGATGCAGGACGACCGCGTGGACGCCACCACGCGCGCCTTCCTGGGCCTCACAGTGGCCTGCGCGCAATGTCACGATCATAAGTACGATCCCATTCCCACTCGCGATTTCTACTCTTTAATGGGCATCTTCCGCAACACAGACCTGCGCGAGATACCTCTAGCTCCCAAGGAAACCGTCGCTGCGTATAAAGCCCAGGATGCCCTCATTCAGGCAAAAGAAAAGGAGCTTAAGGAGTACGTCGACGCTCAATCCGCGCAGTTGGGCCTCATCCTCGCTTCCGAGACCACGCGATATCTGCTTGCCTCCGGCCCGGCGGATGTTTCGGATGCAACCAGTGGCCCCGTGCTTGATCCGGAAACGCTCACGCGTTGGACAAAGTACCTGGCCGATTCCGAAAAACAACATCCCTTTCTGAAGGCGTGGTACGCCGCCACCACACAGGATCAGCGTGCTAAGGCAGCCACGGAATTCCAGGCCCAAGTGCTTGCCGTCATCGCCGAGAAGGCACATGTCGACGACGAAAACCACGTCCGCCTGGGTCTCAATCCCACCCGCGACGATCTCTCGAAAGCGAATCTCGTCTCGCTAGACCGCGCCAAGTTCGGCCTCTGGGAAGATATGCTTGGCGATCGCGGCGTGCTGCGCTACGGAGACGGAGGCTCAACCAAGGATGAGGCCAAGATCGACCGGTTCCTTTCGGGCGTTTGGCTCGATCGCCTCACCCAGCTTCGCGCGCAGTTGGGTGCACTGAAGAAGGATCTCCCGCCTGCTTACCCCGTGCTGCAAACCATTGCCGACAAGGAGAAGCCCGAGGAGCAGCATGTCTGGATCCGGGGCGATGAGAACAATCCAGGCGACCTGGCTCCCCCGCACTTCCTAGCCATCCTATCTCCCGCGGAACCTAAACTTTTCCAGCGCGGCAAAGAGCGCCTCGAACTCGCCGAAGCCATCGCCAGCCCGACCAATCCGCTGACTGCCCGCGTCATCGTTAATCGCGTCTGGCAGCAGCACTTCGGTTACGGTTTGGTGCGCACGCCGAGCAATTTCGGCGCGCAGGGCGACCGCCCGTCACATCCTGAACTGCTCGACTATCTGGCCGGCCGGTTTGTGCGCGAAGGCTGGTCGCTCAAGAAACTGCACCGCGAAATCATGCTGACCGCCGTCTATGGATTGAGCGATGAGGCCTCCAGCCGGAACTATGCCGAAGACCCCGACGACCGCCTGCTTTGGCGATACAATCGCCGCCGCCTGGACGCCGAGTCGCTCCGCGATTCCATCCTGTACGTGTCGGGCAAGCTCGATTTGCAGGCCGGCGGCCCCGCCGTCCGTCTCAACAAGGAAAATAACCGGCGCACGGTCTACGCGTACATTTCGCGCCGCCAACTCGACCCGATGCTTGCGCTATTCGATTTTCCGAACCCGAACAGCACCAGTGAGCAGCGCCTGCAAACCACCGTGCCGCTGCAGAAGCTTTTCTTCATGAACAGTTCGTTCATCATTGACCAGTCCAGCGCACTGGCCGCTCGCGTGGCTGCCGAGGGGCCGAGTGACGACGAGCGCATCTCGGCTGCTTACCGTTTGGTTCTGCAGCGCGATCCCACTACCGAAGAGCGGCGGCTTGCCCGCGAATTCATGCGTGGAAACTCCGGTAGGTGGCCAGAGTATGCCCAAGTTCTACTAAGTTCCAATGAGTTCACTTATATCAACTAAGGGAAGGCCAGATGATCGGTAAGCCATCGCGACGGCAGATACTCCGCACCATGGGGACGGGCTTTGGCATGGCTGGACTCGCCGGTGTTCTGAATGCATCGCGAACACCAGGCTCAAAGACTCTACCCGGCGCGGCCAATCCCATGGCCCCAAAGGCCCCCCACTTCGCGCCTTCGGCCAAACACGTGATCTTTCTTTTTCTCAACGGCGGCCCTTCGCAAGTGGACACGTTCGACCCCAAGCCGATGCTGCAGAAGTACAGTGGCCAGCCGATCCCCAGCGGCAACCTGCAGAGTGAGCGCAAGACCGGCAATCTGCTCGGCTCGCCTTTCAATTTCCGCCGCTGCGGCAAGAGCGGCATCGAGATCAGCGAGATCTTCCCCAAGTTGGGAGACTCGATCGACGATGTCTGCGTGATTCGCTCGATGTACACGGAGATCCCCAACCACGAGCCATCGCTCTTCCTGATGAACTGTGGTCATCGCGTTCCCGGCCGCCCGTCGATGGGTTCTTGGCTGACATACGGCCTCGGCTCGGAAAATCAGAACCTACCCGGCTTTGTCGTCTTGTGTCCGGGTTACCCCATCGTGGGCGCGCAACTATGGAGTTCCACGTTTCTTCCGGCTATCTATCAAGGCACTTACATCCCGAACAGCGAAAAGACTCCCGACAAATTAATCCGCTACATTCGCAATCCGTCGACGCCGCTGCCCGAGCAACGCCGCGCGCTGGATCTGCTGCGCCAGTTGAATCTCATCGAAGAGAAGCACCAAGGCGAAGACAGCCAGCTTGAAAGCAGCATCCAGGCGGCTGAAATCGCCTATCGGATGCAAAGTGAAGCACCCGATGTGTTCGATATCGCGAAAGAGCCGGAAGCCGTTCGCGCCCGTTACGGCGATCATGATTTCGGGCGCGGTTGTCTGATGGCCCGCCGCCTGGTGGAGCGCGGCGTGCGCATGGTGCAGGTCTATTACGGCAACGGCCAGCCGTGGGATAACCACGACGACATTCTCATCCATCGCAAGCTGGCCAAGGACGCCGATGGCCCCATCGCCGCGTTATTGGCCGATCTCAAGGCTAGTGGTCTGCTAAAGGAAACGCTGGTGATCGTCGGCGGCGAATTCGGGCGTACGCCGGTTCTTGAAGTCAGTGGCTTGGTGAAAGTACAAAATGGCCGCGATCACAACAGCCACGGATTTTCGACGCTGCTGGCGGGCGGGGGCGTCAGAGGCGGCACGACGTATGGCAACACCGACGACTTCGGCTTCAAGGCGGTGGAAAATCCCGTGCACATTCATGACCTGCACGCCACCGTTCTGCACGCACTGGGAATCGATCACAGAAAATTGACCTACCGCTATAGCGGCCGCGACTTTCGTCTGACCGATGTTGCCGGGAATGTGGTGCACGACATTTTGGCCTGAGCCGGGAGGCTTAACGTCGAGGTCTGGTAGGATAGTAACAGGCGCTGGAAGACGAGGGCTTATGGCGGAAACCGTAAACGTACGCGTGACGCGTCTGGAATACCTGATGGGAGTGCTGGCGGAAAAGCAGGCCAAGCTCGATGATGTGCTGGTGGTGCTCACGGATGCGCAGATCAAGACCGAAGAGCGCTTCCGCGAGACGGACCAACGCTTCCGCGATACGGATGCGCGCATTGAAAAACTGGTGGTGGCGATCGGGAAGTTCCTGCGGAACAAGCCCCAGTAACCATCCAAGGCCACCCAACCGGCCCGTGTTGGTGGTCAACACCTTGCAGCTTCATCGATCCCGCCAAGCAGGAATTTGTCGATACCATCCTGGACATGGCCGAATACAAGAAGATCGGCCGCGCCAAGAAATTGATCTCTGCGAAGGCTGGGCGGAAGGTGCGGCCCGGACCCCGCGCCCCCGTATCTCTACCACGATCTGACGCAGCGCGTACTGGCCACTCCGGGCCAGGGCAGAAAGTCCGATGCCTCTAACATCTCGACTATACAGGAACCATGCGGTGGAAGGATGGAGAAGCTTCGTTCTCCAGATGATAGGACTCCTCGATTCTGCCGGGAGTGAGTTCGACTTCCAGGAAACCGTGCGGCCAGTAGCGCGCCTTCTTATCGAAACAGGTGCACCTGGAGGCCGCATACCAGGCCGGCTTCAGATACCAGGGGGGAAGCGGCGCACCGGCGGCAAACCGGCGGGGCTCCTTTGCTTCCTCCAGGAAAGCGCCGTTTCCCAAGCAGGCGCCAGTGAAACCGTCCGGATGCTTGTCGTATGCTGCCACCAGATGCTCGTGCCCCCAATACCAGGCGCAGGGCGCTTTGCTTCGTTGGAAGACGGGATGGAGAACACTTCTGAGGGATTGGCCGCTTTCCCCCCAGGCCGAAGCGTAGTAGTGGTGGCTGAGGAGGATGAGGGGTTTTTCCCGCTGGAGCAAACCCTGAAGCCAATCTAATTGTGTAGGCTCCATGCCGCCGCTGCCCTTGTTATAGGAGCTGTCAAACAGGGTGGTATCCACGCACGCGACGATCCAGTTATCGGTCTCGATGCAAAAGTAGCGTCCGGGCTGGTCGAGGGTCTTCAGAGCAGCTAGGTAGGCCGCGCCGCCCAAATAAACATCGTGATTTCCAAGCAAGGTGTAGACACGGGATCCCTGGAATCCCAGCGCGCTGAACGGAGCGAGAAAGTGCTTCTTCATCTCCTCCGGGCCGGCGGCGAAGTAAACGTCGCCTAAGTGGATGACGGCATCGAAGGGAGCGGCCTTGTGGCGCGCGAGGATGAGATCGAGAACCACGTCCTGAGGGCGGCCGCTATAGCCGGCGTCGCCCACGATCCCAAGGCGAACTTTGGGTTTATCTATCTTTGCCTCCTTAATCGGCGTGCGCGATGCTAGTTGTTCCTCCGAACCGGTCAGACGGTGATATACCGTCCTGCAAATAGTCGGCGCCCAGCGGTACCAGCTATTGGTGAGGTTGCCTCCGGGGCTGGCGCTCGCGGCGAGCACGTTCTGTTCAAGCCGTTGCGCTTCCTGCGCGCCTACCAGGATCTTGGTCAGGACGGGATCGTCGTAGACGAAATGATCCTCGCCGCCGCGCAGCAACTCCGGATGTCGCCTGAGTCTATCCCTTGCCTCGCGGACCTCGGCCAGATAGGGATCGTCGTCGACGGAGGGAGCTTCAGCGAGGCTGTCCAGAAACTGCTCAAACTCCTTCGGAGTCATTTGTTTTCTTGCTATTCACAAAATCTACGAATTGGGCGATATAGTGCTGGACAAATTCATTGCCCTCCGGAGTGCCCTTTTCCACGCTCCGAAGAAGGTCGCGCATGCTGGTGCCCTTCCCGTCCGCGCTGAGAAAGACCTGCCGGTCCGGGTCTGGGGCAGAATCCACCCATTCGCCCAACTTCTTCACAAGAGCTTCTTTCATTAAATTGTGGTCGCTCATGATAGTCCTCTATGACCTGCCGCGTGCTGTTTCGTCTCCGGTGAACGCGAGACGGTCCGCGTTGGCTTTGAATATTCGAATTGCGATCACGCTTTCTCCAAAGGTCCCGCGGAACAACTCCCGTTGCCTGCCGCGGAAGGCTTGCTTGCTCTCATCGGCAGCTTCCCTGACGGTCTTGCCCGCCAACAGGGCCCTCGGGCCAGCCAGGATACAATCCCGCTGAGCCGCAAAATACGCTTGGTCGTCATAGACTTCGAGTTTGCCGCTGAACCCAATTCGGGCCACTCCAAGTCCGGCCAGAGCTTCCAGAGAATGGCACGCATTCGCATACAGCACGCGTTCTTCCAAAAGCGACTCCGCGTGGCTCCCCCAGAGAGCGGACTCGGACTGATCCAGCAGTGAGGGAGGATTTATCTTGCCGTGACCAAAGAAGATAACCGAGCTCTTCGAGCTGCCGAGAATCTTCTCCAGATCGCCGGAACTGGCCTTCTTGAGGACTTGGACGGCGCCGCCGTAGTTTTCCAATTCGTCGGCAAACTCGGCCAGAACTGAGGTTAGGCGATCATAATCCGTTGAAACGATAATCATTTCTCAAATATGCCTGCTGGTTCCAACTTGTTATTCTATTCCAATTTCTTGGAAAGCGGGCGGGCCCAGCGGCTTTTGCCTTTGGGCAAATCAAAGCGTTCCAGGTAATTGTAAATCGTGCTGCGGCTGACACCCATGCGCTGGGCGGCTTGTGCGGTGTCGCCTCCGGTTTCCAGAAGCGTACGAACAAGGTATTCACGAGTCAGCTCCTGCCGCTCCGCCTTCAAGAGGTGGCCGGCCGGGGATCCGTCGGCCGGCAGCCACTCGGCCGCGGAGGCGTTTCCCCCCGTGGCTTCGAGCGCCGCGAGCCGCAGGATCGCCATTTCCATCTCGCGGATGTTACCGGGCCAGGAGTGCCTGATAAGGCGATCCATCTCTTGCGGGCCGATCGGTGTCCGTACCGCGTACTTTCTAAGAAAGTGGCGCGCCAAAATGGGCACATCCTCCTTTCTCTCCCGCAAGGGGGGAATCGGGATCACGATTTGAGAGAGGCGGTGAAAAAGATCGGGCCGAAGAACCGCTTGATCTCTCGGATCGCGGTTAGTGGCCGCGAGAACCTGGGCCAACAGTTTGACCGGGCGGTCATAGGAGCCGCCCAGAGGGATGAACTCGCGCGCGGAAAGTACACGCAGAAGCCGGCTTTGGGTAACGGTGGGTAATTCGCCGATTTCGTCGAGGAAAACGGTTCCCGGTCCGGCGGCTTCCATGGCCCCTTGTCTCTTGCGCGCGTCCGTGAATGCTCCGGGCACATTTCCGAACAACTCGGATTCGATAAGGGACTCGGGCAACGCGGCGCAATTTAGACTGATGAACCGGCCAGAGCGGCGCATTCCCAGGTTGTGCACGGCGCGTGCGATCAACTCCTTACCCGTGCCGGTTTCGCCGAGGATCAATACGCTCAACTGCACCACGCCGGCGATCGGATGGCCCGCAGCGCGAATCCACCGGCACGCAGTGTGCATGGCTTCCGTGGCCCCGACGATGAATCCGTATACTTTGAATGAGGCTTCGATTACGGCTTCGCGGATATCCGGAGTGGCGGCGGGATCGAGCGGAACCACCAGGCGTTGGAGGTCCGGCCTGTCCGCGATGAGGGGGGCGATTTGTTTCTGCGCGGATTCGTCCTCGCTAAAGTGGACGATCAGGTCGACATGGTGGATGTCCCGGTTGGAGAGCGGAGCGTGATCCACATGGGCGCCCCAATCCGTCGATCCTTTACGAAGCTCGGCTTGAAGACGGCCTGCCGCAAGCACGCGAAGCATAGTCGAAACTCCATTCTACGCTGCCGGTCCGGTTACTTGTTACGCCGCTTGATAATAGCCTGCATATAAGCCAAACCAGCCGTGTTATCCTTAACGGAGTACTTCTTCCCGGAAATCAACATTGAAAATCGGTTTTGTCAGTTTGGGCTGCCCCAAAAACCTGGTGGATAGCGAAGTCATGATGGGCCAGCTTGTGTCGCGCGGACACGAGCTGACGCCGCATCCGGACCAGGCCGACGTGTTGGTGGTCAACACCTGCAGCTTCATCGATCCCGCCAAGCAGGAATCCGTCGATACCATCCTGGAAATGGCCGAGTACAAAAAGATCGGCCGCGCCAAGAAGCTGATCGTGGCCGGATGCCTGGTGGAGCGCTATCGCGGCGACATCCGCCGGGACATGCCCGAGGTGGATGCACTCATCGGCACCAACGAACTCGACCGCATCGCGGCTCTCTGCGAAGGCTGGGCGGACGATGCCGCCCCGGAACCCGCGCCCGCATATCTATACCACGATCTGACGCCGCGCGTGCTGGCCACTCCGGGCCACTACGCTTACATCAAGATCGCGGAAGGCTGCGACCATCCCTGCACGTTTTGCGTGATCCCGCAGTACCGCGGCAAGTTCCGCAGCCGGCGGTTTGAATCCGTAGTTGCGGAAGCCACCCGCCTGTTCCAGCAGGGCGTGCGCGAAATCAATCTGATCGGGCAGGACACCACTTGCTTCGGAGAGGACATGGGCATCCCGGACGGCCTGGCGCACTTGCTAGCGCGGCTGGCGCAAATCGAAACAGCGCGCGAGAAGTGGATCCGGTTTCTGTACGCCTATCCCAACAAGGTGACGCAGAAGCTGCTCGACACCGTAGCGGCGCACGATGCGCTGGTGAAGTATATCGACATGCCGCTGCAGCACGCGAGCGCGGCGGTGCTGAAGCGCATGAAACGGGGCGCATCCGGCGACATCTTCTTGAAGCTGATCGAGCGTATTCGCCGCACTATTCCGGGCGTGGCCATCCGCACCAGCTTCATCGTGGGCTTTCCCGGGGAGACGGATCGGGATTTCGAAGAGCTGTGCAGTTTCGTGAAAGCCGCGGGCTTCGACCGGTTGGGCGTGTTCTCGTATTCCGATGAAGACACCAGCGGCAGCTACGCGCTTGGCGGCAAGGTGAATGCGCGAACTATTTACGATCGCAAGCGCCATTTGATGGCGGTGCAGCGCAAGGTCGCGCGCGCCCGCAACCGCAAGCTGGTGGGGTCGGAAACGACGGTGCTGGTGTCGGGCTTGTCGCCGGAAACCGATCTGTTGTGGGAAGGGCGCATGCCCACGCAGGCGCCGGAGATCGACGGCGTCACATTGTTCAACGATTTCGAGGGCGAAGAACCACGTTCAGGGCAGATGCGCAGGCTGCGCATCACCGAAGCGCACGACTATGATCTGGTGGGGACCTTGCTGGCGGGCGGGGAGCGAGAGGGCGATGGGGCGAGTGAGCGAGGGGGCGCTACGACCTCATCTCTGGTTCAGATAGCTGTATGAGGTGTCCGATTTGTAAGAAGGAAGTCAAACTTGGCGATCCTGAGATGCCCTTTTGCAGCGCGCGTTGCCGGATTATCGACTTGGGTAACTGGGCTTCGGAAAAGTACGTCGTTTCGACTCCGGCTCGCCCCGAGGAACTGCGCGAACAGGAAGAGGATGAAGCGAGTTAAGCAGGCGTCCCCATGAGTGGGGACGCGGCACGCAGGAGTGCGCGCGCCACGGTCGTCGCAACTTGGTTTGGGTGCGGGTATTCGCCGGGGGCACCGGGGACGGTTGGATCGGCCGCGGCTATCGGCATCGCAATACTGATCGAACATTTTGGCGGGTGGAGACCCTTCTGGTTCGCGGCGCTGGCCGCTATCGTGACATTTCCTGCTATCTGGGCGGCAGGCGAGACCGCCCACCAAGCCAAGATCAAGGACCCGCAGTTCGTGGTGGTGGACGAAGTGGTGGGGCAGTGGCTGGCTTTGGCCGGCGCGCGCGCGCTAAATTGGAAAACCTGGCTGGGGGCCTTCCTGCTCTTCCGCCTGTTCGACATTTGGAAGCCATTTCCAGTCCGCCAATTGGAATCCCTGCCCGGCGGCGTGGGAATCGTGGCCGACGACCTGATGGCGGGCATCTATGCCGCACTTGTCTTATTTCTGGCAGGATGGTTCAATCTTTATTGAACATGGCTATTCGTAAATCGGCTGACGGCCGTCCGCAAATCGCGCAAGTGAAGCCAACGGCCGCGATCGCCGGCGGGGACTTTTTCATTCAGGGAAAGGGTTTCGCCAAGACGGACCGTCCGCGCGTGACGATCGGAGACGTGGCCGCGCCGGTGGTGATCGGCTCGGATTCGCTGGTGATTGCGCGCGTGCCGGAAGGCGCCGCCGCCGGCGAGTTGATCGTCGCCAGCGGAAACCAGTCGAGCGAAGCGTGGGCCTGCGATATCGGCTTCCCCATCGCCGATAATCTGCACCCGGTAGCCAACCCTGCGGTAGATACATTCGGCAACATCTACACCACCTTCAGCGGATCGCGCGGGCAAAAGGTTGCCGTAGCCGTATTCAAGATCGATCTGAATTACAATGTCAAGCCGTTCATCAACGAGATGATGAACGCCACCGGCCTGGCGTTCGACAGCCACGGGCTGCTATATGTTTCGAGCCGCCACGATGGCACGGTCTATCAGGTAACGGCCAATGGTAACGCCAGCACGTTTGTGGAGGGAATGGGGGTGGCTACCGGACTGGCCTTCGACCCCGACGGCAGCCTGTACGTCGGAGACCGCCAGGGAACCATTTTCAAAATCAGCCCCGGCCGCCAGATTTTCGTATTTGCCACTCTGGAACCTTCCATCGCGGCCTACCATTTCGCGCACGGCCCAGATGGATATCTTTATGTTTCCGGCCCCACCACATCCAGCTTCGATTGCGTGTATCGCGTCTCGCAGAAGGGCGAGGTGGAAGTTTACTATCGCGGCTTGGGGCGCCCGCAGGGCATGGCGTTCGACGATGAAGGCCGCCTCTATGTTGCGGCATCGCTGGCCGGCCGTAAGGGCGTGGTGCGCATCAATCCCAACCGCCAGGCGGAGTTGTTCGTATCGGGTCCGGGCATCGTGGGGCTGGCTTTCACGCCGTCGCGCTCCCTGGTGCTGGCCACCACCAACGCCCTGTATCGCGCGGATGTGGGAATCAAAGGCAGGCCGCTGTTCTAACCCGCGATGACCGCTGAAATTATCGCAGTCGGCTCCGAGCTGTTGACGCCGCAACGCGTTGATACCAATTCCCTGTTTCTCACCGAACAGCTTAACGATCTGGGTGTGGAAGTAGTCACCAAATCCATCATCGGCGACGACTTGCGCCGTCTGGCGGACGCCGTGCGCCGGGCCGTCTCGCGCTCCGAGGTCGTGGTTCTTTGCGGCGGACTGGGTCCCACGGAGGACGATCTGACGCGCGACGCAGTGGCCGCGGCGCTTGACCGCAAGCTGATCTACCACCCCGAAATCACCGCGGTGCTGGAGCAACGCTTCGCGCAACTCAAGCGTAAGATGGTGGAAGTCAACAAGCGGCAGGCGTTCGTGGTTGAAGGCGCCGAGATCCTGCCAAACGACCGGGGCACCGCTCCGGGCCAATGGATCGAGGATTCGGGTTCGCACGTGATGCTGCTGCCCGGTCCGCCGCACGAAATGAAGGCCATGTTCACGCGGCAATGCCTGCCGCGCTTGGCGCGCATCGTACCGAGGCAGGTGATCCGCACTCTGGTACTGCGCGTGACCGGAATGCCGGAGTCGGACCTGGATCAGCTCATCGCACCGGTTTATAAGAAATACGAGAACCCCGCGACGACCATCCTGGCGGCGGCCGGCGATTTGCAGATTCACCTGCGTGCGCGCTGCTCCACGGAGGGCGAAGCGGCGGCATTGCTGGTGGAGGTGGGCGGGCCCATCGAACTGCTGCTGGGCGACCGCATCTACTCGCGCAACGGACAGTCGCTCGAAGAGGTGGTGGGAGATATGCTGCGCGAGCGGCATAACACGCTGTCGGTGGCGGAAAGTTGCACGGGCGGCCTGTTGGGCGAGCGCATCACGTCGGTGCCGGGCAGTTCCGCCTATTTTCTGGGCGGCTTCATCACTTATACCAACCGCATGAAGGTGGAATGCCTGGGCGTTCCGGAGGAAACCATTGTCGAGTTCGGCGCGGTGAGCAAGGAAACAGCCGAGGCCATGGCCGTGGGCGCGCGGCGGCGCACCGGGGCTACATATGCGCTGGCTATCACGGGCGTGGCCGGACCGGATGGAGGCACCGAGAAGAAGCCCGTGGGCACCGCCTTTGTGGCCTTGGCGGATGCGGCGGGCTGTCAGGTGCTGCATCGGCAGTTCTTTGGCGACCGGACCCGAATCCGGCAGTTTTCGACGCAAATGGCGCTGGATATGCTGCGCCGAAAATGTATTTGAGATCGCCTGCAGTTTGGAGTATGCTAGTAGCAGGACCAGGGGGAACGGCCCCCCGATCCTGCGCGGCCATTACCGTTAGCCCTTACGGTGCCAAACGATAATGATCGTGAACTTGCCGATCAACGGCAGCTCAACTAGCAATTTGATCATTGAGATCCTCCTTTCCGCTTCGATTGGAAGGCCCGGCCAGTAACCGGGCTTTCCCAATCGAAGCTCAGGTGCTTCTTTCGGAAACCCGTTCTTCCAATCTTCACGGCAAAGGACTCCGCAACTACAGTGCTGCCGACGGCGCGGTTTCTGCGATATTCCGTGCTGGCTTCCCGTGGGTGGCGGGATACCGGGTTGTACAATGAGGGTGCATGGACCAGCGCCGCATGTGCCCGAATTGCCGGGCATTCATCACCAGCCACGACAAGGTTTGCCCCTACTGTAACGAGCGGGTAGGTCCGCGCGCGGTGGAGCGCCGCGATCCCGGCGCCATTATGGGCGGCTTCATTCCGCACGCACGTTTCGTGACCATGATCATCCTGACGATCAACGTTGGCCTTTATCTGGCGACCGTGGTGTTCAGCCAACGGAACGAACAGGGCAACTTCCTCAGCGTGGATGGGCAGACGCTCATCGAGTTCGGGGCCAAGCTTCGCGCCGCGATTATAAATTATGGCCAATGGTGGCGGCTGGTGACGGCCGGCTTCCTGCACGGCGGATTGCTTCACATCGCCATGAATTCGTGGGTGCTGTTCGATTTGGGCGCACAGGTGGAAGACGTCTACGGCGGTAGCCGTTTGATCGTGGTTTATTTCATGGCCACCGTCTTCGGGTTCCTGCTGAGTACGTTCTGGACTGCGGCGCTCTCGGTAGGCGCTTCGGCCGGTATCATGGGCCTGCTGGGAGCCATGATCGCGCTCGGCGTACGGAACCGGCATTCGTCGGCTGGCGTCGCGATGCGCGGGATGTACGTCCGCTGGGCGGTCTACATCTTCATCTTTGGCTTACTGCCCGGATTGAACATCGACAATGCCGCGCATCTTGGCGGATTGGCAGCCGGCTTCGGCGTCGCTTATCTGGCCGGCACGCCGCGCATCGAAACCGCCTGGAGCGAGCGCCTCTGGCGCGGGGCGGCGGGGGCTTGCGTATTGATAACGGCCGCATGCTTCCTAAAGATGTACTTGTGGTTTTCCACCCCAACGCAATAGAATAGAGTTAATGCGACTCAAATTTGTCCTGCCGGCCCTGCTGATCGGCGCGGGTTTATTCTTGCCCGTGCAAACGCCGGCCCTGGCCAAAACCACCTACAAAGCACAGAAATTCAAGAAGTATAAGGGCCGGAAGATCAAGGGCAAGAAAATGAAGATGCGCAAAGTCGCGAAGCACAAGGTTGCCAAGCACCGCTAGTCAGAAGACCACCACGGCGCGGCCCAGAATCCCGCCGCGGCGCATGGTTTCAAGCAATACGGGCGCTTCGCCGAGCGCGTGCGTTTCGACATGGGCGCGACCCACTCCGGATTCTGCCAGTCGGAAGACGTCCTGAAGATCCGCAGGAGTGCCCAGATAGCTGCCCCGGATTGTAATACCCTTCAACACCGTATCCACGATCGGCAACTCATACTGATTCGTCGAGAGGCCGGAAGCGATCAGCGTGCCAGTCCGTTTGAGCGACCGGAAAGCTTGCTGAATCGCGGCGGGCGAGCCGGTCAGAACGATAGCCGCATCGGCCCCACCCCACTGCTTCTGCAGCGCGCGACCGGCATTCTCAGCCGCCAGTGCCAGATCCGCGCCAAGCGACCGCGCCATTTCCAGTTTGCTTTCGGACACATCCACCGCAGCTACGCGCAAGCCTAAATGCCGCGCGTACTGAACGGCGAGATGTCCCAATCCACCCATGCCGAACAGCGCCACGGACTGGCCCGGCCGCAATCCGGCCTCGCGTAGCGCACCGTACGCAGTCCAGCCGGCACAGCATAGCGGGGCGGCGCCGGCGGCCGGGAGCGCATCCGGCACGCGGACCAGTAGGGGCGCCGGGACCACCGCATAGCCGGCCAGCGCGCCGTGCACCGTGTAACCGAAATTAAGCTGGCGCCCGCAGAAACGCTCGCGGCCGGTGAGGCATAGTTCGCAAGCGCCGCAGGTGGAGGCCAGGAAAGTGATGCCGGCGCGATCGCCGGCCACCCAGCCCGCCACACCCGCGCCAACCGCTTCCACACGGCCGATGCCTTCGTGCCCCAAGGTAAGCGGTACCAGCGGTAATCTCTCCAGGGACGCCACGAACAGATCGGAATGGCAGAGACCGCAGGCCTCCATTCTTAGGAGGACCTCGCCGGTGCCGGGCTCGGCAACCGGGACGGACGATACGTTGACGGTCCCGCGCGGAGCGGTGAGCAGGGCGGCCTCGGTATGCGACGGAATCACGGCGCGACGGCCAGCTCCGCCACGGGCAATCCCGCGCCTTTCCAGGCGTCGAAGCCGCCCGTAACATTCACAACCTGGCGGAATCCGGAGCGGCGCAGCAGGCTGGCGGCAATGGCGCTGCGATAGCCGCCCTTGCAATGCACGGCGATGGCGCGGGCCGGGTCAAACTGGCGAACGGCCGCGGCGATCTGGTTCAGCGGCAGCAGCCGCGCGCCTGCAATGTGCCCGTCGTCCCATTCGGCTTCGCGCCGCACATCGGCAATCTGTAAGTCCACAGATTCGCGCCGGAGGCTGTCAAGCTCGAGCACGGAAATTTGGGGCAACTGCTCGATGGGTTGATTGGCGCCCTGCCACGCCTCCATGCCGCCCGCGAGATATCCGGCAACGCGCTCGATGCCCACGCGCGCGAGGCGCATGCGTGCTCCAAGCGCGCATTCGCGATTCTCCGCCACCAGCAACAGATTGGTTTCGAGCCCGAGCAGAGCGCCGGCCCAGGAGGCAAACTGTCCGGAAAGAGGGATGTTCACCGATCCGGGAACGTGGCCGACGGCGAATTGGACATCCGGCCGCGTATCCAGCACGATGGCGCCGGATTGTTGCAGCCGCGGCAGATCGCCGGGCTCCAGATCCAGCAGCGGCGGCAATTCGTCCAGAGCCCCCGCACCGGCGCGATTGATTTCAGCATCGCGCGCGAAGTAGGCCGGCCGGTCCGGAAGCGCATCGGTAAGCAAGTGAACGAATTCGTCGCGGCTGGCCGCCCGCAGCGCATAGTTCTTGACGCGCTGATCGCCGATGGTGGAGGAGCGCTCCGTGCTCATCTGGCGTCCGCACAATGAGCCTGCGCCGTGGGCCGGGTAGACGCGTACATCGTCGGGCAGGCTCAACAGTTTCCGATGTAGGCTGTCATAAAGCAACCCGGCGAGTTGCTGCGGCGTGTGGTCCGGCGAGAGATCCGGACGGCCCACATCGCCGATGAACAGCGTGTCGCCGGTGAGCACCGCAAAGGGATCGGGTGAGCGGTCCAGGTCCGTGACCAGGACGCAAATGCTTTCCAGGGTATGCCCGGGTGTCTCGAGAAACCGCAACCGGCACTGTCCGAAAGCGATCTCATCGCCCTGGGAAACCGCGACGTGCGGGAACTGCGCACCAGCCCGTGCGCCCACGTAGATCTTGGCGCCGGTGCGGGCGGCCAACTCGCGGTGGCCGGAGACGAAATCCGCATGCAGGTGGGTCTCGATCACATGCTCGATGCGCAGGTTGTTTTGGCGGGCCGTGTCCAGGTAGATTTCGACGTCGCGCTGCGGGTCGACGACAGCGGCAATGCCTTCGGAGCCCGCCATGTATGAGGCGTGGGACAGGCAACCGAGATAGAACTGTTCAAAGTACATCGCTACCCGATTATAGAACATAGCAGGCATCCCCCGGCACGTCGGATGCGGAGCGCATAGAATGTGTCCCAGGTAGTCGAGTAGTCCGATGGTCTATCAAGATATTTTTGTGTTGTATAGATAACTATCATTTATTCAGTAGTTTAGTTAGTCCTGTATCTCTAGCCGTAATCTATTAAACGCTTGACATAAAGGGCCGAAATGGCCTAAACTCGACAAGATTGACGGCAAGGAGCTTCCCCGAATGCACCCATGTTCAGTTGACACACCCACTCCAATCGCGGCTGCGGACACAGGGCCGATTCCGGCGACGCTTCTAGGTGCCATCCGCTTCTACGGCGACGCGAATGTTGCCACGCGAACGCTGGCGGCGGCCCGTTGGGGAGATGGCGCGGAGTGCTTGCATTGCCATTCCAGGGAGCGGCACTTTTATATATCCACGCGGCGCATCTGGAAGTGCCGGAGTTGCCGGAAGCAGTTTTCACCCAAGGCCGGCACGATCTTCGAGGACTCGCCGATCGGCTTGGATCGGTGGCTGATTGCCATCTGGATGGTGGCAAACAGCGAACAGCGCGTCAGTTCGTACCGGCTGCATCGGTTACTGGGCGTCACCCAAACCACCGCGCAGTTCATGCTGCGCCGCATCCGTCTGGCGGTGCAAGCCCGACAGGCCGCGAGCGCATACTCCCGATGAAGTGCCCGAAGGAAATCAAGCCGGAAGAGCCTAACCCGGATAAGTACGCCCGATTCATTCGGCTGCTGACGGATATCGCGGCCGTGCCTAAAGCCGCTATCTATGAACTGGATCCGCGGCTGCGTCCGAAACCACGGCCAATTACCGGGGAGGAGAAGGGCGAAGAATAGGGGGGATCGGGTCCGCGTACGTCGCGAATACACAGAAGACGCGATAGCCGCCCCGAAGCCCATTCACTAGCGGCTGCCGGCCAGAGGTTCTGGCCTGAGACGAGGCAGCGAGCACTTGCCCGCGGAAATCAAGTAATCGGCGAAGCGAGGCGGGGCCGTTAGGTGCTTCAATGAGGCTGCGAGCGCGCGCTCGCGGAAATGGCGGTCGAAGCGTTTGGGCGGCTCGGAATCACCGTGCTTCAATGAGGCCGCGAGCGCGCGCTCGCGGAAATCGCGCGTCGAAAGCATTACCAAAGAGTACAAGGCTAGCTTCAATGAGGCCGCGAGCGCGCGCTCGCGGAAATAAGATTCT
>JBEKTJ010000152.1:0-17084 GCA_049516155.1 Bryobacteraceae bacterium
ATCTGGACCGCTCTCTCGGGCCGCGATTCCGCGCAGGCCGCGGTGGCCCTGCATAATCTGGGGGATTTGTATGCCCTGCAAGAGCGGTACCCAGATGCCGAACCGCTCTACCGTCAGGCGCTCGAAATCCGCGAAAGAGCCTGCGGGCCGGAAAGCCCGGAGGTTGCCGCCAGTTTGCATGGGTTGGCGGCCGTCTATCTGCGTACGCAGCGTATCGGAGAGGCCGAGTCGGCCGCCCGGCGCGTGCTGGCCATCCAGGAGAAGCTGCTGGGGGCGGACGATCCCAAGCTGATCGGAGCCTTAGGCAACCTCGCGGAAGCATTCGCGGCCCAGGGACGCACGGAAGCCGCGGAGTCCGCATGGCGGCGCGCGCTCGCCATTCGCGAGAAGTCCATGGGGCCGGATAGCGCCCAATTATTGCCGGTTCTCAGGTCGCTGGCTCTGCTGGCGCGCGGTCGGGGACGCTACACCGAAGCGGAAGGGCTGCTACAGCGCATGATCGCCATCGCTGGGAATTCTGCCGGCCCGCAGGATCTGGCGTTGGCGTCCACGCTCAGCCTGCTGGGCGACACCTATCGCGACGATGGCCGCTTTGCCGCGGCGGAGCCCTACTATCGGCGCAGCATGGCGATCTGGGAGCAACAGCTCGGCGAAAATCATCCCGCCGTGGCCGCGGAGTGCAGCCGTTTAGCGGCGCTCTACCAGAAGCTCGGGCGCATGGGCGAAGCCGAATCTTCGTATCGGCGCGCTCTCGGCATTCTGGAAAAGACCAATGGTCCCGACCGTCCGGAGGTAGCCGCCACCTTGCTGAACTACGCCGGTCTGTTGCGCCAGATGAAACACAAGGGTGAAGCCCAACATTTGGAAGAACGCGCCAAAGCCATTCTGGCCGGCGCCGGGCCGGTCGCCAGCATCCGATAGGCGAAGAGCGATTGCATTGGAGGGCGGGCAATCGTGTCCGCAGCCGGCTTTCAGCCGGCCGGAGCGCGGGGCGGTGGCGTGGTGTTGGAGGGCGGGCAATCGTGCCCGCAGCCGGCTTTCAGCCGGCTTCCTGAAATTGTTATACTCGGGCTTCGGCTCTATCCTATGGCGAATCCGAAATATGCGGTCTCCGACAGGCCGGTTCCGGTCTCCGAACTGGTCTCGACCCTCAGCGATGGGACCAAGGTTAAGCGCCGCG
Organism: Bryobacteraceae bacterium; assembly: GCA_049516155.1. Classification (GTDB taxonomy): domain Bacteria; phylum Acidobacteriota; class Terriglobia; order Bryobacterales; family Bryobacteraceae; genus Bog-159. The sequence goes on from JBEKTJ010000152.1 coordinate 1,181, forward strand.
TCCCGCGCATGCGCGCCTGCAACGAGAAAGACGCAAAAGGGAAACTCTGCGCCGGTCATCTGAAGCGCTGGTATTTCTTCGGCGACGAAGTGAAACAGAAATTTGGGGCGGACGCCGAGGTGTATCGTTGCGAGCATTGCAAGACCCTGTACCTGCCGAATTCGGAAGAAGAACCACGCACCGGCACGCTATCGTTTTAGTCACGGGCGCGGGCGGCTATATCGGATCGGCTCTGGCCAAGGCCGTCGCAGCCGCCGGTCCCGCCCGCCTGCTCCTGCTGGATTCCTCCGAAAATAACCTGTTCGGCATCCACCGATATCTGGAAGAAGCCCACGCCGGGGTGCCCCACGAAGCCATCCTGGGGAGCGTGGCCGATGCCGGTTTGATGAGCGCCATTTTCAGCCGGTTTCGCCCGCGCATCGTGTATCACGCGGCGGCCCTCAAGCACGTATCGCTGCTCGAACTCAACCCGTTCGCGGCAGTGCACAACAACGCGATGGGCACCTACACACTCGCACAGGCGGCCATCCAGTATGGCGCGGCCACGCTGGTGTTGGTCTCAACGGATAAGGCGGTCAATCCGCATAGCATCATGGGCGCATCCAAGCGAATCGCCGAATTAACCGTGGCGGCGCTTAGCGGTCCGCAATGCCGGATGAACGCGGTCCGGCTGGGCAATGTGATCGGATCGACCGGCAGCGTGGTTCCCATATTTCTGGCGCAGATCTCGAGGGGCGGTCCGGTTACTGTTACGGACCTTGATGCGAGCCGTTATTTCATGACATTGGAAGCGGCTGTCGCGGCGATCGTGTCTGCGGGCGCGGCGGAGTGCTCCGGCGGAATTCTGCTGCCGCAGCTTGGCGAGCCGGAGCGCATAGCGGATCTGGCGCGCTTTCTGATCTCGAAGGCGGGCGACGGTTCCCCCGAAATCCCGATCCGGTTTATAGGCCTGCGGCCGGGCGAGAAGCTCACCGAAGATCTGATTTTTCAGACGGAAGTCCGCGAGGGATTCGCCTCCGGCGGTTTGCAAGTCATCCGCACACTCAGTCCCACGCCCGCTGAACTGTGCGCCCGCATGGAACAGCTCGCCGGTTCGCTTGCCGGCGGCGATCTGGCGGGACTCGTCGAAACCGTACGTGCCATGGTTCCGGAATACCAGCCGAGTTCCGCCGTCGGGAGTTCCCGCACATGAAGCGCAAGATCGCCGTGGTCACTTCCTCGCGCGCCGACTACAGCCATTTATACTGGCCCCTGCGCGAACTTGCCGCACACCCGGACGTGGATCTGAAAATCATTGCGCTCGGGCCGCATCTTTCCCCGGAATTCGGCTGCACCGCTTCGGAAATCGAGAAGGACGGATTCCGCATCGAGGCGCGCATCGAATGCTTGCTGAGTTCCGATAGCGATGTCGGCATGGCCAAGACCATTGGTCTGGCAACTCTTGGCCTGGCCGATTGCCTCGGGCAGATGCGTCCCGACCTGCTGCTGCTCATCGCGGATCGATACGAAATGCTGGCGCCCGCGTCAGTGGCGACGGCGCTGCGCATTCCGCTGGCGCATATCGAAGGCGGCGAGATCAGCGAAGGCGTCATCGACGATGCCATCCGCAATGCGCTCACCAAGCTGAGCCATATTCACTTCACTTCCACCGAGCTGGCCCGCACCCGTGTTATAGGCATGGGCGAGGAAGGTTGGCGGGTACACCGCACGGGCGCTCCGTCGCTCGACCATTTGCGGCGCAGTTCGCTGCTCAGCCGCGCAGAGGTTGCGGCCCGCCTGGGCATCCACCTTACGCCGCCGACGGCTCTAGTCGCCTACCATCCCACCACCATCGCGCGCGACCCCACCCGCGAGGCGGATGCCTTGTTCGCCGCGCTCGAATCCGCGCCGGTCGAGCTTCTGTTCTGCTATCCGAACGCCGACGCCGGCAGCCGCGCCCTGATCGCGCGTACCGAATCTTTCATTCGCCGCGTTGGGCGTGGCCGGGTGTTTGTCAATATGGACCCAGTAGCTTACTGGAGTCTGTTGCGCGCCGTGGATCTGCTGGTGGGCAACTCGAGCAGCGGGATCATGGAAGCGGCATCCTTCGCGATCCCCGCCGTCGACGTAGGCATACGGCAGCGCGGCCGGGAACGCGCCCGCAATGTGCTGCACGCCGACGCGAACGCCGCTGCCATTTCGGATTGCATCCGCATGGCCGTCGGTGCGGAATTTCGCGAATCGCTGATCGGAATGGAGAACCCCTATGGCGACGGGCACGCGGCGGAAAGAATCGCCGCGGTGCTGTCGTCCGTGCCGCTGGGCGAAGAACTACTGGTGAAGCGTACAGCCGCATGAGGATTCCGCTTTCCTCTCCCGACATCGCCGAGCCCGATATTGAAGCCGTAGCGGAAGTGCTGCGCACTCCGCGGCTCAGTATCGGCCCGAAGATGGTGGAATTCGAAACGGCTGTCGCGAGCTACACAGGCGTGCCTTACGGGGTGGCGCTCTCCTCGGGTACCGCCGGACTGCACCTGGGTTTAGCCGCGCTGGGCATCGGTGAAGGCGATGAAGTGATTCTCCCCTCCTTCACGTTCATTGCCGTCGCGCATGCCGTGCTTTACCGGCGCGCCAGACCGGTGTTCGCGGATATCGACCCGCGGACGCTCAACCTGACGCCCCAGAGCGTGGCGCGCGCGATCACACCCAAGACCCGCGCCATCATTGTGGTACACACGTTCGGGTGTCCCGTGGACCTTGATCCAATCCTGGACATCGCGGCACGGCACGGTGTGCCGGTCATTGAGGACGCCTGCGAGGCTCTGGGAGCGGAATACCAGGGCAAAAAGGCCGGCGGGATCGGCGACCTGGGAGTGTTCGCATTTTATCCCAACAAACCCATTACCACTGGGGAGGGCGGCATGGTGGTCACGCGCGACCGCGGACTGGCGGACACCATGCGCGCCCTCCGCAACCAGGGCAGGCAGACGGCCGACGGCTGGCTGGATCATACGCTGCTTGGGTACAACTATCGGCTGTCCGAGATCAACTGCGCGCTGGGCTTGTCGCAAATGCAGCGCCTCGAGAACATCCTGACACAGCGTGAAAATCGGGCGGCCTGTTACCTGGAACATCTTCGCGCGGTTCCCGAACTGACTCTCCCGGTTTTCCAAATCGCCGATGGGCGCGTGTGCTGGTTTGTTTTCGTGGTGCGGCTGGCGGCGAATTTCACACAAGAGGACCGCGACGGAATCGTGCGCTACATGGCTGCACGGGGCATCGCCTGCGGGCGCTACTTTGCGCCGCTGCATCGGCAACCGCTGTACGCAGGGTATGCGGATCGCGGCGACTTGAGTGTCACGGAGCAGGCGGCTTCACGAACGTTGGCGCTGCCTTTTTTCAATCGGCTGACGGACGACGCAATCGCCGAGGTTTGCGCCACGCTGCGAGAAGCTATCCGCGCCGCAGCACATACATGAGATTGCCGTCGAAACTCCATCGCCGGATTTGTCCCGAAGCGTAATCCACCACGAACCGCTTTTCGATCCGGAGACCGGCGGCGCGGGACAAAGCCGCGAACTCCGCGTGGGTGAATACGTGACCCGTCGTGGCGCAGGCATGGCCGTCAAGCTCCCAGACGACCCTGACATCGCCATGCCTGCCTGGCGGCGACAGGCGGTCCCGCAGGAAACGCATGGCCGTTGGCAGGGCGCCATAGTGGCGCGCGTTGTAGCGGTGATTCAGGTCGATGAAAATTTTGCCTTGGGGCGCCGCCAGACGGGCGAATTGGCGCAGCGCTTCAACCCGCGCGACGGCCGGCAGGATGTGCCCGAGCACATTCCACAGACAGGTGACCGCGTCGAAGCTGCCCTGCTGGCGGTAGAGTTCTTCGGCGCGCATGCACCACACGTTAGCTCGGTCGGCGTAGTAGCTGCGCATGCGTTCGCTGGGCTCCAGCAGAGCGAGATGCGGCAAGCCGGCCGCCGCGGCGATGCGCGCGGCGCGCATGCCATCGCCGGCGCCAATGTCCAGCATCGAACGGCTGCCTGGCGGGATTTCGGCTACGATTAATCGATCCACCGCGTCCAGATATGCCTTGCGCTGATGCGCTACCTGCGCGTATAGGGGCGCGATCCGATCATAAGCCGCTACCGGATCGAGCAAGGGGAGCGCGCCGGATCGACGGGCATGTCTGGTTTCCATGGGGATCAGACACGAATGGCACGGGCTGCCAAGGCCGCCACGGCGCCTCCCCACGAACAGGAGAGGAACAGACCTAAGGGCTCGGTTTCCTCGATCTGGCGCGGGGAGTGGCTCGCCAGATCCAGGGCGCCATACGGACCGCTTTGGGTGTGGCGGGCTATGGCGGGTACGAATCCCTGCCGCGCGCACAACAGCCCCAGCCCTAATTCGGCGGCGGCAGTGCCCGCGCCCATGTAACCGGTCCGGCTTTTCAAGGCGGTCACCGGCGTGGGGACTTCGGCAGACGCGGTCAACGCCGCCAGCGCCGCGGCCTCGCAGCGGTCCTCCTCCAGCGTACCCAGGCCGGAGGCTACCACAAAATCCGGGCGCGCATCGCCCAACGCCTGGCGCGCGGCTTGGCAGACAGTATCGGCGGTCCAGGCCGGGCGCCATTCTTCGTTTGTCCCCATTGCGGACCCGGCACCGTAAAATTCGCCCAGAACGGTGGCCCCCCGTTGGGCGGCATGCTCCCATCTCTCCAATATCAGGAAGCCCGCGCCTTCGCCCAGCACCAACCCGTCCGCCCGGTCGTCGAAGGGCCGGTAAGCTTCCGCCGGATCCATGTGGGAGAGCAATCCGGCTTGCTCGTACGCCAGAAAGTTGCCGGTGGTGGCCAGCGAATCGTAGCCGCCCGCAAGCGCCACATCGCACCGTTCTTCGAGCAAATCCAGGTAGGCCGCTTGCAGTGCCTGCGCCGACGCCGTATCTTTCTGCGCGAAATTGCCGTTGGGACCGCGAATGCCGAATTCTGTGGATAACAGTGCCAGCCCGCCATTGGCCAGCGTACGCAGGCATATATAGCGGTCGATCAGGTGGGAAGGGAGGCCGCCCAGATATTTGTAATCCATCTCGCGGCCGGCATCCCAAGCCATGATGAGCGAAGGGAAGAAGTGGTCGTATTCCACGCCAGTCTGGCCCGACCCGGCCTGGATTCCCACGCGCGAAGGGTCCATTCTGCGTGGATCGATTCCGCTCTGGCCGATCGCCTCGTGTGCCGCACGCATGGCGAACTGTACAGCGCGGCCCATGAATTTATAATTCTTGGGAAACTTTAGAGCGGCTTCGAGATCGAACCCGGCTACGCTGGCCAAGGCCTGCGCCGCATGGCCATCCACGGCGAAGGCGCGGGCCGGTCCGATGCCGGATTCATCCAGACGGCAACGGGCCACGTTTTCCGCCGCCGTAAGCCCCAGTGGCGTTACCAAACCCACACCTGTAATCGCTACGCGCTGCATGTCCCTTCAGAGATTCTAACAATTCGGATGGCTCCGGAAATAAAAAAGGCTCCCCAAACTCGGGGAGCCTCTAGACTGGATAGGAGAGTGTTCGGTCAGACTTGCAGCTAACTCTTGCGCGACTTCCGGCGCAGCAGGCCCAGCGCCAGCAATCCGGATCCCAACAGGACGGTGCTCACTGGCTCCGGAACGGTTCCAAAGCTCTGCGTGAACTCGCTCAACTGTCCGCCCGATCCGGTCTCGATGTTCTTGAAAATATAGACGGGGGAAGTGGTATTGAAATTTGCAAACCCGGCAGCCTGATTGGAGCCGACCGTGATTTGGCCGAGAAGCGTGCCTGCGGGGCACTCGCCCGCGCCCAAGCCCGAAGTGGGAACCGGCGCCGAGCATGCCGTCTCTTGAATCTGGGCGTTTTGGCCGCCGACAGTCATGTCGATCTCTTGGGTGCCGCCCCAAACCGTAAACAGAAACTCCTCGTCCTGGGCCGCGAGCAGGTTAGGGTTGAATTCCACGTAGGCTTGGCCGGACCCCGTATCGAAGTACGACGTGCCCAGCACGTCGACCTGACCTTCGGCTCCGTTGGTCGGGTTCACCACTTCGAAATTGTCAAACGTCAGCGTGCCACACGTGACTACCGTAGTGCCGTTGACCGGGTCGCCGAAAGTCGTTCCAGCGATCGTGCATGGAATCTGGTTAGCACTCGCCACGCACAAAGTGAACATCGAAAAGGCCGCCGGCGCCAAAAATTTTTTCATTGCGTTTCCTCCGAGTTGCATATCTTAAACTGTTAACACGCTCCGCCATCACAGCAGCGGAACATGGCCATCACAAGGTCAATTTGAAGAATACAGTAGTCGCCAAGAAATTGCAAGGCTTTTTATGGAGAACTATTGGCGGTTCAACCCTCTAGATTCAACGGTTTGTAATTCTACATACGGCCCGTTCTAGTACGTTTTAATGTTTTCGAACACCCGGAAATTCGTTGGGATCTACTAATAGTTATTGCTAAACGTCTCGAACACTAGATGTAGTGGCATAAGTCCAAGGCATGGGCCCAGTACGCATTTCCGCGGGTACGGAATCGTCCGACCGATGGATAGTATTGCGCATTTCGCCAGAGGGGGAAACGCTGGGTCCTGTCTGGCCTAGCGTCCACGTTCGCGGACAAGCGCCTCGGCTGGTGCGGCCAGCTCCGATTCCGGCTCCTGGGGTCTGCGCGGCCTAACATCGAGACGCTCGGCGAGGAACGCCTGCCTGCTGCGGTTGTATTTGGGTGTTCCGGGCTGCCCTACCAGCGCCTCCCATCCCGAGGGCGCGACCTGTTGCATGGTTGGCAGGTACTTTTGCAGGTAGTTGCGAATGCGCTCCAGTACTACCCGCTCCACTGAGTTGCCGAGCAGAAAAATCATCTCGTCGGCCGGCGCACTCGACAGAATCTGGTAGACGTGCGAGGGCTTCTTCACCCGCACCGACTTCAAGGCCTGCTCCAACTTGCGGGCGCGAGGCTCCAGATCCCGCATCCGGTCGATCTCCGTCTTCGGCATCTCGACAGCCTTGAACAGGCCGATCTTTTCCTTGGCCGTCAACTTTGCCGTAAGCGCGAGCAGAAACGCCGGGAGATCGGGAGCCACCGGAATGTTGGAGGATTCCACTAACCGGGCAGCCTTCTCCAACCGGGTCAGGGCGTGCAAGTTCAGTTTAGATCCGGCGAGCGCCGGTGAAAACACTGCCAGCAGCTCGTCTCGATCCAACGCCTGCAACACTTCCGCCGGGCTGGGTTCCGCGGCGATGCGCGTCAACTCGTCGAACACCGCACGCGGCGGAATCAGATTCTCCACGTGCGCGGCGCGCGCATTGTCAAACTGCGTGCGTGTACGCTCCTCCACCGTGAACGACAACCTGACACGCAATCGAGCCAATCTAAGGAGCCGGAGCGGGTCGTCGTAGAACACGTACGGATGGGTGCTGCGCATCTCACGGCGGCCCAGATCGGCCAAGCCGTTGGTGGGGTCCAGCAACAGGCCCCGGGAGGCGCGGTTCAAGGACAGCGCCATGGCGTCGATCGTGAAATCGCGCCCGCGCAGATCTTCCTGAATGGAGGTGGGAGTCACTTGCGGCCGGGCGCCCGGCTTGACATACCGCTCTTTGCGCGCCATGCCCACGTGTACGGTAACGCCACCCGGAAATACCAGTTCCGCGGTGCGCCGATCCTCGTCGAGCGCCACCGTGCGGGCGCCTTGCTCCTCCAGCGCCTTGGCCACCCGGAGCGCCTGGCCTTCGACGCTGAAGTCCAGATCCCGAATCCGGAATCCGCCCAGCATGTCGCGCATCCCACCGCCAGTGAGAAACAGATTGATGCCCAATGCGCCCGCGGCCGCCTGCACCCGTTCCAGGGCGCGGTTCTGGTCCGCGCTCAAGCGGCTCTCCAGCATGAACATGTAGTCGCTCATGAGGTTCCGGTCAGGCCCTCGGATGGTGCTCGTCGACGGTCTTCCGCAGGCGCGACCGCATCACGTGGGTGTAGATCTGGGTGGTCGAAATATCGGCGTGCCCCAACATGGTCTGCACGCTGCGCAGGTCGGCGCCCCCCTCCAGCAGGTGCGTAGCAAAGCTGTGCCGGATTGTGTGTGGCGTCAAAGGGCGGAAAACACCCGCCTTCCGTGCATGACCGCGCAGCAGTTTCCAGAACGCCTGGCGGGTCATCGGCCCACCCCGCGCGGTGACGAAAAGATACCGGCTGGGACGTCCCTTCAGGATCGCCGGACGCCCGGTTTCAAGGTACGTCCGCACGGCCTCCAGCGCCGCTTTGCCCACCGGTATCATCCGCTGTTTCCTGCCTTTGCCGGTAGCCCGCAGCACGCCCAGATCCTGGTTCAGGTCCGCGATCGCCAAGGAACAGAGTTCTGAAACCCGCAGGCCGGTGGCATACAGCAGTTCGATCATGGCGTGGTCGCGTAAGCCGAGGGTCCGGCTGGCATCGGGAGACTGCGATATCTGTTCGATCTCCTCCGGATTCAGAAACTTAGGGATAGTCTGCCATTGCCGCGGCGCGCCCAGATGCTCGGTCGGATCGCGGGCTATACGGCCCTCGCGCAGCAAAAACGTATAGAAACTCCGCAGCGTGGACAAGTGCCGGGCAACCGACCGGCTGCCAAGCCCGGCTCCGTAGAGAGAATCCAGATAGTCGCGCACGCCTTCCGCATCCGGGATTGCGCCGCCGCATTGGCTGGCCGCGAACTCCACAAACTTCCGCAAATCCGTCTGATAGGCTTCAATGGAATTGGCGGCTAACCCCTTTTCGATTCTACAGAAAGTGAGGAACGCCGCGGCCGCGCATGGCAAGGCTCCGGCCGCTCTCGCGGACGCTTCATCCATCGTACCCATCCGATCCCATCCGAGCCAATGATACAATAACCCCGACCCATGTTTGAAACCATCTTGAAAAGAATGTTTCCATTTAGGGGTTGATTTGGCCGGCTCGACCTCCAAGAAAGTCCGGATCAGCCGCTTTGAGCGGGAACCCCTGCTCGGGTTTGTCAACCCGCTGACCTACCTGCGGCCCGCTGGGGTGGAATTGCTAACCCCGGATGGCAATTACTCCGTGGTGCCATACGATGAGGTGAAATCCGTTCAATTTGTGAAGGATTTCGAGCCTCCGGACCCGGCCACGGAGCGCAAAGTATTCAGTACCCGGCCCAAGATGGACGGACTGTGGGTACGGGTCAAGTTCCGGGATGGCGAGGTGATGGACGGTATACTCGCCAACAATTTGCTTCTGATGGAATCCCACGGTTTTACCGTGGTTCCGCCGGACCCCTACTCCAACAACCAGCGGCTGTTTCTACCGCGCGCCGCCCTCTCCGAGTTGCAGGTACTAGGAGTAGTGGGAAGTCCATTACGGCGGCGCAAGCCGAAACTGGTCCCGAAGGAGCAGATCGGGCTGTTCGACTGAGAACGCCCCATCTCCTTCCCGGAATCGGTATTGGCTCGGTTTGCCGCTTGTAGGTTTCTAGGCGTTCAGAACTCCTTGAACTCGTCGTCCAAAGGGAAGGTTGCCTTGCCCGCGCTACGGGCGGTAAGAACCGGCGATCCGTGCGCCCCGGATTTCGGCTGGCGTGACACGGCCATGTGCAGAGCAGCGAGACTGGAGTGGGATTTGCCCGCCAAGTGCGATGCCGGGGCCGGCGCGGCGGATGCAGCGGGACGCACGCGGACGGGATGCGCATGGCCGCTGGTGGCGTGGCCGCCGCCCACCATGGCCGTCAGCCGCTCCACAATGTCTTTTAGGGTTTCCGATTGCGCGTTGAGCTCCTCGGCCGCCGAGGCGCTCTCCTCGGCATTGGCCGCGGTCTGCTGCGTGACCTGTTCCATCTGAGCGAGCGCTTTGCCGATTTGCTCGATGCCCGTGGTTTGCTCTTGGCCACCGAGGTTCACCTCGTCCACCAGCGTCTTCACTTTCGCCGATTCTTGGGTAATGCTTCGAATCGCCGCGGCCACTTGGTCCACCTTCGTCTTGCCGTCGTTGGACTTGGCAATCGACTCCTCGATCAACGCGGCCGTATCCTTAGCCGCCTGAGCGCAACGCTGCGCCAGGTTTCGCACTTCATCGGCCACGACTGCGAACCCCAAGCCCGCTTCTCCCGCCCGGGCAGCTTCCACTGCCGCGTTCAGCGCCAGGATGTTGGTCTGGAAGGCGATCTCGTCGATCACTTTGATGATCTTGGCGATCTTGCCGCTCTGGGTGTTGATCTCGCCCATCGCCACCACCATCTGCTCCAGGGACTGGTTGGTCTCGACGAACTTCTGCTGCGACTGCGTCACCAAGCCGGCCGCCCCGCGTGAGTTCTCGCTGTTCTTGCGGGCCATGGAACTGATTTCCTCGCTCGATGCGGAAGTCTCTTCGAGCGACGCCGCCTGCTCGGAAGATCCTTGCGCCAGCGACTGGCTCGAGGAGGACACCTGCGAAGCGGCGCTGGCCATCTGCTCGGCCCCATCGCCGAGTTCGGCGATCGTCTGCCGCAAATAAAGGTTGATCTGTCGCACAATGTAAACCACGACAGCCGCAACCAACAGGGAGAGCCCGATCATCAGCATGGTAATCCACCGGCTTTGGGACACCGAGGCCTCCGCCGACTTTCCGACCGCAGCCATCAACACCCGCTGGCGCTGCACCAGTTGCTCGGCGGTAGCTTTGGCCGCCCGGATTTGCGGCATGCTCTTCTGCCGGAATGAATCCGCGGCGGCGTCTATGTGACCGCCGGTCGCCAGCCGGTAGAGATCCTCGTGATTCTGCGCGATTTTGTCGACATCGGCCTGCAACTCCTGAATCATCCGTCGCGCCTCGGCCGTTTCGATCAGGGGGACGAATTCGTCCACCCGTTGCTTGAATCGCGCCGCGCTCTCGCCGAACTCGCTGTTGTACCGGTCTACGGTGGCCCGGTCCTTCATGAAGGACCGGGCAATGATGCCGCGTTCTTCGGCCGTAAAATCCGACATCACGGTGCTGATATCGCTCGCCAGAAAGAGCTTCGTGGCGTTCACTTTGATCACCTTATGCAGACTGCCGCCGAGGTCCCCGATGCTGTGCAGCGACGAGAAGGCGACCATCAGCGTTAAGGCCAATGCCGCGCCGAAACTCAGTAACAATTTCTTTCCGATAGTCATCTGCGATTTCATAAAAACCGATTTGCCTTTTTCTCTCGTCAAGTCTGCGTGGTCCACTTGCGCGCCATCTGCGACGTGTTGTATTGCTAATCTGCCTCCGTGTCCGGGCCACGCTGTTACCGGCCGGTCCACACCCAGTCGACCCGCAGTAGGATTTCCACCTGCGCGTCGCCTTGCCCGAATCGTTCCAGTCCGTTCAGACAGGCATCGGCTTCGCCGGACGCGATGGACCGATCTTGGTTTCTTTGCTGGCCCGGCAATCCCTCTGGCCCCTCATCCAGTACCGTTGCAGCCGGTTGAGCAGCGCTGCAACAGCTATTAGGCAAAGCGGCGTAAAAAGAAGGCACAGGATCTTCACTTTGATCCAAAGGCTGATCGAGGGCATAGGCACGTTTCTTGTTATTCGGTCATGACCGCCAAATCACGAAATTGTCATAGCTTGCTCCGCGGCGGGAGACTTTTCGTCTTGCCATCAAACTGCCGTCCAGACAGTCATCGGCGTAACACTGAAAAGCTTTATGTGTTTCGCCGCCCGCTCATAGATCGGTCGCGCCACGCGAGAAATTAGTGCGCAAAGTAGAGAATTTTCGAACCGGCTTTCTCCGAGTACCGCACATTCCCGGCAAATCCACCGAAGAGCGGAACATGACTGCTTTAGGAAATTTACGAAAAACATTGGTTCTGATCGGCTGTGGTGTATGGTTGTCGGGTATAGCCGGAGCGCAAAGCGCGGGACAGAGCGCAGACAACGGCCAGTCGCAGGATGCCAGCGGCGGCCTGGATCAGCCCGATGAGCGAGGGTATCTTGCCCGCACGGTTAAGCTCAGCGGTTCTATCAGGGAGCGCTGGGAGGAAACCGACGGGCCGTTCAGCGTGACGCCGGCCACTTCCTATCTGCTTAGCCAGATACGTCTGGGCCTGCAGTTCACGCCCACGCCGTGGCTGCAATTTTTCGCGCAGGCGCAGGATGCGCGCGCACTGTTCTACGAAACCACGCCCTCGAACTCGGTTTCGGATCCCTTCGATCTGCGGCAGGCCTGGATGGCAGTGGGCAAGCGGGAGGGCCCCGGCTTCTACGCGCAACTGGGCAGGCAGGAGATGGTCGTCGGTTCGGGCCGGTTGCTGGCCGCGACAGATGTGTGGTGGGCGAACACGGCGAGAACATTCGACGTGGTCCACGGTTCGTACGGCACGAGCTTCTTCAAGACCGAGTTGGTGGCCGGCTCGGTAGTGCTCATCAATCCGGAGGGGTTCGACGAACACAAACCCGGCGACCACGTATTCGCGGACTACAATTCGTTCGGCCACTTGTTGCCCGGCGCCTCGGTGGAGCCTTACTTCTTCGCCCATACCACCCTGGGAGTCGACAGCAAGGAGAAGATAGTCGGCGAAATGGACACGCTCGCCGCGGGCGGCCGCGTTATCGGCAAGTTGCGCGGCGGAGTGGACTACAGTTTTGAGGCGGTGCACGAGTTCGGCAACTACTCGAACGATCGTCTGAATGCCGCCGGCCTGGTGGCGGGCGGGGGATGGAGGATTACACAGTCCGGCTGGGCGCCGCGCGTGAGCGGCGATTATGCGTACGCATCCGGAGACGACGGGCGGAAGGACGACAGCCGCGAGACGTTCGACAACATGTATGGCTCGAATCAGCCAATGAACAGTGTTACCGGCCTGTTTGGCTGGAAGAACATCAAAGACCTGCGTACCGGCGTGGAGTTCGCCCCGTTGCGCAGGCTGAAAGTAAAGCTGGATGGGCGCGATCTCTGGCTGGCTTCCACAGCCGACGGCCTGTACAATTCCACGGGCACGCGCACGGTCTATGACACAAAAGCCACCAATGCGCACGTGGGCGAGACCGTCGAAATGCTGTCGACCGTCAGCATGACCAAGAGCACCAGCGTAGGGTTTGGCGTGGGTACGCTGTTTTCCGGCGCTTATCTGCAGGAGGCGCACAAAGGCGCCACGTTCATCTACCCGTACATCACTCTGCTCCAGAAATTCTGAGTGCGGCGGTGAACGGCAAAGCCTAGAGTGGAGGGGAGTCGGGAAGGCAGGCGAAACCGCCTGCCGCACCAGCACGACTCAAGAGGTTACGGCATTCGCGGGACAAACGATGCAACCACATCGCACAACGGCGTCTTCAGTTCTGCAACGTTGCGGAACTGCGGTGATTCCAAAGTCGATTCTTGCATCATGGCCCATTCGCAAGAAGTTGTTCTTCCTGTTGTCGATCATCTTCGTGCCTTCCTTTGCGATGATTGTCGCTTCGGGGATAGAACGGCGCCAGGACGAGACTACCAATGCGCAACGCGGCACAATGCAAGTGGCTCAAGACCTGGCCGAGCAGCAGAAACAAATAGCCACAGCCACTGAGACCATGCTCAACGTCCTAGCCCACTTGCGCGAAGTGCGAGACCTGAACGCCGAGGCCTGTGATAGGCTCTTTACCGAGTTACAGCACCGATATCCCTTCTATTCGGTTATCCTTGCAGCGCGGCCGGATGGAAATGTATTTGCCGCGTCCGTCCCATTCAAGCCCGGCGCCATTAACTTAGGGGACCGCAAACACTTTAAGGACGCAGTCCGGACGCTAGACTTCTCCGTTGGAGAATACGTCGTCGGGAGAGTCAGTGGGGCCTTATCGCTGAATTACGGTTACCCCGTTCTGGATGGCGACAAGAAGCTCATCGCCGTACTCATTACGGGTTTCAGTTTGGGTCAATATTCACGTTTTGTGTCGAAAGGACGTGTTCCCGCCGAGTACACCGTAACATTTACCGACTGGAAGGGAGTGCAACTTTTTAAGTTCCCGTCGGATGGCAAAGAGGCGCCCGGCACCGCTGTGGCGCCCGATTGGTTCCACGATGCAGACGGTGCATCGGGCGGCCGCGATTTTGGAGTATTGGAGAAGAGCGGCAGGGATGGCCAGGTCAGGATCTCCGCGTTCCGCCAACTGCGTCTGCATGAGAACTCGCCGCCCTACATGTACATTCTGGTGCAGATTCTCAAAGGCGGAGTGGTCCACCATGCCAATATGCAGATGTTCGGCAACTTGCTAATCCTTTGGATCATGGCACTCATTGCCGCAGGTCTGGGATGGGCCTTTGGGGAACTCATCCTCGCGCAGCCGATCCACCGGCTGGTGGCAGCCACCCAGAACATAGGCCGGGGCGAGATGAGTACTCGAACCGGACTTCCCCATACGTCCGACGAACTGGGGCAATTGGCCAAGTGCTTCGACGACACGGTATCGCTGCTGGAGCAGAGAAACATCGAGCGGCAGAACGCCGAGGAAGCGTTGCGAAAGTCCTATGCCGAGTTGGGCGAGCGTGTGGAGGAGCGCACGGCCGACCTGTCGGCCTCCAATGCCGCTTTGACCGCCGAGATCGCCGAGCGCGAGCGAATCGAATCGCAATTGCGGGAGCACGACAAACAATTGCGCGGTGCGCTCGCGGGCGCCGAGGGCGCCAATCGGCTCAAGAGCGTGTTCCTCGCCAACATGAGCCACGAACTGCGAACACCGTTGAACGCCATCATCGGCTACAGCCAGATGCTGCGGGAAGACCGTATCGGTCCCGACCAACCCGATGTCCTCTGCGACCTGGAAAAAATAGAGCGCTCCGGCCTCCTCCTGCTGGGCATCGTCAACGACGTGCTGGATTTATCGAAAATCGAAGCAGGCCACGCCGAGATCAAACTTCAAGAGGTGGACATGGCGGCGGTTCTGAGGGAAGTCTATACCGCCGTCGTACCGCTGGCCGCACAGCAAGGCAACATTGTCTGCCTGGATTGCCCGGAGGAAGTCCGGCTGGCGCATGCCGATCTTCCGAAGCTGCGCCAGAGCCTGCTGAATCTGGTCAATAACGCTTGCAAGTTCACCCGGAACGGCCGGATTTCGGTAGCGGTGCGCCGTTTGCGCAACGGCTCCGGCGACTGGACCGAGGTACGCGTTTCCGATACCGGTATAGGCATCTGTCCCGAGGATGTGGGAAAGTTGTTCCAGCCCTTCAGCCAGGTGGATGACTCGACCACCCGCAGATACCACGGAACAGGTCTGGGATTGGCCATAAGTAAGCGGTTCTGTCAGATGATGGGGGGCGATATTGCCGTAGAAAGTGTAGTGGGGCGAGGCTCCTGCTTTTGCCTCAGGGTGCCGGCCGCGCGTGAAGCGTCCCGCGCAGTTGAGGCGTAGGTTTAGGCGCCGTTCGGGCGGAGCCGGAAAAGCGGCCTGCAGACCGCTTAATCCGACGGCGCGTAATAGCCGCGCTTCCAATAAACAGAGAGACGCGGCTGGCCCGGCGCGCGCGCCACCTTCACCTGGATATGCCGGTACCGGCCGTCGCGCCGCCCATCTTTCGGCACGTAGCCGAGCACGTACTGATGCCGCAACTCCCGCCCGATCTTTTCCGCTACAGCGGGCAAGTCGCGCGGATCTTTTCCGCTACAGCGGGCAAGTCGCGCGGATCGTCGATCTCGTAATAGCGTCCGCCGGCTTCGTCCGCCATCCCGTTCAGTAGCGCCGGACCTTCCCACAGTTCGGACTCATGGCGGCCAACCGGCCGGTCCACAATGCCGATCGCGTAGATCTCCACATCCGATTCGCGCGCCAGATTCTCGACCTCGCGGGCGCGGAACCGGCTGTGGTTGTCGCCGCCGTCGGAGACGATCAGCAGGACTTTCCGGGGGTTCCGCGCGTTGCGCATCTGCCGCAGGCCCAGATACACCGCATCCAGCAGCGCGGTGCTGCCCATGGGTTTGGCAAAGGCCACGCGGTTTTGAAT
>JBEKTJ010000153.1:0-16564 GCA_049516155.1 Bryobacteraceae bacterium
GCAAATAGTACGGGCCAGCCGCGCCAGCCGCTGCGCTTCGCGGATTTCGGTGGCGTCCTGGGCGGCCCGCTGCGGCGCAACCGGACTTTCTTCTTCCTATCCTATGAGGGCCTGCGCCTGCGACAGCCTTACACCTGGCAATCGACAGTGCCGTCGCTGGCAGTGCGGCAAAGCGCTCCGCCGATATTCCAGCCCATTCTGCAGGCGTTCCCGGCGCCCAATGGGCCGGACCTGGGCGGAGGCGTCGCGGAGTGGACGGGTTACAGTTCGCGGCCATCCGGGTTCGACGGCCTGAGCGCCCGAGTGGATCACGCCTTGACCGCCCGCCTGCTATTGTTCGGCCGGTTCAGCGACACGCCTTCTTCGACTGCCACGGACTTGGCCGAAACCAACAGCGTGACCCTGCAAGACCACGCCGCTACCATCGGGCTGAATGCCGCGCCAACACCATCCGCCACCAACGAATTCCGATTGAACGCCACTTGGTCGAGCGGGGAATCGGTTTGGCAGAATACAGGCATTCCGGGTACGGCCGGGTGCTACATGGATGCCGCGCTGTTCGGCCCCGATACGCCCTGCGTTTCGTTCTTTCGTTTCGATATTGGAGGGATTCAGCCGCTGATTGCGGGAGCCAACACCGGCAACGCCCAGCGGCAATGGAACGCGGTGGATGCCGCGGAGCTTCGCAAAGGCGCGCACGATTTCCGGGTTGGCGTCGACTACCTGCACCTGGGTTTGCGGCGCAGCGGACCCATGCAGAGCGTAACGGTTACGGCCGCCAGCTTGCAGGCGCTCCTCGACTCGGGTTTCTCCGTCGGCTTGTTTGAATCCGCGCAGAATTCCACGTCAATCCAGCAGTTCGCCGCATTTGGCGAAGACACCTGGCGCGCGACTCCCCGGCTGACCATCGCATACGGCTTGCGCTGGGAGCTCGACCCATCGCCGCTCGCACCCGTATCGAGTGTCGAGGTCCCGATTTGGAAGACGAGTTACACCGGCGTTGCGCCGCGGATCGGCGCAGCCTACAGGCTTACCGCGGACGGGCGCACTGTTTTGCGCGCGGGCGCCGGACGGTATTTCGACGCGGATTTCGGGGCGGCCGTCGACGGCATCAACGGCGCGCCGTTCAATACCTGGCAGTTCAACAATGGAGCAACCAACCCGTCGTCTGTGAGCAATGCCCCCATCCCCATCGTTTACGGGTTTGCGCCGAACTTGTGCGTGCCGTCCACATGGGAGTGGAATGTCACGCTGGAGCGGGGTCTCACTGGAAACGATACGCTGTCGGTTGCCTGGGTCGGCTCAGCGTCCAACGATTTGCTGCGCCGCGAAGTGGGCCCGGAGAGCAGCGCGGGAGCGGAAACGGTAGCGGAAACAGTGGAGGCCACCAACCACGGCTGGTCCCGTTATGATGCGCTGCAGGCGCAATATCGCCGGCGTCTAGCGCGGCGCTTACAGGCGCAGGTATCTTATAGCTGGGCACACTCCATCGACAATAGCTCGGCGGACGCGGAAGTGTATTGGGCGCCATCCGCGGCATTTTCCGCGACTGATGCCGGCTCGTCGGATTTCGACGTACGGCATTCGTTGGCGGCGGCCTTCTCCGTGGATCTGCCGCGCGGCTGGACGCTGGACGGCTTGTTCTACGCGCGCACCGGATTTCCCATCACCGTGCTCGACGGCGAAAACGCCATGGGCTTGAGCTTCGCGGACATCTTCCGCCCCGATCTGGCGGCCGGTGCGCCGGTCTGGATAGCCGACGCGCAAGCGCCGGGCGGGCGGCGCCTGAACCCCGCCGCGTTTCTTATTGTCGAGGGACAAGGCAATCTGGGCCGCAACGCGATCACCGGCTTCGGCATGTCGCAGATCGACCTGGCGGTGCGGCGCACCGTCCGGATCGCCGAAAAATGCTCGGCCGATTTGCGCGTGGAAGCGTTCAACGCGCTCAACCATCCCTCGTTCGCCGATCCGGTGCGGTTTCTGGTGGACCCGCTGTTCGGGCTTTCGCCCTCGATGTTGAACCTGATGCTGGGCGGCGGCACGCCCTCGAGCGGTCTTGCTCCCGCGTTCCAGACGGGCGGGCCGCGGTCGCTGCAACTGGTCCTGCGCTTGCGTTTCTGACCGCTCGGTCTTCCAATGGAAGTGTCGGGAAAATGCGGCGTGGGCGGTCTTAGAGTTATGCGGTGCATAATCTTACTTATTATCGTGGGCGTAGCCTTAGTGCCCGCCGCGTTCGGACAAAGCTCCTCCGCGAATCCGATCACCGGAATGGGATACCTGTATCCGCCCGTCGCCGTGGCGCCCGGACAATTGATTTCAGTGTTCTTAGCGGGGAACGTGCCGGGTGATATCGGCGCGACTGTGCAGGGCCTATCCGCGCCCGTATTGGAAGCGCGTCCGGCATCCGGCTGCACGGCCGGGGCCATCTGTTCCGGCGTGACGGCCATCACGATCCAGATTCCTTACGAGCTGCAGCCGGGGTGCAGTTTCACCACACCGGTGTGCAACGTCTTACTGCTGACGCAATTGGTGGTGACCGCGGGCGGCGTGGCGGGGCCACCGATCGACCTGACTCCGATAAGCGATCAGGTTCACATTCTGACTGCTTGTGACACGGTGGTTCCTAGCGGAAGCGGAATCGCGCCAGCCGACGGTTTGCCGTGTGCTCCCCTGATAACGCACGCGAACGGGTCGCTGGTCACCGCGGGGAACCTGGCGCAAGCCGGTGAGGAATTAGTAGCCTACGCGGTCGGCCTCGGATTGACCGTTCCCAGCATTCCTACCGGCCAGGCCGCAACTGTGGCGACGCCGACGCAGGAGCCTTTCCGCCTCGATTTCAATTTCCGGCCGAACGCGCTAGCCACGCAACCCATGCCACTAATACTGGAACCCGGATCGTCGTCTCCAGACCTTAATTCGCCGTTGTATTCCGGACTCGTACCGGGGTACGCCGGACTGTACCAAGTCAACTTCATCGTGCCACAGCTACCCGCGGGTGTGCAGCCATGCTCCGGTTTGGAGCAGACCAACTTAACGGTCAGCGTGGGCGGGCAGATGTCGTTCGATGGCGCGGGAATCTGCGTTGCGGCGCCGTAGGGTGGTGTCATGTCCCGATTAATAATACTGACTACCGTTTGTTTTGCGTTGGCATCCGCCGCATTCGCGCAAGGTGCATTCGGGAATGCGATCGCCGCTGCGAGCCATGCAGCCCCCGCACTGGAAGTGCGCCCGGCGCCCAATTGTACGAACGTGTCCGAGTTTTCCCCCTGTGCCCCCATGACGGCTATCACCATCCGGATTCCCTACGAGATAGAACTGCCGAATGGCGCGCCAGGCGGATTGCCCGCCCCACAAAACCAACTGACCACTACCGCTTGTTCCGACTTAGTGCAATCGAACCTGACCGTGAATGTGGGCGGGCTAAACTCATTCGACGGCGCGGGGATCTGCGTCGCTCCGCCAGCTTAAAGTTATGAAACACTACATTGCATTCATCATATTATTATGCGCGGCGCTTCCGTCCGGCGTATTCGGCCAAAGCGCACCTGCAAACGCGATCGTTGGGTTGGGATACCAGTACTCACCGGTTACTGTAGCTCCCGGACAATTGATCACCGTCTTCGTGGCCGGAAATCTTCAGGGGAGCGTCAGCGCCGCCGTCTCGGGCATCCCCGCGCCGGTGTTGCAAGTGCTCCCAGCATCCGCCTGCCCTCCTGCGGCAATTTGCTCCTCCATGACTGCCGTCACCATCCAGATTCCCTACGACATAGAACCGGCGTGTTACTTCGGGGGTGCAGTGTGCAACCTTGTGGTTGCTTTAGCCCAGTTAGTGGTAACTGCGAATGGCGTCGCCGGACCGCCAGTCACGCTGTCTCCCCAGGCCGACCGCATCCACATTCTAACGGCTTGCGACACGCTAACTCCCGGCGGGAGCGGGTCCGGTCCATATAACGGATTGCCTTGCGCGCCTCTGGTGACGCACGCGGATGGATCGTTGGTGACGGCGGGCAGTCCGGCCCAAGCCAACGAGGAGGTTGTCATCTATGCGGTGGGACTTGGCTTGACTACTCCCTCCGTTCCGACTGGCCAGCCGGCGTCGACGGCAGCGCCTACCAATGAGACCTTCAACCTCACTTTCAACTTCCGGCCGAACGCGCTGCCTGACCAACCCATACAGCCTACCGGCGCCCTGCCGCCCATTCTCCCCCGTCCTGTGTATTCCGGCCTTACACCTGGCTTCGTCGGACTGTACCAGATCAACTTCGTGGTGCCGCCGGCGCCCGCGGGGACCCAGGCTTGCTCCGGCGCCGTGCAATCGAATCTGACGGTGAGCGTGGGCGGGATGGCTTCGTTCGATGGGGCGGGAATCTGCGTGGCGCCGACAAGTAGCGTCCAGGTCCCTATCTTCTAGCCGCTACGCTTCCTGGCCGATAGCACGCCCGCATTGAGCCCCAGCGTGCTCAGGCCGCCGAAGAAGCGGGCATGCTCGATCTTGACGCAACGGTCCATCACCACTTCCAGGCCCGCCTCCAACGCGCGCGCGGCAGCTTGCTCGTGGATCACGCCAAGCTGCATCCAGATAACCTTGGCCCCGGCGGCGATGGCTTCGTCCACAATGGCCGGCACAGCGGAAGGCTCGCGGAAGATATCTACGATCTCGAGCGGCGCCGGAACTTCGGCCAGCGTCGCGTAACAACGCCGGCCCAGGATCTCCCGTTCGCGCGGATTCACCGGGAAAATGAGGTAGCCCGCCGCCTTCATATATAGCGCGACGAAATGGCTGGGCCGGTACGGATTCGCCGAGAGACCCACCATGGCGATGCGGTTATATTGCTTCAGAATACGCAAGTGCTGCTGCGCGGTGGTGGCGAAGCGCGTGCCGAGCACAGGCGACGTGCTGCTAACTTCGCCGCTCATGCTTTCTGTGAGGCTTCAAGCGCCTGGTCCAGGTCCCAGATAATATCTTCCACGTCTTCGATGCCCGCCGACAGCCGCACAAGGTCTTTGGTGATGCCCGCGGCAAGCTGTTGCTCGTCGTTCAACTGCTGGTGCGTCGTGGAGGCCGGATGAATCACCAGGCTCTTGGCGTCGCCGATGTTGGCCAGGTGCGATAGCAGTTGCACGGAGTCGATGAACCGGCGTCCGGCTTCCAGACCGCCCTTGACGCCGAATGTCAGGATGGAGCCGCAACCGAGCGGCAGGTACTTCTTCGATAACTCGTGATAGGGACTGGACTCCAGGCCCGGAAACTTCACCCATGAAACGAACGGACTCTTCTCCAGATGCTGAGCGACGGCCAGCGCATTGCGGCTATGCGCGTCCATGCGCAGCTTCAGCGTCTCGATGCCGGTGAGAAACAAGAACGAGTTGAACGGGCTGATGCACGGGCCAAAATCGCGCAGACCTTCCACGCGCGCTTTGATGATGAAGGCGATCTCGCCGAACGTCTCCGTGAAACGCAGGCCGTGATAGCCGGGGCTGGGATCGTTCAGTTGCGGAAAATTGCCGGAGGCCCAAGGGAAGCGCCCGCTATCCACGATGATGCCGCCGATGGAGTTGCCGTGCCCGCCCAGGAACTTGGTGGCGGAATGCACCACGATATCCGCGCCATATTCGATCGGCCGGCAAAGATAAGGCGACGCCATCGTATTGTCGATGATCAGCGGAATGTGGTGTTCGTGCGCGATGGCCGCGACCTTTTCGATATCCAGGATGTTCATGCGTGGATTGGCAATGGTTTCGCCGTAGAGCGCGCGGGTGCGCGGCGTGATGGCGCGGCGGAAGTTCTCGGGATCGTCCGGCTCGACGAAGATGGCGTTGAAGCCCAGCCGGCGGAAGCTGACATCGAACTGCGTGTAAGTGCCGCCATAGAGCGTGCTGGCGGCCACGATGTCGTCGCCCGGCTGCATCAAGCTGCTGATAGCCAGGAACTGGGCCGACTGTCCGCTGGCGGTGGCCAGAGCGCCCACACCGCCCTCCAGCGCCGCCACGCGCTCTTCGAAGACGGCGGTAGTGGGATTCATGATGCGCGTATAGATGTTGCCGAAGCGCTGCAAGGCGAACAGTTCGGCGGCGTGGTTGCTGTCTTCGAAGACGAACGATGTTGTCTGGTAGATGGGCACGGCGCGCGCGCCGGTAGCCGGGTCGGGCTTTTGGCCGGCATGCAGGGAGCGGGTGCTGAAACCCATCTGGCGGTCGGGGGTGGATTCAGGCATAAGCTTCAGTTTAGTTCAGTTAGGGACGGCATCTCGACGCTTGCCGGTTGGCCGTTTGACGCCGTCTGTCCTCGGGTGCCCAGGACGTGCCGTCGATTCCTGTTTCCTGACAACGAGGCCTTACAAGTAAAACAGACCCGCCACAAGCAAACCTGCGGCAAGGAACCCCACCTTTCGCACCGTTGGTCGCGCGTTCCGAAACACACAACAACAGGCGATCAAGCCAGCAATCAATCCGATCGGGAAAGAGACCTGCGCAAGCGTCACGCTGTCCAAAACGTACGCCACCGCCGGGAGTACAATTGCGCAAAACAGCGAAAAGCAGCCCCAAAACACGGGGCTTTTGTACCACACCTCCTGTACCTTCTCGGGATCGAACCACGCAGGTCGCATGAAAATGTACTTGCGGTCCCCAGACGGTTTCAGATCCGGAAACACGCGGAACAGCTGTTCATCGTGCTTGTCCCATTTGTTTTCGGCAAGCGCCCGAAGAGTGGAGTGCCATTTGATTGCGAACGCCGCTTGTTCGAAGGACTCCCGGACGGGAGACAGACTGTTGATCTTAGCGATAAGAGTTCTAGCGGCCTTCTCCTTGGCCTTGTCAGCGCTCAGCGCAAGAAGACCTTCGGTACGGAGCAGCTCCCTTATAGCTCTGGGCCCTTTGCCATTCCTGAGATCGCACAAGGCGTCGATGACCGACTCGGGCGAATCAGTGCGTGTATCCGCGAGCGCGGCGTAGAGCGCGTGTCGGACAACGATGCTACGAAGTTCGAGTTGATTCTCGATTGGGTTCCCGAGATCCAGAAATCGAATGCACGCCCGGGTAACGTGGGGCATTCGCCAAAAGCCGTCGCGGATCGCCGAAAGCTCGTAGGCCCTCATGATGGTTACGAGCGATAGCATGTTGCGAGTTATGAACTCACGGCGCGCCCCATGCGAGTAGGGCCTACGGAGGCCCTTGGGGGTTTTCGGCAACGCGGAGTCGAGGATTGTAATCACGTCCTCGGGGACAGAGTCTTGGATTCCTCGCTCTTTGTGGTATTGCACAGTGTCGGCGTACCGATAGTTGGCAGGGTCGCGCTCTTTCTTAAAGACAGATTCGTGCGAACCGAAATACATCGCAGCCTCGCGCGCCCGCCACTCCTTAAACCGGCACTGGTCCGACTCGGACCCCCGCACTGACTGCTCCAGGCGTCGGAGGCCGTGCATATTCTCGTTTGGTGCCTGCTGTCGATCAGTAGTCGATCGCCATGGATGTCCGGGGGCACGTGCCATTCACGTAGAATACCGCTATCCTTCAATATCTCGTCGGCGTAAACCAACGCGAACGCAAGATCTTCCAGGCATCGGCGGTAGGAAAATGCGCATGAACGAAGCATCTCGCCGTCCGCGGGACGCAGCAGTTCCGCAGACTGTGACAAGATGATTCCATCAATCCCGATCCGGAGCATTTCTCCTCCAGTTTAGCTGGGTTATCGCGTTACGACACGTTGAAGAACTGCCCTAAAACCCGCGCGGTGGGCTTGCCCAAGACATTGCTCAGCTCGAAGCTGTTGCGATACTGGTGGACGGGATGCGCGTCGCCGGTCCGGTTTCAAAGATCTGCAGTGGCGCCCCTATTCGGAGGGAGCGCGGCGCTGCCGTCGAAGGTCCATTGATTGAGGCCGCTGTTACCGCCGTTGATCTTGCCGAGCGCCAACGGAATGGTCGCGTCGGAGTTCGGAACCACGAGCTTCGGCAAACGGCATCCAGCGGCACCGTCTATACTACGAAATGGGGGCGCCATGGCTGTGAGACTCATCTCGATTGGGAACTTCCCGACGGGGCCTTGGAGGAACCGTTTCGATCGGACCTTGTCGAGGCGATCAGGCGGGAGGCTGCGTTGCGTTTGTTTTCAGACGGTAAGATCAGTTCCGGATACGGCGCTCAGATGATCGGGATCTCCCGGTGGGAATTCATCGATCTGCTGCGCGAGAGAGGGATTCCGCTTTTTTCCTACGGGGAGGGGGACTTGGACCGGGAACTCGCCGCCTTTGATAGATTGGCCCCAGATGCCAAGCCGCATTCCTGAATCCGTCGATGATCGTTATCGCGGATAGCACGCCGTTGATCCATTTATCGGCTGTCGCCGATCTTCACCTTCTACGCGACCTCTTCGGCGCCGTTACTATCCCGGACGCCGTGTTCCATGAGGTAGTGACCGCCGGTAGCGGCCGGCCCGGATCGCGTGAAGTGGAGGCGGCTGCTGGATCGTGGATCAAGCCGATGCCTACGGCTTCGACCGCCCAGATTATGGAGCAACAGAAGCTGCATCTCGGCGAGGCCCAGGCGATTGAATTAGGGTTGGCGGTTAAAGCCGAATTGCTCCTGCTTGACGAGCAGCGAGCCGTTGAATTTGCCCGGTCCGCCGGGTTGACAATCATGCGGACGGGTACGGTTTATGCGGCTGCCAAGCGCCCTGGGCCGATCGACTCGGTTGGCGGCAGGCTTGCCGCTCTGCGCGCGGGGGGTTCTGGCTGCGCGAGCGGGATTATCAGGCAATCCTCAAGGCTTGTGGCGAGTCTTAACGCACGAGGGCTGCGGTGTCACGAAAGCTCATGAGTCGTACTGACTCCAAGCCCCAATTAAGTCGCGTGCGCCGTGGATCAACGCGAGGACGTGGATTTGTTTTGGATCGACATTGTAGACAACTCGTGCCGCCGGAGTTCAGGAACCACACGCCCTCGTTCCCAGAAAACGCTGTAGCCAGCCGCTTCTTCGAGGTCGGCTGACGCAGCCTGGGTCCAGACTACGCGCCGAGCCATTTCTGCATTCTAAGTTCCATCTCCTCCTCGGAGACTACCCGGCCCTCGTCGACGTCCTTGAGGCCGCGCTCGATTTTCTCCCTCACGTAGATGTGATACTGGATATCCTCGAAAGTCGCATCATCCGGGATCCGGTCTAGCAGCGAGCGGACTTCTTGTTTGGCCATCTTGATTTCAGTCTACACGATGGCACGAACTTGCGAATGAGCGGGTGAACCAGACCCTTCATAGAGGAGCGTTCCGGTTGGAAAAGCGTCATCGGGAAGAACGGATGGTGGCGCAAACGGACGCTTGTCCGCTGGCGGTGGCCAGCGCGCCCACACCGCCCGCCAGCGCCGCCACGCGCTCTTCGAACACGGCGGTCGTGGAATTCATGATGCGCGTGTAGATGTTGCCGAAGCGCTGCAAGGCGAACAGTTCAGCGGCGTGGTTGCTGTCTTCGAAGACGAACGATGTCTCGGATAGCACACCATCCATTTGTCGGCCGTCGCCGGCCGCGATCGCTCTAATCGTGCTCCGCCCAGCATTCGCCAGGCACATCCTAAGCATCGTCGAGGTAGTAAGCGCGTCTGGGACGCAACGGAACCATGCCGGCCCCCGGCGGCACGCTGGCGGTATCAACGCCCGGCATCCGCTCATTCGACTCGACCAGTGAGTGGGCTATCAACCGGTGGTTGGACAGGTGGCTGGCGACTGCCATCTCCGAGATGCCAAAATGCTCCGCCGCGTCTTCGAATGCTTCGGGAAGGAACTCGTCACCCAGATAGTCCCGAAGGGATTGAATGGGGCACAAGAACTCGGCGGCAAACGCGCGCTGCAGTTTCTGGCGCGCTGTCTCAGCATCCGTAATCGGAAGCCACCGGTCTCGCGGGTCGGCGCAGAGATAATCGGCAATGAATCTGGCAGCTTCAAACCTGCGGGCAGGCCGGTTCCTCTTGCGAAACAGAAGCTGCAATTCCTCGCTGCCCCCGTTGCGGACCGCCAACCCTATCGGGGCATGAAAGAGCGACTGCGTTCGTGCGCTCAGATGATCGGACGGTATCCGTAGAAGTTCGGCTAGGGTGACGTCGTCTAGCGGCTTATTACCCAAGCCGAGTGATTCGCGAGCCGCATTCGCGAGTTGACGTCCGCGCAGCCAAGGCGGCATCGTCCCGCGTTCAACGCCCGCCTCAGGCGGCACACAGACCCGTCCACGCACGCCCGGCTGTGACGCCAGTTCTATGACCTCGTCCAGCGCGTGCGTTGGGTCGCTACCTGCACATACCGGGGCGACCTCATCGGTTGCATTCGGACCAGCCTCGGAGGCAAGTTCGAGCAGACGCTCCAGCAGGCTTAGTGGCGCCTCATCCGGCTCGTACCCGAGACGCGCCTCAAGGCGTCTCGCAGCCGATTGGGCAGGATCCGCGCGTTCCGCGAGAACCTCCCGCCAAAGGATGTGCAACTCGGTCTCCCCCAGGCTGTCCAGACGGCGGAGTACGAGGTCCAAGAAGTTGTCCGTCTCTCTTTCGAATGCTTGTACCGGCACGAATACCTCGAACTCCGAGAGATACCGAACGGGTTCGGCGGACGACGCCGGGGACGGGCGGCAATTCACCCGGATCGCCTGTCCGTCGCTGGCGAAAGCCAGTTGCGGCCAAATGAAGCCGTAACCGGCCGCCGGCAGCTCGTGGCTCATGCGCCAGTTGGCGTCTACAGGAACGCGATCCGGCGCCAGACGGATCCGGGATGGCAGCGGCTCCCAGCGGATTCGCCACCACGACGAAGCAAGCCAGAGTGCAAATGGATACGCGGAGACCCGTGCGCCATGCTGAACGGACTGAGACCACAAATCCTCAAAACGGGTTGCGTTCTCGGGTCCGAAACGGAGTTGGATCGATGCCGATGTCCTTCCGACTTCCTCCGGACCTTGAAACGGGGGAAGCCAATCGAGTTCGATGGTCATAGCGGCGCTCATGAACTTCGCCAGCGCTCCAGGATCTTCTCCCGAAATGGATCGGCTTCCGCCATCGGGTACCCGTGGTAGACGCCCCGGCCTTCGAGTTGTGATTCAAGGGCCTCCCCCCTTTCGGTCACCGCCCAAACGTTCTGAGGCCAACCGTCGCGCTCTTGCGCGCTGAATGCGCCGCGCAGCAGCCCTGCGCGGAGCAGGGCGAGAGCATCGGCGCGGCTGTAGATCTCCACTTGATCTTCCTGGCCGCGGCGCACTCGGAGGATTCAGACCGTAGTCACCCGGGTTTCGCTTGTGCTCAGGGTTTCCGCCGTACCGTACTTTTTCGATCTGCGCGGATACAGCCTGTTTTCGTTCCTGAAGTACTTCCGCCGGGCACAGCCGCCGCTTCGGGTTGAGCGTCCGTCGTCGTAGCATCATAGAATTCGTCGGCCTTACTTCACAAGGATACCGCGATGCCGGAGGTTAGTCGGCCGCCGGCGTTTGGTCCCCGCAGGTGCACCCGCACCGAAGCCAGACGGAGGACGACACCTGGGTACCCGTAACTTCCGATCCGGTAGGTGTGCCATCTGCCCCTTGACACCCGCGCGCCGTCTTCCATATACTTACGGTTTTCGTAATCGGATGGCGAAAACGAAACTCGACTATGCACAAGACCGGGACCTGTACTCCGGGCTGATCCGCCTGCACGTGTTACATCACGCGGCCGAGGAACCCATCTTCGGACTGGGCATGGTCGAGGAACTGGCCCGCCACGGTTATCGCATCAGCCCGGGAACCTTGTACCCATTGCTGCACGGCCTGGAGAAGAAGGGCTACCTGCGCGCGACCGAGACGCGCAGCGGCAAATCGCTGCGCAAGGTATATCGCGCCACGCCCACGGGCCGAAAAGCATTGCAGGCGGCCAAGGGCAAGGTGCGTGAACTGTTTGGCGAATTGATCGAGGGCAAATGAAGTTCGCGACGTCAGTCCGCACTCTGGTCTGCATTTGCGCGGCAAGCGCCCCGCTGACGGCACAGTTGACCCTTGCCCAGGCGGTCGAGGACGCTCTGCACAACTACCCCTCCGTCCGCGTTTCCCAGGAGCAGATCAGCGCCGCGGCGGCCGGCATCAGGCTGGCGCGCACCGCCTATCTGCCGCGCGTGGATGCCGTGGCACAGGTCAATCGCGCCACCCGGAACAACGTTTTCGGGCTGCTGCTGCCCACGCAGGGTGTGATTCCTTCCATGTCCGGCCCGGTGATCGGCTCGAATAACCTGGGGACGGCCTGGGGCAGCGCAGTGGGCGCCCTGGTCACCTGGGAGCCTTTCGATTTCGGCCTGCGGAGCGCAAATGTGGCGACGGCTGCGGCAGCCCGCGCCCAGACCGAAGCGGCATTCAAGCGCACGCAATTCGATGTAGCGGTGGCTGCTGCCGACGCCTATCTTACACTGGCTGCCGCGCAGGAGACGGTGCGCGCGGCGCAGGCGGGCGTGGACCGTGGCGACACGATTCTGCGCACCATCCGGGCCCTGGTGAACGCCGAACTCCGGCCCGGTGCGGATGGATCGCGTGCCGAAGCGGAGTTGGCCGCGGCGCGGACGCAGTTGATCCAGGCTGAGCAGGCCACCGACGTGGCACGCGCGACGGTTTCGCAATTCGTGGGCATGGAGCCGGCCCGCATCGCCATCTCCGCGCCGGGATTGTTGCTGTTGCCGCAGGAGCAGAACGCCCCGCCGCCGGATACGGCCGCACATCCCCTGGCGCTGGAGCAGAACGCCGCCATCGAACAGGCGCGGGCGCAACTGTACGCGTTGGAGCGGTCGTATTTCCCGCGTTTCTATCTGCAAGGCGCGGCGTACGCGCGCGGCACGGGCGCGGAGACCGACGGCAAAATACTGGGCGGATTGAACGGCCTGGCGCCCACGGTCCAGGATTATGCCTTGGGCTTCTCGGTCAGCTTTCCGGTGGCGGATCTGCCCGCCGTACACGCGCGGGAAGCCGTGCAATCGGCCGAGGTTCGCGCGCAGGCGGCGCGGTCGCAGCAGATCGCGACGGATCTGCGCGCGCAGTGGAACGTAGCTGTGGCCACGGTGCAGGGCGCTCGGCGGATTGCGGCCAATACTCCGGTGCAGGTATCGGCGGCGCGCGCGGCCGCGGAGCAGGCCACCGCCCGCTACAAGTCCGGGCTGGGCAACATCGACGACGTAGCGGAGGCGCAGCGGCTGCTTACGCAAGCTGAAATCGACGATGCGTTGGCGCGGCTGGGCGTGTGGCGCGGGCTGCTGGCGGTGGCGACGGCGGCGGGAGATATCCGGCCGTTCGTGGCGGAGGTTGGGCCATGAGACTCGTCTTAGCGGCACTTAGCAGACCGCTCACTGTAGTGGTGGCGCTGGTCGCTATCGCGCTGTGCGCCGTGCTCGCGGTGCGCCGTATGCCGGTCGATATCCTGCCGCAGGTGGGGGATCCTGCGATCTATGTCGCGCAACCTTACGGCGGCATGGACCCGGCGCAGATGGAAGGGTACCTGACTTACTACTACGAGTATCACTTCTTATACATAACTGGCATCGACCATGTGGAAAGCAAGAGTATCCAAGGCGCGGCGCTGATGAAACTGGTGTTCCATCCCGACACCAACATGAGTCAGGCGATGTCGGAAACGGTCGGCTACGTGAACCGCGCGCGCGCCTTCATGCCACCCGGGACCGTGCCGCCGTTCATCACGCGCTTCGACGCGGGCAGCGTGGCCGTTGGTCTGTTGATCTTCAGCAGCGCGGCGCATTCGCAGGGCGAACTGCAAGACTACGCCATCAATCGGGTGCGGCCATTGTTCGCAACTTTGCCGGGTGTTTCCGCGCCGCCGCCCTTCGGCGGGAATCAACGCACCATTGTGGTGACGCTCGATCCGGCCAAACTGCAGCAGTATCGCATCTCTCCCGAAGAGGCCATTGCGGCAGTCAGCCGATCCAGCGTGGTCATGCCGTCGGGCAATATGTTTACCGGCAAGATCGAGCGCATTGCGCGCACCAATTCGGCGCTGGGCGCGAACCTGGCGGATCTGCTGAGTACGCCGATCCGGCCTGTGGCAGGGGCTACGGTCTACCTGCGCGACATCGGAACCATCGACAATGGCGCCGACTTAGTCACTGCATATGCGCACGTGAACGGCAAGCGCACCGTATACATTCCGGTGACCAAGCGCTCCGACGCGTCCACGCTGGCGGTGATCGACGCCGTGAAGGCGGCCATTCCCGAGTTCAAGAAAGCCGTCCCGGAAGATGTCGACGTGAGCCTGCAATTCGACCAGTCGCCCTACGTGACCCACTCGCTGCGCGCCCTGGTAGTGGAAGGATTGCTGGGCGCGGCGCTCACGGGCCTGATGGTGCTGATCTTCCTGCGCGACTGGCGCAGCGCGCTGATCGTGATTCTGAACATCCCATTCGCGCTGCTGGCCGCCGTGATTCTGCTGTGGGCCGCGGGGCAAACGATCAACATCATGACGTTGGGCGGCCTGGCGC
The DNA here is from genome assembly GCA_049516155.1 of Bryobacteraceae bacterium. Taxonomy (GTDB): domain Bacteria; phylum Acidobacteriota; class Terriglobia; order Bryobacterales; family Bryobacteraceae; genus Bog-159. Next base: position 14,468 of record JBEKTJ010000153.1, read on the forward strand.
TGGCGGTCGGGGTGCTGGTGGATGAAGCGACCGTCGAAATCGAGAACATTCACACGCAGATGCTGCCCGGAGTCTCGCGGGCGCGCGCGGTGGTGGAAGCGTGCAGCCGCACGGCCATGGCGCGGCTGCTCTCCATGTTCTGCATTCTGGCGGTGTTCGTGCCGTCGTTCTTTATGGTCGGTGTGGGGCGCCAGCTTTTCGTGCCGCTATCGCTGGCGGTGGCGTTTTCGATGATCGCATCGTACCTGCTTTCGAGCAGCCTGGTGCCTGTGTTTGCGACTTGGCTGATGCGGGAGGCGCATCGCGGCGAGGAGCGCGAAGGCGTTTTCGGCCGCCTGCGCTCGTTTTACGAAAGCTATTTGAATGGGGTCTTACGGTTCCGCTGGCCGCTGGCGATCGTGTATCTTGTTTCCGCGATGGGACTTTTGTATGTGGCGCTGCCGCACATGGGTACGGAGCTTTTTCCCGACGCGAACGCGCCCCTGCTGCGCATCCGGCTGCGCGCCGCGGCCGGCACACGCATTGAGGAAACCGAACGAATCGTGCTGCGCGCGCTCGACGTAATCGAGCGCCAGGCCGGGGCCGGCAATATCCAAATCACCAGTGACTTCGTGGGCTTGATACCTTCGAGCTACCCTGTGGACCTGATCCACCTGTTCACCAGCGGACCGCAGGAGGCTATCGTGCAGGTGGCGCTGAAGCCCGATGCGCCGCGCGGGGAGGCGCTCCGCGAACGGCTGCGGGAGGCGCTGCGGCGCGAGTTGCCGGGCACTCAAGTTTCATTTGAGGCAGCCGACATCGTCACGCAGGTGATGAGCTTCGGCTCGCCTACGCCCGTGGAAATCGCCGTGCAGGGAGTCAGTCTGCAGAACGATTACGCTTACGCGCAGAAGGTGCAGGCGCAGTTGGCGAAGCTCGGGTTTTTGCGCGACCTGCAGTTCGCGCAGGAGAACAATTATCCGACGCTGGATATCAATATCGACCGCGAGCGCGCGGGCCAGTTCGGCCTGACCATGGCCGACGTGGTGCACTCGGTGGCGCCGGCGACATCTTCTTCCCGCTTTACCGATCCCAATTACTGGCGCGATCCGAATTCCGGCAACGCGTTCCAGATTCAAGTGGAGCTTCCCCAAAACCAGATGCAGAGCGTGGAGCAGGTGGGCGGCATTCCGGTGATGATTCCGGGCAGCTCGAAACCGTTGCTGGACGATATCGCGAGCTTGAAAAACGGCGCTATGCCCGGCGAGATCGACCGGTATAACGGCCAGCGCGTGGTAAGCCTGACGGCGAACATTCACGGCATCACGCTGGGCCAGGCAGCCGGCAAGCTGAACCGGGCCCTGACCGCGGCGGGCGCGCCTCCACGCGGTGTTTCGGTGCGGCTGCGCGGCGAGCTGCCGCCGCTGGAACAAACCATTTCCGGTTTGCGGATCGGCTTGCTTCTGGCAGTGGCGGCAATCTTTCTGCTGCTTTCCGCGAACTTCCAGTCGGTGCGGCTGGCGCTGGCCATCGTGCTGACGGTGCCCGCGGTGCTGTGCGGGGTACTGCTGATGCTGCTGGCTACGGGAACCACGCTTAACGTGCAATCGTTCATGGGCGCGATCATGGCCATCGGGATTGCGGTGGCCAATTCGATCCTGCTGGTCACTTTCGCCGAGCAGGCGCGGCACGCCGGCCGAACAGTCCTGGATGCTACTCACGAGGGCGCCAGCGGCCGCTTGCGCGCGGTACTGATGACCGCCGCCGCGATGATTTTCGGCATGTTCCCGATGGCCATCGGATTTGGCGAAAGCGGTTCGCAAGCCGCGCCCCTGGGCCGCGCGGTGATCGGCGGCCTGCTTGTTTCGACATTCGCGACGCTGACGATTCTGCCTGCGATCTACGCGATTCTGCAACGCAAGGCTGCCATCGCTTCGCCGTCGCTTAACCCAATGGATCCCACGAGCCGATATTATGACGCGACTTAATCGCCTTACGCTCTTACTCGCGGCGGTCGCCTTGCACGCTTGGGGGCAAACGCCCGAGCTGGTCGCTGTAATTTCCAAACCGGTGTCCCGCACAATCGATTTGCCCGCGGAAATTCAGCCCTATCTGACC
>JBEKTJ010000154.1:0-16437 GCA_049516155.1 Bryobacteraceae bacterium
GCCCTGCAGCTCGCGGCCCTGCAGAAAGCCGGCTGCAAAAACCGTTTTCAATTTAATCTGATTTCAATGCGCCCGGGCCGGTCTATCTGATGGAATCTTCCGGGCTATATAATCAGAACCAATTTAACCGAAATTGAGAACCTAGCCCGGCGCCAATTTCGCGGGTGGAAATTGATCCTGGCCACAAACCGACCGAATTCGGCGCTCGTGCTATCGTAGGTATTGGCATGCGTAGACTGACAATTCGGATTCCCGAGGCCAAGCGCGCTCGCCTAGGTGACTTGGCAAGAGCCAGGGGAATAAGCATCACCCGCTTGATTGACGAATTGGCAACCTCGGAATTGACGCAGTATGACACCGAGATACAGTTCAGGGCGCTAGCTCAGCACGGCTCAAGGGAACGCGGGCTGACCCTGCTGAACGAGCTTGATCTCGCGTTCGCGAAGCAGGGCGGGCAGGGCGAATAGAAAATTGCGGTCGCTGATCATGCCCGCGACATAGCGACCTGTTTCCGCGTGGGTGACGACTCGAACGTGGCGCGGTGCTGGCCGCGAAGGGGTAGGTGAAGATCGAGGTGCCAGTTGCGCGGACTAGAGCGTTTACCGGCCAGCGGCAAGGGCCCTTTGTCTCGCCGCCCGCATGCGATTACGCCACTGCTCGGTCCTTAAGTCCTTCTTTAAGCTGAGGGAAAGCGAGAAGTGATGCTCCGCAAGGTCCCACTCTCCGCGATAACCGAGCGAGCCAGCCAGGGCGGCCTTGGCGCGCCAGTCCTTGGGGTCGGCCTCCACGGCCAGCACGTACAGCGAGTGGGCGCGATCCCACTGCCTGTCCCGGCGCAGGAGCGTGGCAGCGTCAAAATAGGCGCGGCAACGGCTGCGGCGGTTGGTTTCAAGGCCGGCAGCTTGCTCCAGCAACCTCACGCTTCTCTCGATGTTGCCCTGTCGTTTCTCAAATCCAGCGAATGCAGTCCGAATCGTCGCGTCGCCGGGACTCGCCTCGCAACCCTTCTCGAAGGCGTAGCGAGCGGTCATGGGCGCCGGAGCAGTCGGTGAGCCTGGGTTGTTCTCGCGCTCTTCGAGGGTTGCCAGATCTTGCCAAACGGCGGCGTTCTTTGGGTGTATCTTGAGAGCTTCGCCAAACAGCCAGCGGGCGCTGAATTCGACAGCCACCGAGCCGGCGTTCCCCCTGTCGCGCTCCAGAATCGCCCACGCGCTGAGGTTGGGGACGTTGTTGGGGTCGTGGTCATAGGCTGTGCGGAACAGCCAGCGCGCGCTGAATTCGGCGTTCACCGAACCGGCATTCCCCGTGTCGCGCTCCAGAATCGCCCACGCGCTGAGGGTGGGGACGCTGTTGGGGTCCTGGTCATAGGCTTTGCGGAACAGCCAGCGCGCGCTGAATTCGGCGTTCACCGAACCGGCATTCCCCGTGTCGCGCTCCAGAATCGCCCACGCGCTGAGGTTGGGGACGCTGTTGGGGTCCTGGTCGTATGCCTTGGCGAAAACAAACCGGGCGCGAACCGTCTGCCCGCGGTCTCTAAGGGCGATCGCATAATTATTCAGCAGAATCGAATTGGCGGGAAAGGCGTCCGCAGCCTTCTCTACAAGTCCCAAGTAATATTCCGGCCCGATTCGGTTCAGGTTCTTGATGACTTGACCGACAAGCCTTTGATCCTCGGCCGACGCCGCGTCTAGCAGACGTTCGTACATGTCCTCTTGTCGCGTTTCTGCCCGCCAGAGAGTTTCCGCAATTAGGGCATGACGTGTCCGGATCGCGCCTTCGCTTTCTGTAAGCAGGAGCAACCCCTCGGTGAGGGGAATAATGTCGAGCTCAATGTCGCAGCCCGGAAGCAAACGTCGCAACAGTGCAACGGGCATTCGGAGATCGAAGCGGTGGAGCGAAGACACAAACAACACGGCTCTTCGCACGACGTTGCCATTCGAGCGCCGGCTGAGCTGGTCAAGCTCGTTGCGAACGTGCGCCTCAAGACCCTCGCCACCCTGAACCTCAAGCAGCGCGACCAAGAGTTGGCGATCGGCCTTCCGAAATGCCTTCCGCTGCTGGGCCCGGCCCTTCCCAGCCAGACTACCCAGCCAGTTCCGCTCGCCCGTGCTCCACGCCTCGAGCTTGTCGAGAAGGCCGTCTATCTCGAAGTCCTCCAGTTTCTCCAGGCGTGCCTCATGAATATCCGCCAAGTCATGAAGTTCGAGGGTCATCGCCGTCCATATCGAGCGCATGGCGCAGCCGACAACAACTGCGCGCAACCCGGAGCGTTGCAGGCGGACAAAAAGGGCGTGAAGCGTATCTTCACTGAAGCGGGTGAGAGAATCTACCAGAAGGATTACAGGTTGGTCTTGAGACTCCTCAATCTCGTCCACCTCGAGTGTGGCGTGGTCGTCTTTCTGGATAAGAACACTGCCAGCGTTATGCCTTAGCAGCTCGGCCCCGATGCGCAGGAGCAGCGTGGACTTACCATCGCCACTGCGGCCTGTCAGGAGAACGAACGGAATACGGCCCTCGCCCGCGCTCTCGGTGCGCTGTGCGAGAAACCGCCAGATTTGGCCCATAGCCGAACGCGGGGCGTCAAACTCGCGATCGATGTCGCGCCAGTCCGCCTGCGTACCGCCATAAAAAGCCGCGGGTGACTTAGGATGCTGTTGATTTGCCTCCTTGGCGCGAGCCAACGCTTCGGAAACAGGGTAGAAGTCGTTGAGACGCCGCTCGATTCGGCCGAGGGCATCGCCGCGAACCATCGCGGGAGGCAGGAAGTAGGGCCCGCGAAGTGCTTCGGTCATCCGATTGATCAGGACGTCGCCAGGCCAAACGTCTACCTTCAGGCGAGGGTACTCACGCGCCGCACTTACTTTGAATTCGTCCCACCATTCCGCTTCGCCAACGGTTAACGGTCGCGGAACGCACAGAACCCAGCGGTCGGGCTGGTGCTTAAGAGCGCGCCGGAATGATTCTGCAATTTTTTTCTTCTGTGAATCCTTAATGCCGTCGCGAAAGAACTTAACCTGCCAGATCGTTAGCGTGGCTCCAGTAGCGGCACGGAGGGCGGGGTCGAGTTCACCCGCCCGGATGTCGATTCCTTCGTCCCCGCCCTTTCCGAACAGGTGCTGCGCGCTGCGGTCATCACCCAAGACGATCTGGCCGCAGATCTCTTCAAAAAGGGTAGGGCCGAGTAAGATGAGTTGCTCTTCCAGTGACCACGGCACCGCCTCTTGATAATAGCTCTATTCCTGAGAGATCCCAAATTATTGCCTGGTTAGGTGTCGCCCGCTAGAGATCCCAGATGGCGGTTCAGGACGGGCGACGCGGGACAGGTCTTGCCAGGAATTACCCTACAAACTGCCGCCAATCCACACCCCGCATATCCCCCACCTTCAAATATTGCTCGTGCATCTTAAACGCCGCCGTCAAAGTCTGCGGCGTATGTCCGCCTTCCACCATCTCCAAATACCCATTCAACTCATCCCGGAAATCAGGATGCGCGCAGTTATGTATAATCAGCACCGCCCGCTCATAAGGCGACCGCCCGCGCAAGTCCGCGATGCCATATTCCGTCGCCACAATTTGCACCGAGTGCTCGCTATGATCCATGTGACTGACTAATGGCACGATAGTAGAAATCTTGCCGCCCTTGGCCGTGGACGGGCAAGTGAAGATCGACAAGTAAGCATTGCGCGTGAAGTCGCCCGAGCCGCCGATCCCATTCATCATCTGGCGTCCCATCACATGCGTGCTGTTGACATTCCCGAAGATATCCACTTCGATGGCGGTGTTGATCGAGATAAGGCCGAGCCGCCGGATCACTTCCGGATTGTTACTGATTTCCTGCGGCCGCAGCAGAATGCGCGGGCGGAACCATTCCAGGTTGTCATAGACCGTGCGCAACATCGCGTGGCTCACGGTCAGCGAGCACGTGCTGGCGAACTTCACGCGCTCGCTCTGCATCAGGCGGATGACGGAATCCTGGACCACTTCGGTGTACATCTCGAACGCCGGAATATCCGGGTGGTTGCCGAGCGCGCCCAGCACCCCGTTGGCAATGTCTCCTACGCCGGATTGAATCGGCAGGAAACATTTCGGCACGCGGCCGGCGGCGATCTCCGCGGCCAGGAACTCGGCCACATTCTGCCCGATTTTCTCCGTGACCGGCGTGGGATCCGCGAATCCGCCTGTTTCGTCGTCGGCGTTGGTTTCGACCACGCCCGCGATCCTAGCGGGGTCCACCTTGATCACCGGCGAGCCAATCCGGTCCGAAGCCGCATAAATAGGGATCTCGCGGCGGTGCGGCGGATCGGCCGGCTCGTAAATATCGTGTATGCCGAGCAGCGTGGGCGGATGCCGATGGTTCAGCTCGACGATGATTTTGTCGGCCTTACTGCAGAAAGTCGGGGCGCACCCCACCGAAGACGTCAGCACGATGCCGCCGCCCGCGGTCAGGTCGCTGGCTTCCACCACGGCCCAATGCACCGGCCCCAGAAAACCGTAGCGTGTGGCTTGCGGCATCAGCGACAGGTGCATGTCGAAGAAGCGGGTTTTGCCGGCATTGATGCGCGCGCGCAGCGCCGGGTCGGACTGATAGGGCGTGCGAAAGCTGATGGCGTCGGCATTGGCCAGCGCGCCGTCGAGCGATGTGCCGGTGGAAGCGCCCGTGAGCACACCGATCTGAAACTCACGCCCCGCCTGATGTTCCGCGATGGCCCGCGCGGCGATAGCCATGGGGATGGCTTTGGGCGCGCCGGCCGGAGTGAATCCGCTGAAGCCGACCGTCTGGCCGTGCTCGATCATCGCCGCAGCCTCTTCCGCAGATAGCAAGGGAAAAGAAAAAATCATGACGGATTCTCCTTATAAATCCGGATCAGCCGGCGCGCGGCGCGAAACGGGCTGAGCTGTCCGGCGAGCACTTCCCGCTCGTAGGATGCCAGCTTCTCGTGCACCCCCGCGTGATGCATGAACTCATCGCGCAGGGCCTGCTCGATCGACTCGTACATCCAGCTCTTCACCTGCTCCTGGCGGAAGCCGGCTATCTGCCCCGTGCTGGTCAGCCAGGCGTTGTGTTCGAGCACCGCATCCCAGATTTCGGAGATACCCTCGCGCTCGCGCGCTGAGCAGGTCGTCACCCGCGGCGTCCAGCCGGTGCCGGAGGCGGAGAACAGGTGCAGCGCGCTCTCATACTCGCGGCGGGCGGCTTCGGCTTTGGCGCGATTGTTGCCGTCGGCCTTGTTGAAGGCGATCAGGTCGGTCATCTCTACGATGCCGCGCTTCATGCCCTGCAACTCGTCGCCCGCCCCCGCGAGCATCAGCAGCAGGAAAAAATCGACCATGGAACGGACGGCCGTTTCCGACTGACCCACGCCCACGGTCTCCACCAACACGTTGCGATATCCGGCCGCCTCGCACAGCAGCATGGTTTCGCGTGTGCGGCGCGCCACGCCGCCCAGCGATCCGCCGGAGGGCGAGGGCCGGATGAAGGCGCGGTCGTCATTCGCCAGCGTTTCCATGCGGGTCTTGTCGCCCAGGATGCTGCCGCGGGATACCTGGCTGGAAGGGTCCACCGCTAGTACTGCGACCTTCTCCGCGCGCTGGCCGGTAAGGTACACGCCCAACACTTCGATGAGGGAGCTCTTGCCCGCCCCCGGCACGCCGGTGATGCCCACGCGAATGGAATCGCCGGAGTAGGGCAGGCACTGCTCCAACACATCCTGTGCCAGCTCCACGTCCTCGGCGTGCAGGCTTTCGATCAGCGTGATGGCCCGGCTAAGGATGGTGCGGTCGCCGCGCAGCACGCCTTCGACATACGCATCGCGCGGGAGGCGCCGCCTGGGGCGCGGGTGCGCCGGTTCCACGTTAGACTCTCTCCACCGGGCTGGCGGACAGTGTCTTCAAAATCTCCTGCGCGGCCAGCGGTATCACGGTGCCGGGTCCGAAGATCCCGGCCACGCCGCTCTTGTAAAGAAAATCGTAATCCTGCGGAGGAATCACGCCGCCGACGATCACCAGGATATCCTCGCGGCCCAGCTTCTTGAGCTCTTCGATCACCTGCGGCACCAGCGTATTATGGCCGGCCGCCAGCGACGAGACACCCAGTACGTGGACATCGTTCTCAACGGCGTGGCGGGCCACCTCGCGCGGCGTCTGGAAGAGCGGGCCGATATCCACGTCGAAGCCCAAATCGGCAAAGGCGGTCGAGATCACCTTGGAGCCGCGGTCGTGTCCATCCTGCCCCATCTTGGCCACCAGCAGGCGCGGCCTGCGGCCCTCGGCGGCGGCAAATTCGTCCGCCATGCGGCGGGCCTTTTGGAAGTTTTCGTCCATCTTGCTCTCCGCCGAGTATACGCCGGAAATGGTGCGTGTGACGGCCTGGTAGCGGCCCCATACGCGTTCCAGCGCCATGGAGATTTCGCCCAGCGTGGCGCGCCGGCGCGCCGCAGCCACCGCCAACTCCAGCAGATTGGCTTCTCCCAATTCGGCGCAACGCGTCAAGTCGGCCAGAGAATCCTGCACGGCAACGACATCGCGCGTACGCCGCAACTCTTCCAGCCGGGCGAGTTGCGATTTGCGTACGGCGGTGTTGTCCACCACCCGCACATCCAACGCGGCGCCATCGGCGTGCGATTCATGATAAGCGTTGATGCCCACGATGATATCCTTGCCGGAATCGATGCGCGCCTGCTTGCGCGCGGAGGCTTCTTCGATGCGCATCTTGGGCAGCCCGGTTTCGATGGCCTTCGCCATGCCGCCCAATCGCTCCACTTCCTGGATCAATTGCCAGGCGCGGTGCATCAGCTCATGCGTCAGCTTCTCGACGTAGTAGGAGCCGCCCCAGGGATCCACCACCTGCGTGATCCCGGTTTCCTCCTGCAGATAAATCTGCGTATTGCGCGCGATGCGCGCCGAGAAATCGGTGGGCAGCGCCAGCGCTTCGTCGAGCGCGTTGGTGTGCAGCGATTGAGTGTGGCCTAGCGCGGCGGCCAGCGCTTCCACGCACGTGCGCACCACGTTGTTGAACGGATCCTGCGCGGTCAGGCTCCAGCCGGAGGTCTGGCAATGCGTGCGCAGCACCATGGACTTCGGGTTCTTCGGATTCAACTGCTTCACCAGCTTGGCCCATAGCACCCGCGCGGCGCGCATCTTGGCGATCTCCATGAAGTGGTGCATGCCGATGCCCCAGAAAAAGGAGATGCGCGGCGCGAAGCTATCGATATCGAGGCCCGCGCGGATGCCCGTGCGCAAGTACTCCAGGCCATCGGCCAGCGTGTAGGCCAGTTCCAGATCGGCCGTGGCGCCAGCCTCCTGCATGTGGTAGCCGCTCACGCTGATGCAGTTGAATTTCGGCATCTTCTGCGAGCAATAACGGAAGATGTCGCCGACGATCCGCATGGAGCCTTCCGGCGGATAGATGTAAGTATTGCGGACCATGAACTCTTTTAGAATGTCGTTCTGAATGGTGCCGCTGAGCTGTTCCGGAGGCACGCCTTGCTCCTCCGCGGCGACGATGTAAAACGCCATGATGGGCAGCACTGCGCCGTTCATAGTCATCGACACCGACATTTGATCCAGCGGGATCTGGTCGAACAGGATCTTCATGTCCAGCACGGAATCGATGGCCACGCCGGCTTTTCCCACGTCGCCGACGACCCGCTCGTGGTCCGAATCGTAGCCGCGATGGGTGGGCAGATCGAATGCCACCGACAGGCCTTTCTGGCCCGCCGCCAGATTGCGCCGGTAGAAGGCGTTGGATTCCTCGGCCGTGGAGAATCCCGCGTATTGGCGGATGGTCCAGGGCCGGCGTGCGTACATGGTGGAATAGGGGCCGCGCAGATACGGCGGCAGACCAGCGGCATATGCCAGATGCTCCATGCCCTCCAGATCCGCGCGCGTGTACCAGGATTTAACGCCGAAGTGTTCCGGCGCCAGCCACTCCGGCCCGTCTGGCGCGGCTTCCATCTGCGGCGCCGGCCGGTAATCGATCTTAGAAAAATCCGGACGCATGGCTAATCCCCCAAGAGCCGGCTGAAAGCCGGCTGCGGGCAGGATTGCCCGCCCTCCAACCGGTCCTGCCAAGCGCGCAAGACTTCCGCGCCATTGCTGCGCAAATGCACAAAATCCGCAACACCGGCCTGCTTTAACTGCTCGATCGAATCGGCGGGATTGCCGGCCACGATCACCGGCGTGGCCTTACCGGCATCGCGCAACTCCCGAATCACGCGCGGAGCCAGGGCGGCGTACTCGGCGTCCGAACTGCACAGCACCACGGCATCCGGATCGCCCGTGAGCGCCTCTGAGATTTCGATCTCGAACCCCGCGCATCCGAAAAAGTTTGTAATAAATCCGGACCGGGCCTTGCGCATCTTCACATCGCCCGCTTCCAGCAGCAGCAGGTGCGGCGTGTGTCCGGTACGGGCGGAATGGCGCTCCGTACGCAGCCGGATCTCTTCAAATACGCGCGCGTCACGCGGCGCGGGATCTTCGCGTTCGATCTTCGGCAGCATGCGCTCGGCGACGTTGGGATACTGGTTGGTCCCCACGATTGCCGTCCGGCGCGTACTCACCGCCGCCTCGCGGCCGGCGCGCGATTTGGCGAGATCCCGCTGCAGCGCGCCGCCCTCGGAATACTTCAGGAATCCCCCCGCCGCCTCGATCTGCTGCAACATCTTCCAGGCTTCCCGGACCAGCGAATCGGTAAGCGTTTCCACGTAATACGAGCCGCCCGCGGGATCCACGGAGCGGTCCAGCCAAGCTTCGTGCTTCAGGATCAACTGGGTGTTGCGCGCCAGACGGCGGCTGCCCTCGTCCGGATCGCGATATGTGTCGTCGAAGGCCTCCACCTGTATCGAATCCGCTCCGCCGATGGCGGCTGCCATGGCTTCCGTGGTGGCGCGCAACGCATTGACGTATGGGTCGTAAATGGTTTTGGTGAAGTGCGAGGTGCGCGCGTCGATCGTCATCCTGCAGGACCCTGCTTCGCCGGGACGAAAGCCCCCCATTGCGCGTGCCCATAACGTGCGGGCGGCGCGCAGTTTGGCGATCTCGAGGAAATAGTTCGATCCAATGGCAAAGGAAAACGCCATCGCCTGCGCGGCTTCGTCCGGCGTCAACCCGCGATCGGTGAGCTGGGCCATGATTTCGACTCCTTCGGCGAGAGCGAAACCCAGTTCTTGGACGATCGTCGCACCGGCTTCGGAGAAGCGGTGGGCGCCGACGGTCACGGGGCGAAACTCCGGCGCGCAGACTGCCCGAACCAGGCGGGCGGCGCGATCCAGGTCCGCGAGAGGTTCGTAATCGACGGAGCCGCAGGATACCGGCCTCCGGACCAGCGCTTCCAGCACCTCGGCCGCCCGCCTCCCCGCTTGGAAATGAACGGCACAAGCGGGAAGCGTCTCCAAAACCTCGTCGATGTCCCGCTCCCCCACCACGATGCAGATCTCATCCGCGCCCGCATCCAAGACCGCCTGGGCCTCGGCTGGATCATGCACCACCTCGCGAATCTTCCATTTATTTTCGGCGCGCGTGCCCCGGGTATACGGAAACTCTCCGGGCGTGGAATGCAGATACTCCAGCCCGTTCAGATCCTCGGCGCGATAAAACAGCTTGGTCTTCGGCGCGGCGCCTTTTTGATCCTTGAGCACTACGGCATCCCAATCCGCGGTCGAAACTGGCGGAAATTCCGCTAACGTCAGGCTGTCGCTCATTGCATCGCTCATGCCGTCGCTCCCGGTTCGGGGTCCTCCACAATCTCCATCAAAACGCCCAGCGATTTCGGATGCACGAAAAACACGGTGGTCCCGCGCGACCCGGGCCGCGGGGCTTTGTCGATCAATTGGAAACCGTTCTCCTGCATGTATTGAAATGCAGCCTGCGCGTTGCGTACCCGAAAAGCCACATGGGCCAGACCGCCGCGTCCGCCGTTCTTGTCGATCAACTTCTGCACCGGCGAATCGGGGCTCAGCGGCTCCAGCAATTGCACCAGGTTGGGGCCGTCGCCCACGCGCAGCAGCGCCTCTCGCACCTGATCGCCGCCGTACACTTCCTCGCGATGGATTTCGCGGAACCCGAGCAGTCCGTACTGCTTCACCTGCGCATCCAGTTCGCCTTGTCGCACCGCGATGGCTACGTGGTCCACGAACTGAAAACCGGGAATGTTGGAAATATCTTCACTCATAATTTATTCAAATTCAACCAGGACCTGCCCCATTTGCACGCCATCGCCCACGTTGGCGTTGATGGCTTTGATTTTGCCGGGCGCCGGCGAGGTGATGTTGGTCTCCATCTTCATGGCCTCCAGCACCAGCAGCGGATCGTTGGCCTGGATCTGTTGGCCGGGCTGCGCGTTCACGCGCACCACGACGCCCGCCACGGGACTGCGGCAAACCTTGTCTTCCGCGACGTTGCTGTCCGGCGCGGCGGCGCGCGCGGCCGCGGACGCTTGTGGGGGGCCGGAGGGCAACGCGGTGGGCGTGGAGGGAATGTAAGTGTGCGACGGGCTGGCCGGGGCGCGATCGTCTTCAGCTACCTCCACATCCACTTCGTAGGTCTTCTGATCGACCGTAATTCGCAGTTTCATCGCCCGTGCGCTACCCCCAGATTGTGCGACGCTTGAACAAATACGCGGCCCTGCTGCGCCCATGCGTTGGATGGCGCGGTGCGCACCAGCCGCGCGCCCCGGATACGCGCCCGCTTGCCTAAGAATGCGGCGACCGCCGCGGTTAGGATCAAAATCGTTTCGGGGCCGACTTCTTCTGCCTGCTCCCGTACCGCAGATTTGGGTGCTAGCTGCAGTGGCGGCGCCGGGGCTGGTGCGCTCCGGCTCTCGATTAACGATTCGAGGCGCTGCACTTCGCTTTGCACCATGCGCCGCGACATCGCCGCGCCCGCTATCCAACCCGCGATAATTCCCAACGGCAGCAGAAATAACCCCATAGTCGTTTTTCCAGGCCGATCCTACAACGGCATCAAGCCATGTTTCTTGGCCGGCCTCAATTCGCGCTTGGTTTGCAAAGCCTCCAGCGCCATAGCCAGATAGCGCCGCGTCTGCGCCGGCTCGATAATATCGTCCACCAACCGCGTCCCTCCCGCCACGTACGGATTCGAGAACGCGTCGCGATACAGGCCGATCAATTCCTTGCGGCGCTCCTTCTTGTCTTTTGCTTCGCCGATCTCTTTTCGGAAAACCACTTCCACGGCGCCTTCCGCGCCCATTACGGCAATTTCCGCGGTGGGCCAGGCCACCACGCGATCCGCGCCCAGATCCTTGCCGCACATCGCCAAGTACGCGCCGCCGTAGGCTTTGCGCACGATCACGGTAATCTTCGGAACCGTGGCAGCCGAGTACGCAAAAAGAAGCTTCGCGCCATGCCGGATAATGCCGCCGTACTCCTGCTGCACTCCCGGCATGAAGCCGGGCACGTCCACCAGGGTCACCAACGGAATATTGAACGCGTTGCAGAAACGGATGAACCGCGCGGCCTTGTCCGACGCGTTGATATCCAGTGCGCCGGCCATGACAGAGGGTTGGTTCGCAATGACTCCCACCGGGCGGCCGGCAATACGGCCGAAGCCTATCAGGATGTTCTGCGCGAAACTGAACTGCACCTCCAGAAAATCGCCCTGGTCGAGCAGCGCGGCGATCACCGTGCGCATGTCGTAGGGGATCTTGCCATCGACGGGAACCAGACTGTTCACAGCCGGATCGGGATCGAGCGGCCCATCGTAAGGCAGCCGCGGCGGATCTTCCAAATTGTTCGACGGCAGATAGCTCAGCAGGCGGCGGCAGATGAACGCAGCCTCGGTGTCGTTCTCCGCGACAAAGTGCACTACGCCAGAGTAGGTCATCTGCGCTGCGGGACCGCCCAACTGGTCGGCAGTGACTACTTCGCCGGTGACTTGCTTGATCACCGAAGGGCCGGTAATGAACATCTGCGCGCCCTTGGTCTGGATGATGAAGTCCGTAAGCGCCGGACTATAAGCGGCGCCGCCCGCGCACGGGCCGCATATCAGCGACACTTGCGGCACCACGCCCGAGAGCATCACGTTCATGTAAAACACGCGCCCGTATCCCGCCAGGCTGTTGATGCCTTCCTGCACGCGCGCTCCGCCCGAGTCGTTGATGAACACGAACGGCGAGCCGGTCTTCAAAGAATAGCGCATCATCTCGGCGACCTTATCGCTATGCACTTCGCCGGCCGCGCCGCCGCCCACTGTGAAATCCTGGCTCGCCAGGTGGATCAGGCGGCCATCCACCGTAGCGGCGCCGGTGACTACGCCATCGGCCGGAAATTCCTTGTCGGCCATGCCGAACAGCGTGGCGTGATGCTTGGCGAACAGGCCGATTTCCTGGAAGCTGGCGGCGTCGATCAGGCGGTCGATGCGCTCGCGCGCGGTCAGCTTGCCCGACTGGTGTTGTTTCTCGATGCGTTCTTTGCCGCCGCCTTTCATCAAGCTGGCGCGCTTCTCTTCTAGCTCGCGAATTTTGGCTTCGATTCCCATATCGATCGGTTCCGCTACCGGCATATTCGGCCTCCCAAGTTACTGGGCGGGAGCCACAGTGACGTTATGCGACTTACCATTCAGGGTAACCACGTACGATACCGGCTCAGTCAATTGTCCTTGGGCGGCCGCAACCACCGGTTTCGCGGCGGGCTTAACGGGCGCCTTGGCCGGGTCCTTACTCAGGTTCTTGGGTCCCTGGCTGCGTGCCGGGAAAAATTTAGGCGCAACTTGGGGGAACATGGCATAAGTCAGAACGTCTTCGTCGCTGCCGTTGCATCCGTTCAAAGCTAGCGCATCCGCGCGCAATTGATCCCACTCCGGGCGCAGCAAATCCGCCGGACGCCCGGAGATAGGCTCCTTCTTGGATTGCAGGATCGCTTGCTTGATCACCTCGGGGTTCTTCACCCCTAGGGTGCTTCCATAGTAACCCAGCATCAAGTCGGCGAACTCGCCGGTCATTACTTTGTAACGTCCCATTAACACATTAAACACGGCCTGTGTGCCCACAATTTGGCTGGAAGGAGTTACCAGCGGCGGATAGCCCGCATCGCGCCGCACACTGGGCACCTCTTCCAGCACTTCGCGCACCCTGTCGCCCGCGCCCTGCTGCTTGAGCTGGCTTTCCATATTCGAGATCATTCCGCCGGGAATCTGGCTGCGGAAAATATCCGTATCCACGCCGTTGAACCCCGTCAGGAACTCGGCATAGCGCGGCCGGACCTTATTAAAGTAGTCGCGCACCTTGCGCACGCGCTCCATGTCGACCGCGGTTCGGTAGCCGGTGCCCTCCAGCATCTCGATGAGGGACTCAGTCGGATTGTGCCCCGGCCCCAGGCTCAAGCTGCTGATGCTGGTATCCACGATGTCGCAACCGGCTTCGATGGCTTTCATCAGACTGACCATGGTCACGCCGGTGGTAGCGTGTGTGTGTACATGGACCAGCGTTTCCGGCCCGCAGGCGGCCTTGATGCCTTCCACTAACTCGTAGGCCGGCGCCGGCTTCAGCAATCCTGCCATATCCTTAATACAGATGGAATCGCAACCTAGATCCACAAGTTGCTCCGCCATAGTCACGAAAGCCGGAATGGTGTGTTCCGGGCTGATGGTGTAACAGATGGTGCCCTGCGCATGCTTGCCCGTGGCACGCACGGCTTTGAGCGACGTGCGCAGGTTCCGGATATCGTTCAGCGCGTCGAATACCCGGAAAACGTCCATGCCGTTTTCCGCTGCCTTTTCCACAAATCGCCGCACGACTTCGTCTTCATAATGCCGGTACCCTAGCAGGTTTTGGCCGCGCAGCAGCATTTGCAGGCGCGAGTTGGGCATTAGTTTGCGAAATGTGCGCAAGCGCTCCCAGGGATCTTCGTTCAGGAATCGAATGCAAGCGTCGAAGGTAGCGCCGCCCCAGCACTCGATGGACCAAAATCCCGCTTTGTCAAGGTCTTCGCAAGCCGGCACAAGATCTTCCAGGGCCATACGCGTGGCCATCAGGCTCTGGTGTGCGTCGCGCAGAATCAGTTCGGTGATTTGAATCGTTCGGTCGGCCATAACTCTATAAGACTATTCTATCCGATTTTCGTGGCGCACGCCCGTCCACTGTAGCGCCCCAACCCTATGCGGATGCCTTATTTCGCCAGGTCCGCGAAATCCGTTTACTATAAACGCATGCGACCCATCCGCTACGTCTCCGCCCTTCTGCTGGCCTTGTCCGCCATGCTTCCGTCCGCGCGTATGGCAGGCGCGGGGAAGACGGCTCGTGAGTACCTGGTCTATTTCGGAACCTACACTGGTAAAGGAAGCAAGGGCATCTACGTCTCCCGATTCCGTCCGGCCACCGGCAAGCTGTCTGCGCCGGAACTGGCGGCGGAGACCGCCAGCCCTTCGTTCCTGGCCGTGGATCCCGCGCAGCGTTACCTATTCGCCGCAAACGAAATCGGAGATTATCGGAATGCCAAGAGCGGATCGGTCTCTTCATTCTTGATCGACCGGCACACCGGGAAGCTCAGCGCGTTGAACACCGTTGCATCGCGCGGCGCAGACCCCTGTCATCTCACCGTGGATAAGGCCGGCAAACACGTCCTGGTAGCCAACTATACCGGCGGCAGCGTGGCTGTTCTGCCAGTCAAACCGGATGGCACGCTGGGCGAAGCTTCGGACTTTAAGCAGCATCTTGGCTCGAGCGTGGATCCCGAGCGGCAGAAGGAACCGCACGCGCACGATGTCGTGCTGACGCCCGATAACCGCTTCGCCGTGGTCGCCGACCTGGGACTAGATAAGCTGCTGGTCTATCGCTACGATATCGAGAAGGGGAAGCTCTCACCCAACGATCCGCCCTCCGGCAGCGTGCAGCCGGGCTCCGGGCCGCGCCATATTGCTTTGCATCCCAACGGGCGGTGGGCCTATGTCATTAGCGAAATGGCCAACACTGTAACCGCATTCGATTGGGATGGAGACAAAGGGTCGTTCCACGAACTCCAGACCGTCCCCACGCTGCCGAAGGATTTCAAGGGCGAGAACACCACCGCTGAAGTGGCGGTACACCCCAAGGGCCGGTATCTCTACGGCTCCAACCGCGGCCACGATAGCATCGCGGTCTACGCCATCGATCCGGCCAAGGGAATGCTGACGCAGATCGAGGATGTCTCCACGCTGGGTAAAGAGCCGCGTAACTTCGCGCTCGATCCGACGGGCGCATATCTGTTCGCCGCTAACCAGAATTCGAATACGGTGGTGGTGTTCCGGGTGAATCCGAGCAACGGCCGGTTGACTCCGACGGGGGAGAAGGTGGAGGTGGTATCGCCGGTGTGCGTGACGTTCGTGGCGGCGCAATAAGGGGTGTGACGTTCGTGGCGGCGGAGTAGGGGCGTTTAAGGTATGATGTGAAGCAGGCGGCAATATGGACAAATGGGAAGAAATCAATCAGCGGCTCGATGGGCGGCAGCCTTTTCTCTTTCGTGTGGGCCATTTTCACTGCCTCCCGTGCCATCTCAGGCCGGCAATTCGACCTCATTTTCCTTTATCAAAGAGGTAGGAGACTGATCTGCCTGCATCGTGGTCCAATAGGCAAATCGCTTCCTTGGCGCGGGCCGACAGCTCATCCATGGACCCTCCGGTGACCAGAATCGTAGGCAATTCGGGCGCATAGGCGCTATAGCCAGCTTCGTTTCCTTCGATGACGAGCGAATACTTCCGAGTCATTGTGTTTGGTCCTATTCGAGCATAACGCGTTTTCTCGATAAGGCGAAAGCAGGCGTCGGCACGAGTTCCGACGCGGCACGCAAGAGTGCGTGCGCCACGTCAATGAAAATTATGCGACTCCGCGGCCGCGCCCCTCGGCAGCCCCTCCACCCGCCCCACCTTCACTGAAATCACTCCGTCCTGATTCTGCAGCACGCCATCGATCAACAAAAATGTCTCGCCGACCACCACCAGCTTATAGCGGTCGTAAGTGGCCGGCTCTATGATGGCGTTCATTACGCCCGTCTCGTCTTCCATGCTCAGGAATACGAAGCCCTTCGCCGTCCCGGGCCGCTGCCGCACGATCACCGATCCCGCAATGCGCACTAACCGCCCATTCGGAACACGCGCGAGATATGCCGCCGGAGTCACTCCCAACGCCTGCATCTCCATCCGCCGGTAAGCCATGGGATGCCGGCCGATAGTTACCCCCGTGCCGCGGAAATCGGACGTCAGCCGTTCTTCGACAGTCATGCGCGCCAGCGGCGAAGCGCCTTCGACGGCTTCCAGTTGCTCCAATAAAGGACCCACCGGCCGCACCGCGCGCTCCGCCATCCACAACGCATCGCGCCGGTGGATTTGTTGCAGCGGATTCAGCGCGCCCACTTCGGCTAGCATTTTCATTTCGTCTTTGCGGAGATCCGGGACGCGGAGGGCCAGGTCGTCTACGCTGGTGAAAGGCCGCTCGGTTCGGGCGCGCACTAT
>JBEKTJ010000155.1:0-16436 GCA_049516155.1 Bryobacteraceae bacterium
GATCTCATCAACCACACTGCGTATCCAGTAACCATCAATGAAGGAGAACTGGCAATCAGTGAAAATGGAGGGCCGCGATTCACCTCGTGTTTGCTCGGAATAAAAACTTTCCTGTCCCCGCATCAGCCATATCCGATTGAATTCAACCTTGGTTGGGCCATACCCCCAGAGCAGCCTCCATCGTGGCCATCGACAACCTTCAAGGTTAAGGGGGTATTCTCCCATCGTCACAGAATCACGCAGGAAGAAATCAGACAGCCATTGGAAGGGATGCTCCAATGCGAGCGTTGGAAGTCCGACCACAAGTGGCACGCCACTTATACGGCGTTCCTTCACATGAATCCAGAACGCGCCGAAGCCGACCAAACAGGCGAACAAAAGGCAAATTAGGACACCACCTCCACTGTGAGTATATACTACCTTAGAATGGAGGAAGTGTTGCGTGCCACTCCGACAGGGGCGATGGAGGGTGTGAAGTGCCCGAATTTCGGTTGCCCGCTCGATATGTGGCACGAAACAAGGAAATTGGTGCGTTCATGCTACCGATTTACGCGATGCTCCTTGCGCCGGCCGCTGCCTGGAGCTGGACTTGGCTTGCGGCATGGAATTTGGAATCGATTCAGAGAGGCGTGGCTCGCAGTGCGTTTTGGACGGCAAGTTATGCTTTGTTTCGGCGGATTCATCGCCCTCTTCTTTCGGACCCGACCTCAGGCTCGGCTTTAGTCTAACGATTCGGCTGCTTGCAAATCTCGCCTTGGCCATTGTTGTGACAGTCGAGGCAGGTTCAAGAGCCCCAGCACTTTCGTCGCGGGTTCATGGGGACTCGTCGCATTATCCTGGCTCTACATGGGAGGGCTGAGCACCGTTTCGTTTGTCGCGACGCAGAAAGGCCCCAGTTTGACCGGTTCATGGCACCGTCATATTTGCTGTCGAGCAATTCGATTGCCGCACATATGCCAATCGTCACCGTCAAGAATAAATATCAAGTGGTCATCCCGCGGCGTGTCCGGGAACAGATCGGCGTCGCGATTGGCGATGTGCTGGAAGCTAGGGCCATAAAGGGCAAGATCGTATTCGAGCCGAAGCCAACCCTGGATCGTGCCATCGCGGAAGGGCTCGAGGATATTAGGAAGGGCCGTGTGTATGACCCTACGGCACGGTCGCGGACGCGAGGAAGGCGTTTGAGGCACGGAGTCTGAAGCTTTCGAAGGGAATCGCGACTGGCGGTTCTATTTGAGGGTCAACAGCAACAGTATCAGCTCGCGACGTCGTCGAACTGCTTTATACGACGTAGGAGGGCCTGGGCCGGTTGAAAACCGGCTCAGAGCAACGTTCCCCACCCACCAATTGCAATTACTATTACGGCGCGATGGTCAGCAGGTTCAAGGTATTAGTGGCATCGTCTACAAAAAATAGCCCTTCGTGCGCGGGCGACAGTCCGAAGAGCGCTCCATTTCCGGGAGGCGATCCGCTCTTGTCGAGCAGCGCGCTGGAAACTTGTGCGCCGCTCGAAGTGGTTTCCACGAGCAGCCCGTTATTGCCGTTTACCGTGAGAATATTGCCGTTGCTCGGACGCACCGTCAGACCCAGCGGGTCGTTCAGGCTGGGACTCCTGGAAACCGTCAACCCAATGCCCGCGGTCGCAGTGCGATTAGGGGCGTTGGCTATTGAGGCAATGCGGTTCTCCAGGCTGTCGGCGACATAGAGCGTTCCATCCGGAGCCAGACCCAGTCCGGTAGGACCGATGACTAGCGCGGCGGGGTCGGTTCGTTCTGGGAATCCCGAGCCGATGGTGGTCATGGATACCACCCATGGCATGGTGGTTTGCGAAAGGCCCAGATCGATACGGACGACCGTGCCTTCGTCCACCAGGCTGCCGTTGCCGGCCACCGTGTCGTTAAGCACGTTGCTAACGAACAGGTCCGCCGTTGTGCCCATGTCCAACGCCGCCATATCCCACGGACCATTGATGAGATTGCCGGTAATCGTTTCCACGACCGCGCCTTCGTTATTCAACACAATCAGGCATCCCGCCTGCGCGGTGGCCGACGTACCGTCGGTGGTGGGCAGGCTGCCCACAATCACCCACCCAGCGCGCAGAACCGCTAGCGCCGTAGTCAGCCCAACACCTCCCGGACACGGGCCGGGCAGCGCTGCGGCATCGATCCACGCAAACAAACTGGCGGCGCCGTCGGGCGCGATATCCACGATGGTTGTGCCGGTACCCTGCAGGTTCGAGCTGTTGTTAAAATTGCTTACCAGGACGTGGCCTTGGACCAGGTTCCCAATCGAGGCGGGAACCACGGCCACCCCATAAGGGTTCAGGTCCCCGTTGGGCGGCACGGTGGAAGCCACGGTAACGATCGAGCCGCTGGCGCCCTGTGCCATTTGACCAGCCGCGACGGCCAGCGCTAACGCAGCGGCGCCAATCAAGCGTCTAGTAACATATTGTTTCATCTTAGAAACTCCTCCATAAGTTAGTCTATATCTTATGTTAGGCTTCTAACTAGGTCACTCTTGTAAAATGACACGGTGAGTTGGACTTATAGACACAATTAGTCACAATTGTAAACCGGGCCGGCAGAATTCGGGCCAAGCCTCTGGGAAGCGGGCGAAACCGCCTGCCCCGCCACAATGCTATTATATTGGGATCACTTTTATGAACCCAGACGGCATTCCAGAAGGCCTCACTTTCGATGACGTCCTGCTCCAGCCGGCGCGCAGCGGAGTGCTGCCCGCCGACGCCGACACGCGAACGCGCCTGACGCGCAAGATTGCCCTGAATATTCCCATCGTGAGCGCCGCCATGGACACGGTGACGGAATCGCACTTGGCCATCGCGCTGGCCCAGCAAGGCGGCATCGGCATCGTGCACCGCAACATGTCCGTGGAACGCCAGGCCGAGGAAGTGGACCGGGTTAAGCGCAGTGAAAGCGGCATGATCGTGGACCCCATCACGATCGGGCCGGATCAGAAAATCTCCGAAGCCCGGGAGGTGATGAGCCGCTACCGCATTTCAGGCGTGCCGGTGACCGAAGGCCCGCGGCTGGTGGGCATTCTGACCAACCGCGATCTGCGATTCGAGACGCGCTCCGACGTCCCCATCCGGGACGTGATGACCAAGGACAATCTCATCACCGTGCCCGTGGGCACCACGCTGGAGGAAGCCGAGGCCATTCTGCATCAGCACCGCGTGGAGAAGCTGCTGGTGGTGGACGACCACTACCATCTGAAGGGACTCATCACCGTTAAAGACATTCAGAAGAAGTTGAAATATCCGTATGCCGCAAAGGACGAGCAAGGCCGCCTGCGTGTAGGCGCGGCCATCGGCGCCACCGAGAATTTTCTGGAGCGGGCGCAGGAACTGGTGGCGCGCAAGGTGGATGTGCTGGCTATCGACACCGCGCACGGACACACGGAGCGCGTGATGGCGGCGGTGAAAGCGGTGAAGCGGGCGCTGCCGGAGGTGCAACTTATCGCCGGAAACGTGGCCACGTATGAGGGCGCTTGCGAATTGATCTCGTTGGGCGTGGATGGCATCAAGGTCGGCATCGGTCCGGGATCCATATGCACCACGCGGGTGGTTTCCGGCGCGGGCGTGCCGCAGCTTACCGCCATTCGGGAGTGTTCGCGCGCCGCCCAGCCGGCGGGCGTGCCGCTGATCGCAGATGGCGGCATCAAGTTTTCCGGCGACATCACCAAAGCCATCGCCGCCGGCGCCGATGCGGTAATGATCGGCAGCCTGCTGGCCGGCACCGACGAAAGCCCCGGCGAAACGGTGCTGTTTCAGGGCCGCACGTTCAAGACCTATCGTGGCATGGGATCGATGGGCGCGATGCAGGGCAATGCCGACCGTTATGCGCAGGACGCTAACGGCAAGCTGGTGCCGGAAGGCATCGAGGGCCGCGTGGCCGCCAAGGGACCGCTCGCTGAACTGGTTTATCAGCTTGTGGGAGGCTTGAAATCCGGCATGGGTTACTGCGGTGCGCCGGACATCCGGGCGCTGCACGAGAATGCGCGGTTTCTGCGGGTATCTCCGGCGGGCCTGCGCGAGAGCCACGTGCACGACGTGGTGATTACCAAAGAAGCGCCCAATTACCGGGTGGAGTAGGGCCATGGCGCCTGCTTCTCATTCGTCCTCTGGGACAACCTGATAACGAGGTTGCTCAACGCGCTGGATTTGCGGAACATTGCCAACATACCAGCCGCAAATGTTATAGCACCCATCTTCTTTCAGACGGATTGGGGCGTGCTGAGAGTTTAAGGAGAGCAGGAGGATTCCTTCGTGATCCCATGTGCCATCCTGAAAATAGCGCTTCAGGCTGTGGTACTTTTTTAAGGTATAACGTTCGCCGCCAGTTTCGCCCCGGTCCTCCACCAAGACAATACGATCCTGGCGCGTGCCGACCACATCGGTATGGAAAAGGCACCACGTTCCGTGAGCGATCTTAGGTTCCATGGAATTGCCGCGTGCGTGCGCCGCAAACATGCCTTCATCGTAGCGGAATCCTTTTGGCACCAATGCCACTCCTGGTTTCTCAAGCTCCTCTCTGTCCACATCACTGACGCCGATGAATTCGCCGCAAGCGATTCGAAATCGTTTGATTTCCATCTCGTGGCAGATCTGGGCAGGCATTTGTTCTTGATCCCTGAATCGGGGCACCATTAGCATAGTTGTCGTGGAAGGAACACCTCTCAAGTAAATTAGATGATTTTGTCCCGCCTGCGCCCGCTTCAGGTTCACGAAAAATATCTCGGCCGTTGCGATCAGCTCTACTGCACTGCGATCACCGCGGTACCCGGCGACGCCGTGGACCCCACCAAGGCCACCACCGCCACATCTCCGCTGGGTGTCGAAGCGGGCACTATCACGTTGATCTGGAACAAACCGGCGGAAATGAGACCGGCGAACACAACCTGACCGGCCGTCGCGCCCACCGTAATGGTTGGCGTCGTCGCCAGGGGAAGATCGCTCGTAATCAATTGCCCTGCCGGCGTTGCGGGATTAGTCACACCGAACCCCGTGCCATAGAGCACAATGGTCTCGCCGGGCGCCGCCGGAGTGGCCCCGGTTGTCGTGTTGGTTGGTCCTACCAGCGTGCCATTCGCGTGCGTCGCGATGATGTGCGTCCCATCGCTTTGCAGGAAGAACGCCGGCGCCACGTCTTGTACCTGCACAGTCACCGCCCCGCTAGCCAGCCCGAAGTTGTAAGTCTCCAATTGCGCCTGTCCCGACGCAAGGCTCACGGGCAGCAAAACGTTAAGCTGCGTAGGGCTGACATATTCCACATACGCGTATGTCCCATTCACCGTCACGCTCACGCTGTCGATGTCTGTCGGAAGCGCCGTACCCACGAAGTCGTCGGTATCCCAAACCCGCGTCGTGCCGGACAGGTTTCCTCCCGTGATCGTCACCCATGTGTTCGGCGCGATCGCGGGTAGAAAGCTCGCCCCATTGACCACGTCCGCGGCGGTGACGATAGGCGCCGCTTGCAACCGGCCAAGCAACCCGTGGTTTCCATTATCCGGGCCCGGGATCCCGGCCGTGAAATAGATCGCATTCGAGTCTCCTCCGCTGCCGCCATTGCCAACCTGCAAGGCCCACAGATTCGGGATTACGATGGGAGTGCCGTCGACGTTGTTGAGTGTAGCAACATATGCTCCCGTGGTGGGGTTGAACACGTTGATGGCGCCATCGCCGAAATTCCCCACCAGCAGATCGCCTGCATAATCGCCGAACCCGCTGGAAGCGATCGCCAGCCCCCAGGGCGCATTCAAATTTCCGCCGGAAATCAGCCGGTCCATGAGCGTTCCGGCCGTGCTGTAAACGTCCACGTATCCGTCGCCCGCGCCAGCCGTCACAAAGGTCTTAGCGGTATCCTGCAGCGCGTAGGCGACATACAGATTACCCGCGAGATTCTGAATATTGAATGGCGCGTAGCCCGCCGGCAGATTGCTATCCGTGAATGCATTCGGCAGAGTCGCCGCGGTATAGGTTGAGTCAAAGACGTCAATAGTTCCCTTGCTGAAATTCGCGGCGTAGAGGTAGGTATTGGAGCCGTTCGTGCCAATCGCCAAGCCAGTGTAAACTGCCCCGGCCGCCGAGTTGTCCACCATCACCTGCGCTTGACTTGCGTTCACGCTGTGGTTCCAGCCGGATATAGTACCGTCCAAAGTGGCGAAGATGAACGCGGCCGCTTCTCCGGTAGCAATCGTGAAACCCGTGGTGCTGTTATATACGGTTCCGGTCGGAGTGCCTGTGGCGGTGGCGCCGCTCGCCTTGGAAGCGGGTATAGTCACCACCAGCCCTTGCACCGCACCCGCGCTGTTGTAAAGTGTGGACAAACCCGACCCGGCATCCGAGATCCAAAATGGACTGGTGCTCGATTCCGAGATTCCCCATGCGCCTTTCAGGTTCGGATCGGTATAATCGGCTAGATCGGGGATGTCCGAAGTAAGATTGCGTACGATGTAAGCGTTCGCCGCCCGCGCTGCGGCTGGAAATGCAGCTACAAACCAGACACATCCTGCGAGAAATAACAGTTTTTTCGAAGTTTGGGTATGCATAATTGTCGTCAGTGTACACCCAATTTCAAGAGACCGGCTCTCCCGCCGCAAATATTTACACTCCTGAACCGTTGCCACGGTTTGACATGCTACCCTGATCCTTACTACGCCCATGCCACTCACTCGCATCAAAGGCCAACTCATGAGCGCCTCCGAAATCGACCGCACGCTGGTGCGGCTGGCGCACGAAATCCTGGAGAAGAACTCCGATCTCGACCGCCTGGCATTCATCGGCATCCGCCGCCGCGGTGTGCCGCTAGCGCAGCGCCTGGCACGCAAGATCGAATCGCTCGAGCAGCGCGCCGTGCCTGTCGGCATACTGGACATCAACCTCTACCGCGACGATCTCACCACCGTGGACATCAAGCCGGTGGTCAGCGCCACCGAAATTCCGTTTTCCGTGCAAGGTAAAGACATCATCCTGATGGACGATGTGCTGTACACCGGCCGCACCATCCGCGCCGCGCTGGACGCCCTGTTCGACCACGGCCGCCCAGCCCGCGTACACCTGTTGGTTCTGATCGACCGCGGCCACCGCGAGTTGCCCATCGAAGCCCAGTTCGTGGGCCGCAATGTGCAAACGTCGGATAGCGAAATCATCGAAGTCAAATTTCAGGAAATCGACCAAATGGAGAAGGTCTTGCTGGTCGAAAAAGCCGCGGAAAGCGAAGCCGTTTAAAACCATGCCGGCGGGATTGCTGGGAATTGAAGAACTGGACCGCGCCGAGATTGAAACGATCCTGGCGCGCGCCAAGCAGTTTCAACCCGTCCAGGATCAATCGCAGAAGAAACTGGACACGCTGCGCGGAAAGATGATTGTCAATCTTTTCTTCGAAGCCTCCACGCGCACACGCACCAGCTTCGAAATCGCAGCCAAACGCTTGGGCGCAGATGCCATTTCGATCGCGGCCTCCGGCTCCAGCGTTTCCAAAGGCGAATCGTTGGTGGACACGCTGAACACGCTAGCGGCCATGCGCCCCAACGCCATTGTCATGCGGCATGCGGCTTCCGGCGCACCTCACTTTCTGGCGCGGCACTTGGCCATGCCCATCATCAACGCCGGCGACGGGACGCACGAACACCCTACCCAGGCCCTGCTGGACGCGCGCACCATCCTCGATCGCCGCCCGAGCCTGGAGGGCCTGCGCGTGGCCATTATCGGCGACATCGCCCACAGCCGCGTGGCGCGCTCCAACGTCTATCTGCTTTCGAAATTCGGCGCGGATATTGTGCTGTGCGGTCCCGCTTCGCTGCTGCCGCGCGAACTCGCCAGGATCGCGCCTGGCGTGACCCTGACCAACGACATTCGCGAGGCCATTCGCGACGCCGATGTGATCATGATGCTGCGCGTGCAGCTTGAGCGCCAGCACGAAGCGGCGTTTCCGGCCGCCGAGTATTTCCACTTTTACGGCTTGCAATTGGAACACCTGGATCTGGCCAAGCCGGAGGTCATCGTCATGCATCCCGGCCCCATCAACCGCGGGCGCGAGTTGTCTTCGGAAGTGGCCGACTCGCAACGCTCCGTAATACTCAACCAGGTCGAAAACGGCGTCGCTGTGCGCATGGCGGTGCTGGAGCGGGTGATTGGCTGATGTCTCAACTCCTGATTAAGAACGGGCGCGTCATCGATCCGGCTTCGAACACCGACATGCTGTCGGACGTGCTCATCCGGGACGGGATGATCGCTGCAATCGGCGCCGCCGTGGGCGCGGGTCTGGAAGGTCCGGGCGCGGATATATTCGACGCCACCGGCCTGATCGTAGCGCCCGGCTTCATCGACATGCACGTGCATTTGCGGGAGCCGGGCATCGAGCACGCCGAAACCATCGAGACTGGCGCGCGCGCCGCCGCCGCCGGCGGATTCACGTCCATCTGCTGTATGCCCAACACGCTTCCGGTGAACGACAACGCCACCGTGACCAGCTACATCGTCGAGCGCGCGCGCAAATTCGCCGTAACGAATGTCTTCCCCATCGGCGCCATTACCAAGAACAGCGCGGGCGAAGAGTTGTCGGCCATCGGCTCCATGAAAGCCGCCGGTGTGGTGGCCATCTCCGACGACGGACGCCCGGTGATGAACGCCCGCGTGATGCGCCGCGCCATGGAATTCGCGCGCTCCTTCGACCTGCCGGTGATCGACCATTGTGAAGACCTGAACCTGAGCGCGGGCGGCGACATGCACGAGGGCTATGAGTCCGTACGGCTGGGCCTGCGCGGCATTCCGGCCAGTTCCGAAGATGTGATGGTGGCGCGCGATATCCTGCTCGCGCAGCTTACGGGCGCGCGTTTCCACGTAGCGCACATTTCCACCCGCAATGCCATGGCGATGGTCGCCTACGCCAAGCAGCGCGGATTGCCGGTCACCTGCGAAGCTACGCCGCACCACTTCGCCCTGACCGACGCCCACATGCGGCCCTACGACAGCAATTTCAAGATGAAGCCGCCGCTGCGCACCGCTTGCGACACGGGCGCAGTGGTGGATGGCATCGTGTCCGGCGCGGTGGATGCCATCGCCACCGATCACGCGCCGCACCCCGGCAGCGAAAAGATGCAGGAGTTCGAGAAGTGTCCCTTCGGCATCATCGGCCTGGAGACGGCGTTGGGCCTGGCGCTGGAGCATCTGGTGCATACCGGCAAGATTCCGCTTATTCGCCTGGTGGCGCTGCTGTCGACCGGACCTGCGCGCGCGCTTCACCTGGATCGCGGCACGCTGGCCGTGGGCGCTCCCGCCGACGTGACCCTCTTCAGCACGGAGCTACAGTGGACCTACGACGTCAACCAGTCGTTTTCGAAGAGCCGCAATTCTCCGTTTGACGGGCATGCGTTCCGGGGCGGCCCGGTGGCGACGATTGTCGCTGGGGCCATCGTGTGGCGGCGGGGTTAGCTGATGCCATTCCTTCCTATCGGTCGGAAACGGCTGGAGCCGACTGTTCTGCTGGATCCAGCATTCTTGCATTCAACGTGATTGTTGAAAGGGAGAGGTATGCGAAACGCCGAGCATAGAGAGCCGTTGGGCAACGAGGTCCTCCGACCCAACTGTGAGGGTACGATACGCGGAGCGGTCCAATAATGAAGCCCTGCCGCAACTGCGGACAAGACATCGATTTTCGAATCATCAAGGGGGTGTGCACGCCGATTCATCCCCATGGGCTGCCCTGTGGGGAACGGGCGCCATATTCCGACGAAGCTCTGCGAGGTGCGGTTCGCTGTCGCTGTCAACGATGCCGGCAGATGGTCTACCTGGTGCGCCACAACGGAGGAGCGTTTTGGGTCGACGAGCTCGGTTGGCCGTGGCCGCCGCATCCGTGCTTCGATACCACGGCTGTACCGTTGAGCAGCGTGGGCACCGTGGAACCTGCCACGATGGCCGACTTCGAGCATGCGCTTTACCTCAAACTTAACGAGATACCCGCGGACCATCGGCGGCGGCAGAACTGCATCCATGAGTTCACTCGGAGAGGGGAGTTTAAGCACCTCTCAAGAGATCAGATGGAAAAGGCGGGAGTTGAACTCTTGAAGGAAGTGGAGCGACCCGCAATCGCGCGTGGACGACAACGATCAGTGCCTAGGACCCTTGGCCGCAGGCGCTTCCGCCGACGTGGCGACCTTTGGTACAAATTCAGAGTGGACTTACGGCTTGAACCAATCGTTCTCCGCGAGCCGGGGTGTACCGTTTGACGAGAATGCGCTCCGGAGGGCCGATGGCGACGATTGTGGAGGGGGCGATGGTTTGGCGGCGGGATTGATCGCAAATGCTTCTGCGGCTCGAACAGCCACGGATCATCGCAGGCTGGCGAGGAGGTCGTCGAGCGCCCCCTCGACATTCAGCGCGCTTCGTCGCGCCGCATCGTATAGCTCCTTCAGCAAATTGGCCACGTTGGGACCCGCGAGCCTTTCGGACAGCAGACGGGAGCCCTGGAGCTTTTCGGCCAGCTCATCTTGGCGAACTGCTTCGATCTCGGTGCCAGCCTCGTTATAGATCCATATCACTGTCAACCAGTTCTCGCCGTCCGCGTCGGCAACTCGTCCGATCTTGACGGAATACTTCGGGAACGACGTCAAAAATGCCTGATCCGAAACACTTCCTTCCCAGTGCTGAGTACCTGCCCTCGTTCTCGCCAGGAGCCTATTCGCAAGCTCGAAAACTTTTTCCTCGGTCATTGCTCTTCCTCCATGGCCTTTCTGATAAACGAATGCATCTCGTTCAACTTGTCGGCTTGTTGAGCTAGCACTCTGGTTAGGGACGGAACATCCTTGGGCGGCCGATCCGCTGCTATAGCGACCTCGATCTTGTGCTCCATGTCGGAGAATTGCTGGATCATGCTCTGGAGCGTGGATTCCTGCTGCGATAAGCTGGCGTTCTCTATCTTTAGCGAAATCAGCCTCCTCCGGATCGCCGAATACCTGGCGGGCAGGATGGTCCAGACGCCCAGCCGATGCAGATGCTTTATTTCGTCGAGCTCGGCCACTATTGCCGTGAGAGCATCACGGCGCTCAACTTGGCGAGCTTCGCCTCGACGCTAGAAACCCGATCCTTGACTTCATCGGCGACCCGTTTTGTTCGGAAAATCTGCACCAGTGAAGGAACCGCCAAAACGGCCCCAACTATGCTTTCGACGTTTGCAACACCGTCAACCGACATAAGCACGGTCTTCCGTCCGAAGCCGAAACTCGTGTGAAGACCCTCGAAATCGATGTTAGCAGCATGCCAGCGGTTCCTGCTATACGGCCGCGACCCGCGCGCGTGCCTCACCTGAATCGCGGCACGCTGGCCGTGGGCGCTCCCGCCGACGTGACCATCTTCAGCACCGATCTACACTGGACATACGACGTCAACCAGTCGTTTTCGAAGAGCCGTAATTCTCCGTTTGACGGGCATGCGTTCCGGGGCGGTCCGGTGGCCACGATTGTGGACGGGGCCATCGTGTGGCGGCGGGGGTAGCTGGCGCCATTTTGGGTCGCCTTTAAGTTGCTGTGCGGAGTTTGACGCCGTGGCGTGATTCAGAGCATCGTTGGCCTTGGGCACCCGAAGAACCGTAGCAGAAGCCATCACCGCAACACAATCGCGGCTACCCCGTCATACTGCGACATATCGCTGACGATCACTTTGTCCCCTGGCTGCAGACCCCTCTTGATCTCGATCAGTTGCACCGAGGTCGCGCCGAACTGCACCGGAACCTTCTTCGCCGAATGGCCGTCGGGTTCGAGCTTGAAGAGCATAACCCGACTGTTGGATCGGCCGAACACCGGCCTGCCCACGTATACCACGTTCGTCAGCCCCCCTACCGTAATAATCCCGTCCACCGGTTCCTGCAGATTGATACCGGGCGCAAAGCGTCATCCATCGCTACGTCCACAGTCATTGTGCCGTTCGCCACTTCCGGATGCACCACTGCAACCTTGCCGCGAACGGTCTCCTTGCGATTCCGGAACGCAATGATGGTCGGCTCGTTTTGCCGCACGTCCTGCATCTGCGTCTCCGCCACTTTGAGCGCCGCCGTATGGTCGGACGTCAATCGGCCCAACCCGCGCACCTCCAGTTTCATATCGCCTTGCTTCACCGTGTTCGCCCACACGGTGTCCAGGTTTACCACCGGCTGGCTTTGCCCTCGCGCGCCGGTCACCGCAACTCCTGCGATCCCCAATAGCAGCGGGGCACCCAAAGACCAGGCCGCTCCCCATCCGGCGGGCCTGTGCGCCGCCACGGGATTGGTCAGCCGGCGGATCCGGCGCAGGAGCGAACCGTCGTTCGCAGATAGCACAGTCTTGAAATGTGCCGGCCGTATGGATTCCAATTCCGCCAGAGCGCGTGCGTACACCAGGAGATCGCCGCTCCAGCACGCTGCGAGTGAACTACCGCGCCACGCGCCGCCAGCTCAGGCCGCTCTTCCAATCGCTTAGGAATTTTCCGCTTTCAGAGTGGACGCAGCGAGCGTTTCGATAAGATTAAGAAATTGCTATGGCCCATCACGCGCAATTACTGTTGATTTTTGCCGCACTGCAGGCGGCGGCCGCCAGCCCTGAGCAGGCGCTCTACCACTTGAAGGCGACTCCCAAAACAGTCGCCTGGGGGTATTATGCGGCGTCGACCCCGCCCGTGTTGCGCATCCGCTCAGGCGATTCGGTCGAGGTAGAAACCCTGATCACCAATAGTCCGGCGCGGC
The DNA here is from genome assembly GCA_049516155.1 of Bryobacteraceae bacterium. Classification (GTDB taxonomy): domain Bacteria; phylum Acidobacteriota; class Terriglobia; order Bryobacterales; family Bryobacteraceae; genus Bog-159. The sequence goes on from JBEKTJ010000155.1 coordinate 12,732, forward strand.
TGGAAGCCGCGGGTGTGCCGCCCGCCGATGTCGAGCCCGCGTTGCGCGATATCTACCGCGAAGTCGCCGACAAGGGGCCCGGCGGCCACATCTTGACAGGACCGATCTATGTGGAGGGCGCGGAACCCGGCGACACCCTGGAGGTGCGCATTCGATCCATACAGCTTGCGATTTCGTATGCGTACAACGCCTTCCGTCCGGGAGCCGGGTTCCTACCCGACGAGTTTCCCTACGCCCGAACGAAAATCATTCCACTCGACCGGGAAAAGATGATCGCGCGATTCTCCCCCGGCATTGAGATCCCGCTGCGGCCGTTCTTCGGCAGCATGGGCGTGGCGCCGCCGGAGAACCTCGGGCGGATCAGCAGCGCGCCGCCCTGGTTTCACGCCGGAAACATCGACAATAAGGAGTTCGTGGCGGGCGCCACTCTCTTCATCCCCGTACATGCACCCGGTGCGTTGTTTCAGGTGGGCGACGGTCATGCCGGCCAGGGCAATGGCGAAGTCGATATTACCGCGCTCGAAACGTCGCTGACCGGCGTGTTCCAGTTCGTCGTACGCAAGGATCTGCATCTACGCTGGCCGCGTGGCGAGACGCCTACGCACTACATCGCCATGGGCATGCATGAAGACTTGCGGGAGGCCGCCAAGCTGGCGGTTGAGGAGATGATCGATTTCCTGGTTACGGAAAAACACTTCACGCGGGACGACGCATACATGCTGACCAGCGTCGCCGCCGACTTGAGCATCACGCAATTGGTGGATGGCAACAAGGGCGTCCATGCCATGATCGCCAAATCGATTTTCCGGTAACCCGCGCGTCCGTTCGGTAGTCGGTCAGGTTTAATTTTGGAGGGCGGCCAATCTTGGCCGCAGCCGCCTTTTAGGCGGCCAGAGCCGGCTGAAAAGCCGGCTGCGGGCAGAATTGCCCGCCCTCCAAATCCAAATTGACCCACTACCGTCTGTTCGCCCTGCGGGTGGAACCGCTTACCCCGCCAACTGCGCTATCTTAAAGAGATCAATCGTAACGATGCCATTTCGTATTCAGCCTGTACATGAATTCCTGGTCCGTCCGGCGCTGCCGGAGCAACTGTCCCGCATGCCGGAGTTGGCCTACAACATCCTGTGGACCTGGGAACCGCTGATCCGCGCCCTCTTCCGCAGGCTGGACGCCAACCTCTGGCGGGAGTGCAACTACAATCCCGTGCTGATGCTGGGCCGGGCTTCCCGCGCGGCTTTGCTGCGCGCCGCCGCCGATCCGCGCTATCTGGCGCTCTACAATATGGCGTGCCAGCGCTACGATGTGCACGTACAGGGCGGCAAGCCGCGCACCGACGGCAAACTGATCGCCTACTTCTCGGCCGAGTACGGCCTTTCCGAGTGCCTCCCGATCTACTCGGGCGGCCTAGGCGTGCTTTCGGGCGATCATCTGAAATCGTCCAGCGACTGCGATCTGCCGCTGGTGGGCGTGGGGCTGCTCTACCAGCAGGGTTATTTTCGTCAGATACTGAACCCCGACGGTTGGCAGCAGGAGCGCTATCCCACTAACGACTTCTACACTCTGCCGGCGATTCCGGTGCGCGACGCCCAGGGCGAGAACCTCAAGGTCTTCGTCCGGCTGCCCACCGGCAAAGTCATGATTCAGGTCTGGAAGATGGAGGTCGGGCGAGTCACCCTGTACCTTCTGGACACCAACATACCGGAGAACCAATTGCCGCAGGATCGCAGCATCACCGACTCGCTCTACGGCGGCGATACCGACACACGTATGCGGCAGGAGTTCGTGCTGGGTGTGGGCGGTCTGCGCGCGCTCAAGGCAGTGGGCCTGGAACCCACCGTCTATCACATGAACGAAGGGCACTCGGCATTCCTGGCGCTGGAGCGCGTGCGCTTGCTCAAGCGCGAGCACGGATTGAATTTCGAAGAAGCCCTGCAAGCCACCCGCGCCAGCAATATTTTCACCACGCATACGCCCGTGCCGGCGGGAATCGACCTGTTCGATCCGGGCCTGATGTATCACTACTTCAACGCCTATTGCGCGGACATTGGGATTGATTTCGACCAGTTGATGGCGCTCGGGCGCCGCAATCCCGCCAATCGCGAAGAGCGCTTCTCAATGGCGATCCTGGCGCTGAAAACGTCCGCCCATCGCAATACCGTCAGCAAACTGCATCGCGAGGTCTCCCAGGAAATGTGGCACGACCTGTGGCCCCAACTGCCGGTTTGGGAAGTGCCGCTCAGCTCGGTTACCAACGGCGTGCATTTGACAAGCTGGCTGAACGGCGACCTGGCGGCGCTCTACGATCAGTACCTGCAGCCGGACTGGCGCGACCGCTTGGCCGAGCCCTCCATCTGGGAGCAGGTCAAAGAGATCCCGGACGAAGAACTGCTGGAAGTGCATCGCCGCCGCAAGCGGCGGTTGGTGAATTTCGTGCGCGAGCGGCAACGCTCCTCGGCGTTGCGCCGGCAGGCATCCGCTACGGAGATGCGGCATACCGAGGAAGTGCTCGATCCCAACGCGCTGACGCTCGGTTTTGCGCGGCGGTTCGCCACCTACAAACGCGCCACGCTATTGTTCCGCGACGTTGACCGCATCAAGCGTATCCTTTGCAATAAGGATATGCCGGTGCAGATCGTGATCGCCGGCAAGGCGCACCCGCGCGATAACGAAGGCAAGACTTTCATCCGCGATATCGTGCAACTTTCGCGCGACCGGGATCTGTGGAAGCACGTGGTCTTCATCGAAGACTACGATATGAAGATCGCGCGCGAAATGGTGCAGGGCGTGGATCTGTGGCTGAACACTCCCAAGCGCGGCCAGGAGGCCTGCGGCACCAGCGGCATGAAGGCTGGCATCAACGGCGTGCTGAACCTGAGCATTCTGGACGGCTGGTTCGACGAAGCTTATGAAGTATCCGGCGGCTGGGCCATTGGCGACCGCGAGCAATATACCGACGAGCAGGACGGTCTGCACGCCAGCGAGATTTACTACTTGCTGGAGAATGAGATTGTCCCGTTGTTTTACGAGCGGCGCGACCAGCTCCCGCGCGAGTGGCTGAAACGCGTGAAGCAATCCTTGATGGGATTGACGCCGCAGTTCGATTCGCGCCGCATGGTGGCGGAATACGCGCGCGAATTTTACGATCCGGCGCATGCCGACGCCGTGCGGTTGCGCGCCAACGATTACCAGGAAGCCCGCACCGAGGCGGCCTGGAACAACCGGGTTAGGCAAGTCTGGGACCGGGTGCGCTTCGTGGAAACTGGCGCACCCCCCGTCGGTACGCTCATGAGCGAACATCCGATACCCGTCCGCGCCGCCATCGATCTGGCCGGTTTGCAGCCCTCGGAAGTGCGTGTGGAAGTGGTAATGGGCCGCGTGGGCACCGATGGCGGCCTTGAGGACACCGAAGTGATGGTGCTGCCCTCCACCAGCCAGAACGGCACGGTGGCGATCTTCGAGAAGGAGGTCGTGCCGGAGCGAACCGGTCGTTTGGGTTATGCGCTGCGCATCAGTCCGAACCATTGCGACGACCCATTGACCCGGCCTTGTACCAGCTTGCTGAAGTGGAGCGGCACGTAGATCGGGAGGGCGGGCAATCCTGCCCGCAGCCGCCTTTCAGCACGGGAACGTGCCGGGGGCACACTCCAAAGGCTCTGAAACTGGACCAGAGCGCGGACGGTCCGAACGTCGGAGAATATGAGAAGG
>JBEKTJ010000156.1:0-16343 GCA_049516155.1 Bryobacteraceae bacterium
GAAGGACAACTCATGGCAGCGGCCAATGGCACTGTCGATATTCCCATGAATTGAGGTGCAATATGCAGGTACGCAGCATGTTACTTCTGGCGGCCGCGATCGTCATGGCGGGCGCGGTAGCGCGGGCACAGGACGCCAATGCCCAGGCCTCCAGCCCCCTGCCGGTGATCAAGACGGAGACGCGCGTGGTCCTGGTGGACGCGGTCGTCACCGACAAGAAAGGCCAATACGTTCGGGATCTCGAACAGAAAGACTTTCGCGTGTGGGAAGACAATAAGGAACAGCAGATCACCAGCTTTTCCTATGAGGCCAGTCCCAACTCGCCCAATAACAATCAGCAGCATTATATGGTGATGCTGTTCGACAACGCCACTATGGATTTTGGCGACCAGACGCGCGCGCGCCAGGCGGCGGCACAGTTCATCGACGCCAACGCCGGTCCGAACCGCCTGATGGCCATTATCAATTACGCCGGCAGTATCAGTGTCGCGCAGAACTTCACGGCGGACGCCGACCGTCTGAAGAAAGTGGTTGGAGGCGTCAAATTCTCGCCGGTGTCGCCCAATGAACCGGTGCAAGTGGCCTCCACCGGTATGCCGAACCTGGGCAAGGCCGAATCCGCGTTTGGACTATGGGACGAGTTGCTGGCCTTGCGCAGCGTGGCAAAGCTGCTCGCGCCCATACCCGGGCGCAAGATCGTAGTATTCCTGACTTCCGGTTTCAGGGTGCCCCCGGAGAATATGTCCGAACTGACTGCCGTGATTTCAGAATGCAATCGCGCCAACGTGGCGATCTATCCCATCGATGTGCGCGGTCTGGTAAGCGGCGCCCCGGCTGGACCCAATGGCGCGAGCCTTTGGTCTCCGTCTACTCCCGATGTAGCGCGTCTGGTTCTAGCTTCTTATAGCCCGGCGAATTCGATGGGGATGGCCTTCTTCCAGCACGGTGGCGGCGTAGGGGGAGGCACGGGAGGCGGCACAGGAGGCGGCACGGGCGGCGGTAGTGGTGGCAGAGGCGGCGGCACGGGATCGGGCGGCGGCACCGGCGGCGGCAGCGGCGGCGGTAAAGGCGGCGGCACGGGATCGGGCGGCGGCGGGCGGGGCGGTGGGGGCACCACGAACAATAACCTCAACAACAGCACCCTGAATCCGTACAACCAGTCGCGCAATCTGATTCCGCCATTCCCGGCCAGCGCGACCACCAATCAACAGGTCCTTTTCGCGCTGGCGGATGGCACCGGTGGTTTCGTAATCGTCAACACCAACGACCTGTTGGGCGGGATGCAGAAGATCGGCAAGGAGCAGGACCAGTTCTACTTGCTGGGTTACACACCGCCTGAGACGAAGGAGGGAAGCTGCCATTTCCTGAAGGTGAAACTGGATCGCCCGGGAACCGAGGTTCGCTTCCGCAACGGCTATTGCAACGTCAAACCCACGGATATGCTGGCTGGAAATCCGGTCGAGAAGGACCTGGAAAATCGCGTGTCCGGCTCGGCGGCCGGAGTGGCCGGCGCCAGCATGCAGGCGCCGTTCTTCTATTCGTCGAACAATACCGCCCGCGTCGATGTAGCGATGAATATCCCGGCGCAGAGTATCAAGTTCGAGAAGGAGCATGGGAAATTTCATGCCGATTTGAACATCCTGGCCATTGCCTACCGCCCCGACGGAAGCGTGGCGGCGCGTTTTAGCGACAACAAGAAGATCGAGTTGGAGGGCAAGAAGGACGTGCAGGCCTTTAACGAGCACCCATATTACTACGACGGGCAGTTTGACATCGCTTCCGGCCAGTACACCCTGAAGGCAGCCTTCAGTTCCGGCGGCCCCACCTTCGGCAAGTTGGAGTTGCCGCTGACGGTCGAACCGTACGACAGCAAGCAATTCGGTCTGAGCGCCTTGGCGCTCAGCAACGATCTGCATCGGGCCGCCGACGTGGGATCGGACCTCGATGCCGTTTTGCTCGAAGGCCACACGCCCCTCATCGCGCAGGGCTATCAGTTCACGCCCGCCGCCGCGTACCGTTTCAAGGCCACCGATCACGCCGCTCTGTACGCCGAGATCTACGAACCTCATGCGGGGGACAAGACTCCGCCTGTTGTGGGGATCCAGCTTCGCCTGCTGGACCGCAAGACCCAGGAAGCCAAGCAGGATTCCGGACTGATAGCCGTAAACAACCAGATTCGCGCAGGTAATCCGGTGATTCCAATCGGACTCAAGCTGCCGTTCGATAAACTCAGTCCGGGCGCTTATCGCGTCGAGGTAACCGCCAAGGATGCGCTCAACAACTCGAAGACGCGAGTGGCCGATTTCGACATAGAATAGGCAGCGGAGTCCAGTCGCTGAACGCTGGCGTGAAAGGGCATGTTTCCGGCTCTTGCACGCCTCCCGCGCCAGTTTCGAGGGAGCGCGCACCAATTATACTGGATAGGAAATGCGCTCCCTCTACCTGTTCTGCGCCCTGTTGGCCGCTCGTCCCAGCCTGGCCGCGCCCGGACCCGACGAATATCGTACGCGCCGCGCCGAGTTGTCCGGGAAGCTGCACAACGGCGTGCTGGTGTTATTCGGCCACACCGAGAAAGGCGAAGAGAACATCCGCACGGGCTTTTTCCAGGAGTCCAATTTCTATTACCTCACCGGCTGGCAGGAGCCCGGCGCCATTCTATTGATTACACCGCCGCAGCAGGACAAGCCTTACGCCGTCCTGTTCCTGCCGCGCCGCCAGCCGGACCAGGAAAAGTGGACCGGACGCAAAGCCGGACCGGACGACTCCAACATCGGCCAGCTTACCGGGTTCGATACGGTGTTGCCGGTCGAGAACTTCGAGAGCGAGTTGCACAAACAACTGGACCGCTATGCGGGCATTTTCACTCTAGGCGAGCAGAGCACAGCCGATCTTAAGGCGCTGGCGCCGCTGCGCGGCATCTCCGGCGCCGCCCAATTAATCGCGCGGCTGCGCATGCATAAGTCGCCCGAGGAGCTTGCCTTGATCCAGCGTTCCATCGACGCCACGCTGGAAGCCCATCGCGCCGCGTGGAAGCGCGCGGCTCCCGGTTTATACGAATACCAGGTAGCCGCCACCATGACCGCGGTCTATTTCGACGAAGGATGCGAGCGTAGCGCCTACGAGCCTATTGTGGGGTCCGGCCCGAACAGCACCGTGCTGCACTATTCCCGCAACTCCCGGCGCATGGATCGGGGCGAATTGTTGCTGATGGACGTAGGCGCGGAGTGCGCCGGATACGCCGCCGATATCACGCGCACCATCCCGGTGGGCGCGCGGTTCAGCAAACGCCAGCGGGAAATATACGAGATCGTGCTGGGCGCGCAAAATGCGGTGATCGCCGCGATCAAGCCGGGGCTTCCGCTGAGCGACCTGAGCAAGATCGCGCGTGAGTACATCAATACGCATGGCCAGGATCTGCACGGCGAGCCGCTGGGCAAGTACTTCACGCACGGCGTCAGCCATCATGTGGGGCTGGATGTGCACGACGCCACCGATTTCAGCCAGCCGCTGGCCGAAGGCAACGTCATCACGGTGGAGCCGGGCATCTACATTCCGGAAGAGAGCATCGGCATCCGCATTGAGGACATGGTGCAGGTGACCAAGGATGGCGCGCGGCTGATGAGTGGCGCGCTGCCGCGCGATCCGGAGGAGATCGAGAAGGCTCTGGGCAGGTAGATGGAGGGCGGGCAATATTGCCCGCAGCCGGTTTTCAGCCGGCTCAAGCCGCCTAAAAGGCGGCTGCGGCCAAGATTGGCCGCCCTCCAAGCCGACCTACTATTAGAGTGAGCGATACACATGAATCGGCAAAGCGCGATCTACTGGGCACTGCTGGCGGCGGCCTTCGCCGTAGCTTTGACAGTCAGTTGGCGGACCGGCTTCGGCGCGCAGATCGATAACGACGCTTACGACTGGATGTTCCGGCTGTACCAGCCGCGTCCTTGGCAAACGGAAAGCATGCTGCTGGCGATCGACGAGATGTCCCTGAACGCCTACGGCGGCGTGCGCGGATTGCGCAGGCCGCTGGCCGAGGCGCTGGAGCGGATCGCGGCGGCTTCGCCCAAAGCCGTGGCGGTCGACGTGATTCTGACCGATGCGAGCGATCCGCAGACCGACGCGCGCCTGGCCGCCGCGATGGCCGCAACGCCGCGCTTGGTGCTGGCGTGCCAACTGTTGCCCGACGGTTTGGCTTGGGAAGATCCGCTGCCGATGTTCGCGGCGCACGCGGCCGCGCTGGGGCATGTGCATGTGGAGCAATCCGGACAACTGGACTCGGTGGGCCGGTCTTTGCCGCTCGAGGAATTCACCGGCCGTGTGCGGCGCTGGGCGTTGTCTTTGGAAGCCTATCGCGTCAGCCGCGCCGCGACGATTCTGGAATCGCCCGAGGATCTCGATGTGGGCGGCCGGCTGATTCCCGCCGCGCGCGCGAACTTGCGCCTGATGCGCATCCGCTACACGCCGCCCTCGATGCAAATTCCGCGGATTTCCCTCAAGGCGCTCCTCGACGATCCCCGGCTGGCCTCGAGTTTCTCCGGCAAAGTGGTCTTTGCGGGAGTGACCGCGCAGACCGCCGTTCGCGACTGGCTTTTCACGCCTTACTCCGGCGGGACGCCCATGGTGGGCGTCGAAATCCACGCGAATGCGTTCGAAACGATTGCGCGGGGGCTGTTCATCACGGACGCGCCGGATTCGGCGGTGCTGGCGTTTAGCTTGTTGTTGGTGGCGGCTATCGGAGTGACATATAGCCGCTTCACGGGCCGCCGGGCGAACGGCCTGGCCACCGGCATCATGGTAATCGCGCACGTGACGCCCTACTGGTTCTTCACCCAGCGCATCGTCTTTTCGTTCGTCACGCCGGTATCGTCGGCCTGGCTATCGCTGATCGTAGCGGGCGGTTATCAATTGCTGGTGGTGCGCCGCAGCCTGCGCAAATCCGAAGCCGAACGCGACCGTTATCGCCAGACCATCCACTTCGTCACACACGAAATGCGCACGCCGCTGACGGCCATTCAAGGCTCCAGCGAACTGATGGGCCGCTATGCTCTGCCGGAAGAGAAGCGCAAGCAGATCGCCGAATTGATCAATGCCGAATCTAAGCGGTTGGGCCGCATGATCGAGATGTTCCTCAGCATGGAGCGGCTGTCCGCGGGACAGGTGGAGTTGAAGAAAGAAATTTTCTCCGCGGGCGAGCTGATGGCGGGATGCGTGGCGCGCGCGCTCCCGCTGGCCGAGCGCAAGCAGATCCGCATACTCACTGAAGCCGCGCCCCAGGATATCCTGCTCACCGGCGACCGCGAGTTGATGGAATACGCCTTCTACAACCTGCTGACCAACGCCATCAAATACTCGCCCGCGCGCACGCAGGTGACCCTGGCTGCGGTGCGCAAGCACGACCACGCGCACATCTCGGTGGAGGACCAGGGCATCGGCATGGACCACAAGGAGGTTAAACAGATTTTTCAAAAATTCTACCGTACCCGGCGCGCGGAGCAGTCGGGCGAAGCCGGTACTGGTATCGGCCTTTCCATCGTGGAGCAGATTGTGATCCAACATTCCGGTACCATTGAAGTGATGAGCCGCCCAGGGGAGGGGTCCCGGTTCACCATGGTGCTGCCTGCGCCGGTTTCGGCGGCGTTGGCTTGAAGCACGCGAGAGAAGACTGATGCAGCGATTACTGGTTGTGGAAGACGATCCGGCGGTGCGCCTGACCGTGACGACATTTCTGGAGCTGGAAGGCTACAACGTCGACGCGGTGGCCTCCACCGGCGAAGCTCTGGAACGGCTGTCGGAAAATAGCTATCCCATCGTGATTTCGGATATCTATATTGACGATCGAACCGGCCTGGACGTGCTGGATGCGGCGCGTAACAAAGACCCCAAATGCTCCGTAATCCTGATGACGGCGCGCGGCACCATGGAAACGGTGATGGCGGCTACGCGCGGCGGCGCGTTCGACTATGTCGCCAAGCCGTTCGAAATCGACCGCATGCTGGACACCATCAAGCGCGCCGAGGCCGCCCGCCATTACGACGAGGAAGGCGACGAGAAAGAAGCCGGCCCCGACGATTTGCCCGAAGGCGAAATGATCGGCAGCTCCGCGGCCATGGTGGAGATCTACAAGACCGCTTCGCGGGTTGCGCCCACCGACGCCACGGTGCTGATCGAGGGCGAGACGGGCACCGGCAAGGAACTGGTGGCGCGCATGATCCACCGCTTCAGCGCGCGCGCCAGCCAGCCGTTCGTGCCGGTGGATTGCGCCTCGATCGCTCCCACGCTGCTCGAAAGCGAGCTGTTCGGGGCGCTGAAAGGCGCCTTCACCGGAGCTGATCGCGACCGCATGGGCGTGATCGAATCCGCCAACCGCGGCACGGTGCTGCTGGACGAAATCGGCGACATCGAACTGAACTTCCAGTTCAAGCTGCTGCGCTTCCTGCAGGAGCGCGAGATCCGCCCGGTGGGCGCGGCGCGCGGCAAGCAGGTGGACGTGCGCGTGCTCGCCGCCACCAATCGCGACATGCAGAAGCTGGTGGAGGAAGGCAAGTTCCGCGAGGATCTCTGGTTCCGGCTGAACGTGGTGCGGATCGTGATCCCGCCTTTGCGCGACCGGCGCGGCGATGTGCCGCTGCTGGCCCGGTTTTTCCTAAACAAGTACAACGCGCGCTACCGGCAATCCGCACGGTTGATGGAATCCGGCTTGAAGGCTTTGCAGGAATCCACTTGGCCCGGTAACGTCCGTCAGTTACAGCATCTCATCGAGCGGCTTACGATTCTGGCGCCGAACGGACGCATCGACGCGGAGGCGGTGCAGCGCGCGCTCGCGGCCATGGAAGCGCGCGAGGAACCCGTGGAGACGCTTGCAGAGGCTGAGGTGGAGCAGATCCGCCGGGTGCTAGCCGCTACGGGCGGCAATAAGAGCCGCGCCGCGCAGATTTTGGGGATTGAGCGGAAGACGTTGTACCGCAAGCTCGAGCGGATCAAGCTGTAGCTGCGGCTACGCAACAAGTAAGCCTAGGGTTTAGATCTGGTAGCGGACCACGGTCGGCACTTGGTTGGTGTTGACTGCTTTCATACCGGTCACTCGCTCGAGCGCGGCGAGGAAATCGCTATATTCGACGCGGCTCAACTTCAGGAGCACTTGCGCGCGCGCGGTGTTTCCCTTGGCAGCAGTCCAGGCAACTCCGATGTAGTGATCCTGGCTCTCGCCGAGATGCATCAAGGGAACCACGTCGAGCACCGAGGCGCCCAGACGATGACGCACTTCGGTGCCGCACGATATTTCCGTAATGCTTTTGACCGGGACAGCGATACGGCGTCCGCTCTGCATGAAAATCACTTCATCGTTGGCGAATGCGGCGCGGACTTTGTGGTGGTTCAGAGGCAAGCTGCCGCCCGCATAGGTGGCCGGATAGTCCGCGGCGGCTTTCTTCGCCAGAGCGGCGGCCGGCAGCAAAAGCATCGATAGGAACAGGAATACAGCTAAGAATTTCATAATACCAGATTGACTGTGCGCCACTTATTTCGATGCTGGCGGAGTGCGCGAGGTTACAGGTGTTTACGTCATAAGTTCGCGCAAGGACAAACCCACGCTGGGCTGCGCCGCGTGCCGATCTAAGGTGAGGTTAGCAGTGAGTCGAGGCAGTTGAAAAGACAGTTGGCAAACTGTCCGGTTGTTTCCGGTGCTTCTCGTTCGACCAGTCGAAAAGGCTTTCCGGATCGGCTAGCGCGTTTCGAGGTTAATGCGGCTTACCCATACTTCCAGCCCAGGCCCTCAACCTGCTCCAAGCCAGCCTATTTCCTCTTCCGCACCTCGCCGGCCAGTGTCCCATCCCATGTGGCATCGCCCTGCGCCAGATAGTTGCCCAACTTCTCCCAATCGTCGCGCGTGATGCCATTCAGGTCCCACACCACGCGGCCATTGCGAAGCGTCAACTCGCAATCCAACCTGCGGTTCCCCTTCAGGCGTGCGCCATAGGTATCCACAAATCCGAAATGCCCTTCCTCCACGCGCAGCACCGCCACATCCGCCGCCGCCCCCACCGACAGGCTGCCGAGATCCTCATGCCGGATTTCGCGCGCCGGCGTCCAGGTCGATCGCAGGATCACTTCCTCCAGCGGCATGCCCAGGTTCAGGAACTTCGACATCACGTTGAGCATGTCCTTCATCCCCGCGTTCATGCTCCCAATGTGCAGATCGGTCGAAATCGAATCCGGCCCGAACCCTTGCCGCATCGCCGGCGCCGCCTGCCGGAACAGAAAGCTGCCCCCGCCGTGCCCCACGTCGAAGATCACGCCCCGGCGGCGAGCTTCCAAAAGATACGGCAGCAGGTGTCCGTCATCGTCCAGAATCGGCACCCAGCCCAGATACGTGTGCGTGTAGATGTCCCCAGGGCGTAATTTCTTCAGCACCAGCTCCTGAAACGGGCGCTCCGGACGGAATGTCCCGAAGTCCACCATCACCGGAATGTTGGCCAGTGTTCCCGCCTCCACAGCGTGCTCCACTGGAGTCCACTCGGGACCCGCGTAGTGCGCCGTCTTAATGCCCACGATAGTGTCGCTGTAACGAATGGCCATTTCGGCCGCGGCCTTGGCATCCATCTCCGCCAGATCCTGCTCGGGCGCGCCCGCCATGCCTTTTCCCACGATGTTGAGGAATGCCAGCACGCGCGTCTTGGCGCGATCGATCACGCGGTCTTTGAAATCCGGGAAATTGCGCCAGCCGGAACTGCCCGCATCGGCCACCGTGGTTACGCCCGAGCGAAAAGTGAAGCCGTCCGGGTAGACGCTGTTGTCGCCGCAATACGCGCCACGCTGTCCAGTGCCGGCGTAAACATGCACGTGCATGTCGATCAGGCCCGGCACCACGTACAGTCCGGAGACATCCACGACCTTGCCGGCTTTGGCGGCCGGAATATCGGCGGCGACGGCCGCGATCTTGCCGCCTGCGATAGCCACGTCCAGCACCCCGTCGATCTTGTTCTTGCCGTCAATGACGTGGCCCCCCTTCAGCAGCAAATCGTAAGATGTCTGTGCGCAGGCCATGGATACGAGCAGAAATGCCAGCAGTAGCTTCATGCGGCCATTATAGTGGAGGGCGGGGTTTGCGCCCGGCCTCGAACCTCCAAGCGGTCGAAACAATATCGCGCACATCCGCATGCCGCGGTATCCATCCGAATGCTCTCCGCAGCTTGTCGGCATTCGCCACCAGCGCCGGCGGATCGCCCTCCCGGCGCGCCCCCACCACGTACGGCGCCTTCTGCCCAGTCACCCGCTCTACGCTGCGCATCATCTCCAGCACCGAATGCCCCTTGCCGGTGCCCACGTTGAATTGGCCGGAGCCGCCGCCCGCGAGCAACGCCTCCAACGCCAGGATATGCGCCTCCGCCAGATCGTTCACGTGGATATAATCGCGAATGCATGTGCCGTCCGGTGTGTCGTAATCGTCGCCAAACACGGTGAACGGCTCACCCGTAACCACCGCCCGCAACATCAGCGGGATCAGGTGCGTCTCCGGGTCGTGCTCCTCGCCCAGGCTCCCATCGGGGTCCGCTCCGCAAGCGTTAAAGTAGCGCAAACAAACGCTGCGCAGGCCGTGGATCGAATCGAACCACTGCAACATGCTTTCCACCATCACCTTCGATACGCCATACGGGTTCACCGGCGCGATCGGAAAGCTCTCCAGAATCGGCGACGTGTGCGGTATGCCATAGACCGCCGCCGTCGATGAAAACACCAGATGCTTCACGCCCGCCCGCAACATGGCTGTGAGCAGCGACAGCGAGCCGGCCACGTTGTTCTCGAAGTACATCTCCGGCATGCGCATCGATTCGCCCACCGAGATATAAGCCGCGAAGTGAATCACCGCGTCGTGGCCCGCCAGCGCCGCGGCTATGTCATCGGTCTGCTGCAGGCGCAATGGGTGGAACGCGTCGCCGGCTTCCACGTTGTGACGGTATCCGCGCGACAGATCGTCGACTACCGTAACCGCATATCCGCGCTGGCGCAGCAGCCGGACCGTATGCGCGCCGATATAACCCGCGCCGCCAGTCACCAGAATTCGTCGTTTGCCCACGATCCGATTGTAGCCGCATGCGCACAGGTCGGACAGGCCGATTCAAATCAACAACGAAGTCGTCGACTTACTCAGTTCTGATTTCCAACCGTCTTATGGACTTCGGAGAACGTCTACACAAAACAGGGTCGAGCCAAGCGACAGGGACCACAGCATTGGTTTCGTTGCATCCGCGACATAGCCCTTAACCTCCTCTTCAGATAACATAAAAGCAATGCCGCGAGACTCACGCGTGCCAGCCGTATTCATCTCCTCCACCTCCGCCGACCTGAAAGAATACCGCACGGCCGCGGAGCGCGCCGCCTCGCGTGCCGGCTTCCTGCAAGTCATGATGGAGGACTTCCCCGCCACCGGCCACCCGCCCCTCGACGTCTGCCGCGCCAAAGTCACCGAAGCCGACGTGCTGGTAGCCGTCGTGGCCTACCGCTACGGCTGGGTGCCCCCGGACCAACCCTCGAACCAGTTCAAAAGCATCGCCTGGCTCGAATGCGAAGAGGCCGCGCGCCAGGGTAAAGAAGTGCTCGCCTTCCTGGTGGACCCAGCCGTCCAATGGCCGCTCGACCAGCGCGAGGCCTACCGCATCACCGCCGCCATCGAAAAGGGGAACGCCACAGCCGAACTGTTCGCGGAGGTCCAGCGCAACGTCGCCCAGCTTGATGAGTTCAAGCAATGGATCGACAGCCACGGCGTGCGCGCCACTTTCCAGAACCCGGACGACCTCCGCGGCAATGTGGAGCACGCGCTACGCCAATGGCGCGACCTCCATCCGGAGTTCGGCCCCTTCGTCGCGCCCGCAGCTTCCGCCGATCCCACCAAATATCTCGACTACCTGCGCGAGCAAACCGGTTGGATCGACATTCGCGGCCTGCAGGTGGGGACAGGGAAGGCTTATCGTTTTCCGATCGAAGATCTGTACACATCGCTGATTACGGCGGGATCTGCAGGACGCGAGCCGATCGGGCTCGAAGATGCGATGTCCGCTCACCGGCTGGTGATCGTGGGTGGTCCCGGCTCCGGCAAGACCACATTCCTGCGCCGCGTCGCATTCGCTCTGTGCAACCCGAATGCCACGTCCGCCGCTGCGGACGATGCGGCAACCGGATTCATCGCCCGCCTGGCCGCAGCCCTCCGCGGCGCGCCTTGGGCGCGGTGGCCGCCGCTCCCGCTACTGATCCGCATTCCAGACCTGACGGAGCACATTCGCAATTTCTGGCAAGTGTCTCCAGATGCGCCTTTGACCCCCGACTCCCACGTCTGGCTGGTCCATTTTTTGGGGACCAAGAGCCAGGATCTCGACTGGGGACTAAACACAAGCTTCTTCGAGCGGCAGTTGCGCGACGGTTCTGGCATCCTGCTGCTGGATGGCCTGGACGAGGCCTCACAAACTTCCGAGCGGGAGTCCATTGCGCGCCTGTTCGAGCACGCCACGCAGGCCTATAAACGCTGCCGATTTGTGGTGACCACTCGACCGCTGGCCTACACGGGGCAGAGCGTTCTGGACGGATTCGAGAGCGCCCAAATCGAGCCGCTGGGACCGGAAGCCATTCAAAACTTCCTGCGGCACTGGTGCACCGGCCTGTTTCCAGAGAACGCCCGCGCGGCCGACCTCCACTTGGCGGAGTTGACGGAGGCGATGAGATCGAGTGCCGAGATCCGGCGTATGGCGCAAAACCCCGTGATCCTCACGGCCCTGGCTGTAGTGCACTGGAATGAGCGGCGCTTGCCGGAACAGCGCGCCGACTTGTATGAATCGGTCCTCAACTGGCTGGCGCGATCGCGCGAAAGACGTGCCGGCCGGCCGCCTGCCGACCGTTGCCTTGCACTCCTGCAGCGGCTTGCGCTCGCGATGCAAGACGAGCCGGAAGGGAGGCTGATGCAGCTTTCGCGGGAACGCGCGGCGGAAGTGCTGGCCCCGGAGTTCGATTGCGCTCAGAAAACCTCCCGCCATCGGATGGCGCGCCAGTTCGTGGAGCAAGAAGAAGCGGATAGCGGCATCATAGTCAGCCGGGGTGGTGACACCCGCTTCTGGCATCTAACCTTTCAAGAATACTTGGCGGCCCGGGCGATCGCGGGCCTTGGGGAAAAGGCACAGCTAGAGTTGTTGCTCACGGCGGGCAGGATTTACAAGCCCGAGTGGCGCGAAATGGTGCTGCTGCTGAGCGGGGTCCTCTACAGACAGGGCAAGGACAAAGTCGATGGTTTGCTGTCGGCGATATTGACTGAGCCGCGACCGTCTGGGACGGTTTTGGCGGAGGAAGCCCGCCGTGCCGGCCTGCTGGGGGCGATTGTGCGCGACCTCCGTCCGTTTAGTTACCAGCCAGCAGACCCGCGCTATCAGCGGACGATGGACGCCGTACTCGGTATTTTCGATGCGGACAAGGCGTACACGATTGCATTCCATGTGCGGCTGGAAGCGGCCGAGGCCCTGGGCCAAGCCGGTGATCCGCGCCTCCGACAGGACAACTGGATCACGATTGCGGGTGACGTTTCCACGAGCCTGAAGTCATTTCAGATCGGTCGGTATTTGGTCACGGTGGAGGAGTTCCAGCGCTTCACTGGGGATGAAGGATACCGAAACGAGCGGTGGTGGCCGGCGGGCGGGTTCGGGAAAGACAAGGAGCCAAAGAGATGGGATGACCAAGTACAGCACCCCAACCGGCCGGTGACCGGCGTGAGCTGGTATGAGGCGGCCGCCTATTCCGCTTGGGCGGGTTCGCGATTGCCGCGCAAAGCGGAATGGGACTGGGCGGCGCGCGGCCCCCAAGGCAGAAATTACCCCTGGGGAGATTGGTGGGGGGGCGACAGAGAGGTGAACCATGGCTCGGGCCTCAGGGAACCCACGCCAGTCGGGTTGTATCCGGCCGGAGCTACGCCTGAGGGTGTCGAGGACATGGCCGGCAATGTGTGGGAATGGGTAGAAGATTGGTATAAGCCCCACAAGCGCCGCACGTTACGCGGGGGGCCGTTCATCTTCGGCGACCCGATGTTCCTGTCAATCCGCGTCGCGGTATTCTGGGGTACGCCAAGCGACCGGAACCCACACATTGGCTTCCGTTGCGTACGCGATTTAGGTTCCGAACCCGGTTAGCGCCCCAATAGGCGCCGTCGTCAAATCTTCCAAGCGGCCCGGCTGCCAAGCCACCCAAACGTGGTAAGATTTCGCAGAAGTCCCGCGATGAGCGAAATCTTTATCAGCTACGCTCGCCCGGATCGCCTCCGCGCCGAAGCGATTGCGAAGGCCCTGCAGGATCACGGCTGGTCCGTCTGGTGGGACTGGGACATCCCGGCAGGCAAGACGTTTCGCCAGGTCATCCAAGAGCAACTCGATAAGGCCCGTTGCGTAATTGTGCTCTGGTCGGCAACGTCGGCCGCCAGCGAGTGGGTGATCGAAGAAGCAACCGAGGGGAAGGATCGTGGAATCCTGGTTCCAGCCCTAATCGAGAAGGTCCGGCCGCCACTAGGCTTCCGGCAGATCCAGGCGGCGGATTTAACCATCTGGAAGGGTGAGGCCGCGGCGCCGCCGCTGGTCAAGTTGCGTACGGATATTGCCGCGCTCATCGGCGCACCGGCGAGGGCGCCGACGGTCGCGAAAGAGCCGCCAGCGCCTCCGGCCCCCTCCAAATCCGGCGCGCAGACCAAACCGAAGGACGGCATGGCGTACGTCTGGATCCCGCCTGGCGAATTCCTGATGGGCGCAACGCCCGGCGATACCGAGTTCTTCGATCACGAGAATCCACGCCACCGGGTGCGGATCGCCAAGGGCTTCTGGCTCAGCGAGACGCCTGTCACTGTCGCAGCCTACAAGCGGTTCGCACGGGAGGACGGCCGCATGATGCCCCCGGCGCCGGACTTCAATTCCGAGTGGCGCAAGGAGGATCATCCAGTTGTCCGCCTCACCTGGGATGAGGCCGCCGCTTACTGCGAATGGGCCGGCGGCAGGCTCCCGACCGAAGCGCAGTGGGAATATGCAGCGCGCGGCGGTAACGACGGCCTAAAATATCCGTGGGGGAACGAGATCACGCCCGCGAACGCGAATTACAGCGGGAGTAAATGGAAGGGCACTTCGCCGGTCCGCTCATACCCGCCAAGCGCTTGGGGCTTGTATGACATGGCCGGCAATGTTTGGGAGTGGATCGCCGACTGGTACGACAAAGACTACTACGCGACTCTGCCGTCGGACAAGCCGGCGGCGGATCCGCGCGGACCGCAATCCGGCACGGTGCGGGTGTTGCGCGGGGGGTCGTTCTACGTTAAATCGAGGCGCTTGCGCGCCGCCGATCGCAAGAGCGCGCCAGGCAGCGGGGACAGCAGCATAGGCTTTCGTTGCGTCCGGGACGTTGCCCCCTGACCCCCTTTGTGGGGCAGCGCCGTGCGCTGCCGCCGTCGCCCGGTCCTCCCACCCAAATGTGGTATGATTTCGCGAAAGTCAGCCCATGAGCGACATCTTCATCAGCTACGCGAGTGAGGATCGCCCGCGCGCCAAAACTATTGCGGAGGCACTGGAGGATCATGGCTGGACCGTCTGGTGGGACCGCGTAATTCCCGCCGGCAGGAAGTTCGCGGAGGTCATACAGGAGGAAATCGCCAAAGCTGGTTGCCTCGTAGTCCTTTGGTCCGAGGCGGCGGTCGCGAGCGACTGGGTGATCGAGGAAGCCACCGTGGGCAGGAAAAAGGGGAATCCTGGTCCCGATCCTTGTCGAGCAGGTCGAACCACCCTGGGGTTTCCGGCTGTTTCAAGCCGCGGATCTGATCGGCTGGAAGGGTGAGCTTGCGTCGCCCGCCTTCCGGAGGCTCTGCTCGGATATCGAGCGCTTGGTCGCAATCCCCAAGAAAGCAGCGCCCATGCAGAGAGAAACGCCGATGGAGACGCCGCCGTCGACCGCCGCGCCGGGCAAAGTGCCTGCCAGGACGCAACCGCTCCCCGCGGTGGCCCGCACGTTCAGGCGGCACTGGGTGCTTGGCAGCGCGTCATTCGTAGCGCTATGCGTGTGTTACCCGGCATACAAGATGTACAAGATAACCGTGGGCCGCAAAACGGCGTCCCCGCCCGTAACCCAGCCGTCGGATAGCAGCACTCAACGATCCACCGCGCAGACCAATCCCAAGGACGGCTTGCCCTACATCAGGATCGCCCCCGGAGAATTCCAGATGGGCGCAACGCCAGGAGACGCCGATGCGGAGGCGGACGAGAAGCCACGCCACCGGGTGCGGATCACCAAGGGCTTCTGGCTCGGCGAGACTCCCGTGACAGTAGCGGCTTACAAACGGTTCATCGGCGAACGGCCCGCCTCCAAAATGCCACCCCCGCCGGATTTCAATCCCCAATGGAGCAAAGCGGATGAACCCGTCGTCAGCGTGACCTGGTATGAGGCGAAGGCATACTGCGAATGGGCCGGCGGCAGGCTCCCTACCGAAGCTGAGTGGGAGTATGCGGCTCGCGGCGGCAAGAACGGCCTGAAGTACCCATGGGGGAACGAAATCGCGCCCGAGAATGCAAACTACGCGGGCTGCAAATGGAAGGGCACTTCACCAGTCCGCTCATACCCGCCAAACGCTTGGGGCCTGTATGACATGACCGGCAATGTTTGGGAGTGGACCGCCGACTGGTACGGCAAAGACTACTACGCAACCCTGCCGTCGGATAAGCCGACGGAGAATCCGCGCGGGCCGCAATCCGGCATGGTGCGAGTGATACGCGGGGGCTCCTGGTACTTCAGTCCAACGTGGCTGCGCGTGTCGAGGCGCTACGGGGTCGTTGACGGGGGACGGGACGGTACCCTTGGCTTTCGTTGCGCCCGGGAGGTAGCCCCTTAAATCACCGGCCGTATCAGGTTCGCGCCAGGCTGCTGGAGCAGCTTCATCAGCTTTCGTCGCGCTCGAGACCCAGCGAACCCTTGACCCTTTCCACAATCGAACAACCGGCCAACGCCGGCCCGGCTCAGGCGAAGTGAGGCCTGTGCCCCTCGGTATTCTCACTGACGCGCTCCCGCTTCATTTGCGAAGCGGTTACAACCACCCGCAAAACACCCGCGAAAAAGGCCAAAGCGCCGACCATGATCGCAATTGTGGATAGGGAATGCATCGCGTCACTCGTCAACAACTAGAATAGCACCAAATCCCGCCAACAGAGCGGCGATCGAAAATCCCTTTGACTATTCTATCAAGAAACCCATGTCCACCGCCTGTTTTTGGCTCCTCAGGGACAACACCGACATGAACTGAACCGTCGAAAGCACCACCAGGACTACGCATGTAAGCAGGAGGAACAATTGGAAAA
>JBEKTJ010000157.1:0-16227 GCA_049516155.1 Bryobacteraceae bacterium
AGGCTCTTGAAGCCGCCGCCCTGAGGAGTGGTGATGGGGGCTTTCAGAAATACTTTGGTGCGGCGCAGGGAGTCCCAAGCGCTGGGTTCGATACCCGCGGTGTTGCCGCGCAGGTAGACCTTTTCACCGATTTCGATGGTCTCGATTTCGAGCGCCGCGCCGGATGCTTCCAGGATTTCCAAGGTCGCGGCCATGATTTCGGGACCGATGCCGTCGCCGTGCGCCACGGTGATGGGGGTTTTGCTGGGCATAAGGAAACCTAAACATATAGGGTTGCACCGGGTTTCGCAACCTCCTGGCGTAGGCACTCCTTGCCTGCCGCGCCGACACGCCTGTCAGCGCAGGCGAGCGACGCTCGCCCCGGCAGCCTGTGTCCCTCGATAACATCGAAAACCCCTTAGGGCACTCCGCCGAAGACCACCGCGGAAACTTACGAAAAGACCGCTGAGGCTGCGGCTGGTGGTGCGGGTCAGGCGCTGATCGCTGCATGATAGCGCAGGAAGGCCCGCCTCCTCGCAGGCGGACCTTGTCTTGGTTGAACGGGCTCAACCTAAGCCTTGCGCTGCACCGTTAGCGCCCCGGCGAGATGCTCCGCGTGGACTCAAATGTCCAGCTCAGCTTTGATGCATCGAACCGAACAGCGGGGTTGGTCAGGACCGTGAACGTGCCGACGCTGGCGGCCTGGCTGCTTGCCGGCGCCGATGCGAACTGCAGCGCGCCTTGCCCCATCACCTGAACGCTGGCGGGATCCAGGCTCGCCACACTGGCCGTTATGGGACCCATGGCCGTCGTCCCAGTGTTCAGCAGATCCGCCCGGTAGGTCATGTACGACTGCGTGCCCGTAACGGCGATTTGCCTCACCAGGGAGTAATTGACAATGCCGAGGTTGGCAAAAGCGTTCTCTTCCTGTTGTGACTGCCCAGGCACGCTATTGGTGAAAGACACTTCGTTGATGCCGGGTCCGATCTCGGCGGCGACGCAGCCAGGGCTTGGCTGGCAGCCGGTGCTCGGCGTGCTTGCGCCATTCACCGTGATTGCCGGCGCCGCATAGCCGCCTGGCACCGTTTCCGTTACGGTTTCCGAGGTTCCCACCTGGAACGTCCCAGGTACTAAGGCGCAATAGCCGCCCTGGCCCAGAGGACCTGCCTCCACCGCAAAAGCAGCTCCGGCATTTACTGTGAAAGTAAAGGGTGTATCGACGGCAACACCCGCACCGGCGATCTTGCAGACCTTCAACTGACCGGGGGGAGCTTCGTAATTTGTGAAGGTCACCAGGGTTTCGGTCGAGGTGTCGCCCGCAGTGGACGGCGGCGTCAAAAGTACGGTGGCGTTTCGGGTCTGCAGGTCGTACGATTCCATCAGATTTTCCGGCAGAGAGTTCGGGGGCGGACTGTAGCCGGTCGCGGTGATCGCGCTGACCCCCACGCCGGGAACCGGCAGTTCCGTAATTGCGGCCGTTGGAGCGGTAACCGCTATAGGTCCGGAGCACTGGCCAACGGGAACCACGAGCGGATTTGTACTGCAGTTGAAAGCGCTGCCCGTCACTGTGAAATTGTAAATTCCGCTGGAAGGGACCGGGTTTGTGGCGGACGACGATTTACAGACCTCAATGTAACCGGCCTCCGGACCGAAGGCTAAGCCACCCGCGCCATACGTACTATTCCCACAACCTCCGCAGCCGTTGAAATCGATCTGAAAGGGAAGCTCTCCTATTTCCGTGGCAGTCAGCGGGGGAGGCGTGAAATTGAATTTCGCGAGGCCGGCATTATCGCTCCTGCCGACATGGTCGAAGATGACATACAGGGTACCCGTCGGGCCAAAGGTAATCTCTTGTACGTTGCTCAATACCGCGGCATTGCCATAAGTAAAGGCGGCGATTGCGGTGGTCGTGCTGATGGTGACGAGCGTATCGTTAGAGCGATTGCTTCCATAAAGAACACCCTTTGAAAGAGCTAGGCCCAGAATCTGAAGTGAACTGCCAGCGTAATTTACGCTCCCAACGAGAGCCGCCGTCGGCGTGGCACAAGGTCCTGAACCAAGGTTGATCTTGACCAGCTCCTGGGCCCCAAAAGCATTTACTGCATAGAGACTCTGCGTTCCATCGAAAGCCAAGCCGCTCCATCCATTCTCGAGGGAACCCTGGGCGTAGTAAGGTAGTGTGAGTAGAGGGGTTGTTGCGCCTGTGCTCAAATCCACGGTGACGAGAACACCTTGCGCCGTTATCCCATACATTAAACCGTTGATCTTATCGTAGGCAAGCCCTCGGATTTCGGCTGTTTGGCCTCCCGATCCCTGCAGAGTAGTTGGCCCGATTGCCGTCGCGGTAAATAAGCCGCCCACCAGCGGCGTGCTGAGGTCGACGGACATCAAAGTGTTTGTGTCGCTTGTCGGGCTTGTCCCAGTAACATTGTTTTGCGTCACAATGTAAAGAACGGGGCTCGCCCCTGCGCTGGCCGGTAGTCCCGCACCTAAGAGAAACGGCAGCGCTGCCGCGAATGCGAGATTCATGCTGAAGTGTCGGTTCCGCGAAACTTCGCGGCCTTGCCGTGGTATCCCTGTTATTCGACTGGTCATTTGCTTCTCCTTAACTTAGGCTGGGCTTCTGGCCGGGGTTTCGCGGCCCCGGCCAGATCGTGATCGGAATCGCGTGCCGGACGGCGGCCCCTAGCGCCCCGGCGACATGCTCCGCGTGGACTGGTATGTCCAGCTCAGCGTCGATGCATCGAACGGAACGGCTGGGTTGGTCAGGACCGTGAAGGTTTCGCTGCTGGTGGCCTGACTGTTGCCCGGCGCCGATGCGAAATTCAGCGCGCCTTGCCCCATTACCTGAACGCTGGAGGGAGCGAGGCTCGCTACACTGGCCGTTATGGGGCCCATGGCCGTAGTTCCCGTGTTCAGCAGATTTGCCCGGTACGTCATGTACGACTGCGTGGCTGAAATGGCTATTTGCCTCACGAGAGAGTAATTAACAATTTCGAGGCTGCTGAAAGGGGCCATGTTTTGTGACTGCCCGGGCACGCTATTCGTGAAAGACACTTCGTTGATGCCAGGTCCCATCACAGCAGCGACGCAGTCGGGGCTTGGCGCGCAGCCGGCGCTCGGCGTGCTTGCGCCATTCACCGTGATTGCCGGTGCCGCATAGCCGCCTGACAAGGCTTCCGCGACGGTCTCCGAGGTTCCCACCTGGAACGTGCCAGGGACAACGGCGCAGTAGCCGCCCTGGACCAAGGGACCTGCCTCCACGTCAAAACCGGTTCCGAAATTTACCGTGAAATCAAAAGGTGTATCGACGGCAACACCCGCTCCGGCGATCTTGCAGACCTTCAATTGACCGGGCGGAGCTTCGTAATTTGTGAAAGTCACGAGGGCCTCAGTCGACGTATCGCCCGCGGTGGACGGTGGCACCAGCAGTACGGTGGCGTTTCGGGTCTGCAGGTCGTACGATTCCATGAGATTTTCCTTTACGGAGTTCGGGGGCGGGCTGTAGCCGGCCGCCGTGATCGAGCTGACACCCACGCCTGGAACCGGCAGTTCGGTAATTGTGGCCGTTGCGGTGGCAATCTGGATAGGTCCTGAGCACTCGCCCACGGGAACCATGAGCGGATTTGTGCTACTGCTGAAAGCGCTACCCGTCACCGTGAAACTGTAAATCCCGGTGGAAGGGACCGGGTTTGTGGTGGATGACGATTTACAAACCTCGACGTAACCGTCCGGCGGCGTGAAGCCGCCCTGCACTAATAAGCCTGTGAAGGCGCCATCGTTGAATACCAAAAGCGTGACGGTGTTCACCGGCAAGAACCCTGTCGCGATCGTTGCGGTGCCGAAGGTTGCCCATCCGGTGGAAGAATTCCCGGCTGGGTCTCCCCAACAAGGGGCGTTCGGCCCAGGGAATTGCATTTGGATCGCTGACGGGGTGCCGTAGTTGAGGTAGGCGCACACGGAATTGTCCGCCTTTACGCTGAGGCTGAGCACCCCAGCGTCGCCACTGAAAGTTGCTTGATAGGTGTAGTATCCGCGGTTGTACTGCGATCCGCCGGAAGTCGGCCCGGGCACGGTGGCTATCCAGTCAAGCCCAGTTGGCGCATAGCCCCAGATAGGTTGTCCTCCAATTAGCACCGCCGGCCCGGAGGTGTTGCCGGTTGGCGCGAACGGTTGGTTAAGTGGGTTGGGTGGGTTGGGTACGATGTTCCAGATTGGATCGGATGCCGTGTTTACCGTTCCTGGAGCTTGGCCCGTGCCCAGGTTGCACGGGACGCTGGGAGGGGTGGTAACGCAGGCCACCGGGGCTTGGCCCGGCAGGGCGCCCGCGCTCATCGCGAGCAGCACGCTACAACCTGCCAGCATTCTGAACGTTCCCTTTTTGTCATCCATTAGATACATCTGTTTTCACCTTTATCGTCAGAGTTGGCGCGGAGGAGAGTTTCAAGCTCCCCTCTCACTCATCAAATGCGTGAATCGCGGAAAACGGGGTCATTTGTGGGGTGGCTTGTAACGTTGGCGGTATTTGTGTCACTATCAATGGACGAGGAACGATGACTGGTCTGCCGGACCTGCTGTGGGATTCAAAAGGAAGCTCGCCGTCCGCTTCCGAACCGGCGTTTCTGGACTTGGTTTACGACGAACTGCACCGCATGGCGTCGTCCCTGCTCCGCCACGAACGGCCCGCCCACACCCTGCAAACTTCCGCGCTGGTGAACGAAGCCTTCCTGCGGCTTTCGGCGGCGCAATCCCTGCGCGTGGAGGACCGCCAGCACTTCCTGCGGATCGCCGCCCATTCCATGCGCGAGATCCTGATCGATTACGCCCGCGGCCGGCATACCCAAAAACGCGATGGCTTGGCCCGCGTCGATCTGGATGCCTGCCAGGCTGAACTAATCTCCACGGAACGCACGGAGGAATTCGTGGCGCTGGATGCCGCTCTCGACCGCCTGGCCAAGATGGATGCGCGGCAGGCGCAGATCGTGGAGCTGCGCTTCTTCGCCGGGCTATCGGTGGAAGAGACGGCGGTGAATCTGGGTATTTCCGAGAAGACCGTCAAGCGCGACTGGTCTGTGGCGCGCGCCTGGCTCCGCGGAGCCATTGAGGGCGGCGGCGGGGCATGAATCGCCCCAATCCGGAGTCGCCGGATTGGCCTCGCGTGAAGGAAATTTTCGCGGAGGCCGGCGACCTGCCGGTCGATGAGCGGCCCGACTACGTGCATCAAGCCGCCGCGGGCGACCAAACCGTGGAGCGCGAAGTCCTGCGGCTGCTGCGCCTGGATGCGGGCGCCGAAGAATGGCTGGAGGGTTTGCGGCCGACCTCCGAAGTGGTGCAATCGGCAGCCGAACTGCACGCCTTTTTCCCCGGCCAGGTGCTCGCCGCGCGCTACGAAATCCAACAGTTCCTTGCCGTGGGCGGCATGGGCGAGGTTTACAGCGCGCACGATCTACAGCTTGATCAGCGCATCGCCATCAAGGTGCTCGCCGGCGAACTGGCCACTACCGACCAAGTTTCTCTGTTGAAGCGCGAAGTGCAGGCCGCGCGCCGCATTCAGCACGCCAATGTCTGCCGGGTCTACGATCTGGTCCGGACGGAGGTGGCGCGCGGCCGCAGCGCCGTCTTCCTGACGATGGAGTTGCTGGAAGGTGAGACGCTCAGCGAGAAATTGCGCCGCGAGGGCGCGCTGACCGAGCGCCAGGCGATGCCGCTGATCCGGCAGATGGTGGCGGCGCTGGCGGCGGCGCACCAAGCCGGCGTGATCCACGGGGATTTCAAGAGCGCCAACGTGATGATCGTGCGGCGCGAGGGCGGGTCGCCGCGGGCGGTGGTCACCGACTTCGGGCTAGCGCGGCGGCTGGCGCCGGGACGCGGGCAGACACTGCTCTCAGCATCGCTCAGCGGCTTGGCCGGATATGGCACTCCCGCGTACATGTCGCCGGAGCAGATCCAGGGTGGCAAGGCCAGCAAGGCAGCCGATATTTACGCGCTGGGCGTGGTGCTCTACGAGATGCTCACCGGCGAGTTGCCGTACGGCGAAGATTCGCCGCTGGCCATGGCGGTGAAGAAGACGCGCGAGCCTCCGGTGGCGCCGGAATCGCTGTCGCCGTCGCTGCGGCGCACCTGGTCCGCCGCGATCCTCAAGTGCATGGCGGCTGAACCGGGGCGGCGTTTTGCGGATGTGCGCAATGTGCTCACGCATCTGGAGACGCGCACGCGCAGAGGGCTGTGGTGGAAGCTCGTTCGAAGGCGGCATCGGCGGCTGCTGCGCATCGCCGCGGTCACGGCGGGGGCGGTGGTCATCCTGGCGTTGGCCCGCTGGTTATGGCCAGCCGAGCCCGGCGCGCAAGCCGTGGCGGATTGGCAAGAGGGCGTTTATGATCTGCAGGCTGGAGAACCGGTCGCCGCGGCCCGGCGGTTGGAGCGGGCGATCACCCAGCATCGGCTGCCTCCTGTTGCGCACGCTTATCTGGCATGGGCGTGGCATGAGTTGGGATTCAGCGGGAAGGCCGAAGCGGAGTTGTCCGCCTCCCGCCGCAAGCCGCTGCAACCGGAGGCGGATCGTCTGTTTGAGGAAGGATCCGCTGCGGAATTGCATGGGCAACCGCAGCAGGCGCGCGCGATCCTCGCACGCAGAGGAAACAACGCTACGGTCTTGGCCGACCTGGCGTTCATCGACGACCAACTGGGCCGCCCAACGGCGGCGGAGTTGTGGAAGCGGGTTGCGGCCCAGTCTCCGAATCATCCGGCAGCCCATCTGCATCTGGCGCAGTCGGCTGCGAAGCACGGCCAATGGAAACAGGCCGAGCGGGAGTTCATCCTGGCGGAAACCTATTTCAGCGCGCTTGGCGATACCGACATGGTGCGCGCTGTATCCGCGCGCCGCGGCTTCGCGCGCGTGGAAAGCGGTGACCTGGATCAGGCCCGCAACGATCTGCCCGCGCTCTTCAGCCGGCAACCGCGCCTGCCGAATACCGGATATGGGCCTTGCGAGCGAACCGTCACGCTGATGTCGGGCCAGGACGACAATTTTGCGCTGCCCATCGATCCGATCCCCTATGTGAGTCCGGGCTTCGACGTCATTTTGGAGCGCGGCCCAAAACACCACAAGCAGTTTAATGAGGAACTCGACGACCAGGATCTCCTTGCCTCGATCATTCTTCCGCGGCTCACATTCTGCGGGGGCAGAATCGAGGTTCACGTGCGGAAGGGAAAATCGGGCTATCAAAACGATTCGATGGCCTTCGGAGTCGCGCCTTTTACGCCCCCTTTGCCCACTTCAGGTCTCATATTAATTTGGGCGGACCGGCCCGACGAAAACGAAAGGTTGCTGACGAACGCTGTCAACGGGGAGAGTCTGCTGGATGTGCAGCGGGCGCAATTTTCCAAGAAGGTGACTTCTCTCGATTTCCGCATTGGCGACGATACTACCGTCGACTACATTAAGCTCACGCTGATCTACTAAGATGCTAACTCTTCGCCTTGTCGTGCTGCTGGGGATCGCTTATGTGGCGCGCGCGCAGTCCGGCTGCGTTGCCGCGCCGCCTGGCATCTCAGCCTGGTTTACCTTCGACGAACCCATGTTCCGCCAGCCGGGCGCGCACCGCCCACAGCGCGTGCCTGGCATGGTCGGCTCAGCGCTGCGTTTCAATGGGATCGACCAATATTTCGAAGTCCCCGCCTCTACGCCTGGCCTGGACGTCGGTGAGGACGACTTTACCATCGAGTTGTGGATCCGGACAAAGCAGTCCGTAGGCACGCCCAGCGTCGTGGACAAGCGCGGGCGTCAGCCGCTCGGCTATCTGATCTTCATTTACAAGGGTCGCCCGGCTCTGCAGCTCGCGGACGGAAGCCGTGGGCGTGGCCCTTTCGGCGGAATCAGTATCGCCGACGGAAGCTGGTACCATGTGGCGGGCGTCGTCCGGCGGCTGCCCCCGCAGCCGGCTGCTATCTATGTGGATGGAGCGCTCCAGAAGAATAACTGGGCGGAGGCCGCCCTGACGGACCTGGACGTTCCCCAACCGTTGTGGCTCGGCCGGCATCACGCCAACGGGTATGTGGACCGCGAAGACATCTACTTCCAGGGCGATATCGATGAGCTGACTTTCTACCGGCGGGCGTTGACCGAGAAGGAGATTCGCTCGATCTTTCGCGCCGGCGCGCGCGGCAAGTGCCACGCAGGATCGAAGTCCGAATCGGTCCCGTAGACGAGCGATCAGCTCACTGGAACGCGCCCAGCAGATATGCGATCAGCAGTATAAGCAATACGGTTCCGAGCCCTATACCGGCGCCGCCACCGTATCCCCAACGGCTGTGGCCATAGTAGCCGCCACCACCACCTATGAGCAATATCAGAATAATGAGCAGTATCACCATTGTGAAAGGTCCTTTGTCTATTTCAAGAACTACCCAAGCAAAGTGACAACGCCGGAAATCAAGCACGTTCATCTCCAAATGGCCAGCCAGATCCTGAGCGAAGACGGGGCGCCGATCGTCCTGGATGACGAGTGCGGATATAATGGTGGGAGCCGGACAACTACGCATATGCCCAAGAAGCCAGCTACACGTACGGAAACTGACGACAACGTCCTCGTAAGCGCCGCGAAGGCCATCGGCTCCGCCGCGGGTAAAATCGCTTCGTTGGCAGGTGCGACGCCCGAAGCGCGGCCCGCGGCGAAGTCGACGAAAGTGGGCAAACTTCCCAAGAAACAGGGACACCGCCTACCGCGGCGACAGAAGAAGGCCGCACAAAAGACTCCGCCTTCTAGCAAGGGCTAAGGATTTGTCCCGGCGCTCGATCCAGAAGTCCGCCTTGTGGGGACGCCACAGTGCTCGATCGCGCTGGTGCGCACGGACAGGCCAGGAGGCCTGCCCTACAACACTGGACCGATGCGCCACGGTACGAATTCGTGGTGGCCCAGGCGTTCCGCGCAGGTGCGCTCGCCGGAAGCTACGCGCAACAGCATGTCGAAGATCTCGCGGCCCACGTCCTGGACGCTCTTGTCTCCGTCGGCGATGGCGCCGGCGTTGATGTCCATATTGTCCTGCATGCGCCGGTAGGTGTGGCTGTTGCTCGAAATTTTGAGCACCGGCACGGAAGGAAAGCCGATGGCGCTGCCGCGTCCGGTAGTGAAGGCAATCAGGTTGCAGCCGCCCGCCGCGAGGCCGGTCAGCGAAACCGGATCGTAGCCGGGAGTGTTCATGAACACAAAGCCGGGAGTGCGCACCGGCTCGGCGTAGTCCACCGCATCGGTCAGCGGCGAGGTGCCCGCCTTGGCCACTGCGCCCAACGATTTTTCAAGGATGTTGGTCAGGCCGCCTTCTTTGTTGCCGGGCGAAGGATTGTCGTCGAAGCTGCCGGCGAAGCGGGTCAAATATTGCTTGTAGCCCTGGACGAAACTCAATAGCTTCTCAGCCACCTGCCGGTTGCGGGCGCGGCGCACCAGCAGATGCTCGGCGCCGAAGATCTCGGTGGTCTCCGCCAGCACCGCGCTGGCTCCGATGGCGGCCAGCATATCCGAGCAGACGCCCAGCGCCGGGTTGGCGGTGATGCCGGAAAATGAATCTGAACCGCCGCAATTCAGCCCCAGCACGATGCGGGAAGCCGGCATCTCCACGCGCTGTTCGGCGGCGCAGGATTCCATCAGGCGGGCGATCTCGGAGCGCGCCGCGGCCAGCGCGCCGCGCGTGCCGCCGCTCGATTGCAAGGTCATGCCCACCAGGCGGCTGGCGCGCGGAGCGTTGGGTCCCAGATAGTGCTCGATCTGGTTCACTTCGCAGCCCAGCCCCAGAATCACGGCGGCCGAGACGTTGGGGTGCGCCAATACGCCGGCTAGCGTGCGGCGAAGCTGCTCGGTATCCGGGCCTATGGTGTGGCCGCAACCTTCGCCGTGCGGGAAGGCCACCACGCCATCCACGTTGGCCGGCAGGGATTCGCCGTCGAAACTATCCGCGATCAGTTCGGCGGTGTGCGCGGCGCAGTTGCTGGCCGCCACCACGGCGATATAGTTGCGCGTGCCCACGGAGCCATCCTGGCGCGGATAACCCAGGAAAGTCGGGCTATCGCGGCGCGCCGGCAGCGGCGTTTCGGCAGTTGGGAATTCGTAGTCGAAGTGCAATTCCTCGAAGGCCAGGTTGTGCGTGTGAACGTGCTGGCCGGGTTCGATGGTTTGGCGGGCGCGGCCGATGACTTGGCCGTAGCGCCTGACGATACCGCCGCGCGGAATAGTGGTCAGGGCGATTTTGTGGCCCGCCGGAATCGGCTCGCGCACGGCTACATCCTGGCCATCCACTTTCAATACGGACCCGGCGGAGAGCGGCACGCGCGCGATGGCCACGTTGTCGGTGGTATGCAAATGGATGACGGAATTCTCCGCCGTGGGCAGCTTCGCGATTTCGAGCAGCGTTTCGAGTGGCATGGTTACCTCAGTAGCAGCGTTTCGGGGGCGTCTTCGCCCGTGTGGACGTGCAACTTTCCGCCTACAGGATGAATCAGAAGTCCGCTGCCACCCTGCGGAACCGGAATATCGGCGGGGCCGTCGACCAGCAGGAAGCCGGGCGCTTCGGCGTCATCCGACAGCTTGCCGATGTGCACGTGCATGTGGCATTGCGAGCGCCGGGCATCGCTGTTGACGGCCAATCCCCATTGGTCGCCAAACAGTTGATTGGCCTTCCGGATGGCGCCGGTCCACAGTGCGAGCCGCTGCGCCGGGGTGAGATCGGCTAGGGCGTGCGCATGCGCCCGGGGCAGCGCCAGCCAGCGATTGGGTTTGTTCGGATTAATGTCTTTCAGGAAGAAGACCGGGGTATCCTGAGGCTGTTTCTCGGCTTCGCGGCATAGCCCACATTCGCGCTTGGCCATGCTTTCGTCGCTGGCGAGATCGCAAGTGCAGTGGCGCACATCGCCGAGCGCGATAGCGGAGAGGAGTAGAAGCGCCGGAAGGAATCGCACGTCTCTACCCATTATAGATGGGCGTGGCCGGTGCGAGCGGTGAATCGGGCTCCGTGCCAATCAGTGCGTCAGGGCGGAAACCCAACTCTTCACCATGGTTTGAAACGTCTTTGGCACAAACGGCTTGGCGATGAACCCGGAGAAGCCCGCCCGCCAGGCAGCCCCAGCTCTTTCGGCGCTGCCCGTGAGGGCCACGATGGGAATGTGCGGGTAGTCGTACCATCCGCGGACGACCCGGGCTATTTCCAGGCCGCTGCGATCCGGCAGACCCAAATCCACCAACAGCAGCCGCGGGCGAGTATCCCGCAAAGCCAGGATAGCGCCCTCGCAACTATCCACGGCCAGCAGATCGATGTCTGCCGATTCCAGCAGAATTTGCACCATGCTGACGATGGAGGAATCGTCCTCGACAAGGCACACGTCGATATGCTTGGCGGTGCGGCGTTGTTGACGGGACTTCCAGGCGGAATCCACCTCAGTCCGATTCATGGTCATTGCGCGCACCAAGTTCCGGACCTCGTCGGAATCCGCGACAGGCTGCGGTTGGCGCTCGTTAAGATATGGATGTCTGTTATCAGTCACGAGTATCTCATCGGCACAAATCGCAAGAGTCGGCGGATTACCTCGGCAGACTTTGCTGCCAATTCAGCAATCTGTTGATTCGTGGCGGTTGGGGTGGCGGTTTCGCGGCCTTTATAGCTCACGGCGCCACCGGAATCATCCAGGTGAAGACGTATGCCTGCAATAGCACCACCACGCCCACCAGCGCGGCCAGCGCCAAGCTGTGCAGGAACACATAGCGCAAAATGCTGCCCTCATGGCCTTCCTGTCCGGTGGCGACGCCCGCCACCACGATGCTCTGCGCGTCGATCATCTTGCCCATCACTCCCCCGGCGCTATTGGCCGCCGCAGCCAGCAACGGCGAAACGCCCACCTGCCGCGCGGTGATCTGCTGCAAGCCGCCGAACAGCACGTTTGAGGAAGTATCGCTGCCGGTGAGCGCTACGCCCAGCCATCCCAGCATGGGCGAGAAAAAAGGAAAGAGCGCGCCAGTGGAAGCGAAGGCCAGCCCCATGGTGGCGTCCAGCCCGGCGTAACGCGTGGTGTAACCGATGGCCAGCATAGCGGCGATGGTGACCAGGGATAGCCGGACGCGCCGCAGCGTGCCCCAGAAAATCGCCAGCAGCTTGAGAGGGGAAAAGCCCAGCAGCAAGCCGCTGACGATCCCGGTGAGCAGCAGGCTGGTGCCCGTCGCGGACAACCAGTTGAAGACGAAAGTGGCCGGCTCGGCGGCGGGCTTCGCAACCACCGGCGGCATGCGCAGCACGGCCTTGTGCAGAACCGGAACGTTGAACGTGCCTGGCGAGACACGGTTTGAGACATCGTTGAGAAATGCTTTTACCCCAGGCACACCCCATGCAAACACCAGGATCGAGAGCAGGATCCACGGCATCCAGGCCTTTAGCGCGCGCCGGCCGCCGATAGCCGGCCGGGCGGCTGCCTCGGCGCGGCGTCCGGCTTCGGTTTCATGCTCGAAGCTCCAGGTGCGGCGCGGCTGCCAGAACTTCAAGAGAATTACGAGCGCCAACATCGAAACCAGGGATCCGGCGATATCCACCACCCATGGCCCGTGCAGATTGCTAACCAGGAATTGCGTGACGCCGAAGCTGACGCCGGCGGTCAGGCAAGCCGGCCACACCTCCAGCATATTCTTGCGCCCGGCCATGGCCCACACCAGCCAGAACGGGACCAACACGCTGAACACCGGCAGGATGCGGCCGACCATGGCGCTGAGCTGCTCGAGGGGCAGTCCCGTGACGCCGGCCAGAGCGATCAGCGGCGTACCCAGCGCGCCGTACGCCACCGGCGCGGTATTGCCGATCAAGGCCATGCCGGCGGCCTGCAGCGGCCGGAAGCCCAGACCGATCAGCATGGCAGCCGATATCGCCACGGGCGTGCCGAACCCCGCCGCGCCTTCGATGAAAGCTCCGAAGCTGAACGCGATCAGGAGCGCCTGCAGGCGGCGGTCGCTTGCCAATCCGGCCACCGTGTGCTTGACCACTTCAAAGTCGCCCGACTGAACGGTTACGTCGTAGACGAAGATGGCGCAGAGCACGATCCAACCGATCGGAAACAGGCCGTATGCGGCTCCGTTGAACGCAGCGGCCGCAGCCAGCCCGGCCGGCATGCCGAAGACCGCCACTGCGACTGCCAAGGAGGCGCCCAAGCCGGCCATAGCGGCCCAGTGCGCCCGGACGTGGCCGAAGGCCAGCAGGCCCAGCAGAACGGCCACCGGCAGGGCGGCGGCCAGCGCGGAAAGCCCCACGCTACCCGCGACGGGCGTGTAGACTTGAGTCCAAGTCACCGATTTAGGCGCTCACCATTTAGGGAGTGTAGCATTGCTACATCATTCCTCCATCATTCCTACATGATTGCCCGGTGATTCGCAGGGCGCCTTCCGGCGGTGTTGGGCCAAGCGGTTGCGCCTGCCGGCCCGATGGCGGGCGGTAAGTTTACGCTTTAGCCCTTGCGGCGGACTTTGCGGCGGGCTTCGCTCCGATCCCGGTGAGATCCGCCTGGAGTTGCGCCAAATCGAAGTTGCTGGGCGCCTGGCTGTTCGCACCTATCCAATCGGCGCTTAGGACGGCATACGCCTCGTCGCAGTATGTGTCAAGGAAGGTCCAGGTGGCACGCAGCGTTTCGCCCCATGTGACCACCGTTACGCCCCGTGCATCGTATTCGACGATCGGAATGGCATGTCCCCCCCAGGAACCGGGTTTGCCGTTCCCGGTAGCGCCGCCCGGCGGCACCGACCAGACCTTCTGATTCTGGGCGCTGAGCGGCAATTGAACGCCGATATAACAGTTGCCGAACAGATAGACCGCGTCTTTGACGT
Organism: Bryobacteraceae bacterium; assembly: GCA_049516155.1. Classification (GTDB taxonomy): domain Bacteria; phylum Acidobacteriota; class Terriglobia; order Bryobacterales; family Bryobacteraceae; genus Bog-159. The sequence continues at coordinate 13,824 of JBEKTJ010000157.1, forward strand.
CCTCGTGATTCTTGGGTTCGAGCGAGACAAACGCGCTGATCGGATGACCCGCGATACCCGTCTGCCGCCAATAGTTGAGCACGTCCAGAATGGCCGCGCCGTTATCGGTGCTGGGATCGCCCGGCTTGTAGCCGCCCACGGCTTCATAGGCCTGCAGGATCTGCTGGTCCGCCGGCACATATCCGGGAGCGTGCGCGTAAGCCGTCCATTCCTCGATCATGTGGCCGGCACAGGCGCAGGTGCAGTCGCCGATGGTATCGTTCATCATCATGGGCCATTGTTTCACCTTCGCCGTCCAATTCTCCGTGCTGGGCGGAGAGGACGGCGCCGCCGTCTTCAGATAATTGGCGAACTGGAGCGTGCGGGGGTCATGGCGGGCCGCATGCTTGCCCAGTTTCACGGTACGGTTTCGAACTGTATAGGTTGGTAGGGACATATTTTTGCCTTTACCTTCTTATAGTGACTTTCCCTCGCAAATCGTTTCACCGTGGCGAAGCGCGGGATGCCGTCTTGCTTGTGAGGTGGCGGAATTGTTGAAAGGCGCGCCGCGTGGGCGGTCGTCTTGTGGCGGTGCTACCGGTCACAGTGGTCGAGATCAGCGCGATTCCTCGCGCCAGGAGTTCCGAGAATATATCTCGCGGTAAGCTACTCTGACCGCGACGGGCGCTGCATGCAGGGAATCCTCGCAGAGATCCTCAAGCAGAAGCTTCAACCCCTGGTACGTATCATCAACGAAACGAAAACGTAATGTAGAATAGAGTGTCAATCGGCAGGGGGCACCGCCACAATGAGCCTGCTCGGATTTTGCCAATGGCTGGGAAGCACGCCAGGGAGCGTCGCGCTCCACGAATCGATATGGGCCTATCCGATTATCGAATCGGTTCACGTATTGACCCTATGCCTGTTTCTGGGGCTGACGGTGATGCTGGACTTGCGGCTGCTTGGGCTGGCGATGGTGCGCGCGCCGGCATCGGAAGTCTTCGCGCGCCTGCTGCCGTGGACTATCGTGGGGTTCGCCGTGATGGTGGCGACCGGCGCGCTCCTGTTCTTCGCGATTCCGGTCAAGACCTACTTGAATATTTTCTTCCGCATCAAGGTTGCATTCTTGCTGCTTGCGGGCGTGAATGTGGCCGTTTTTCAGCGGACGATTTCGCGCAGCATGCATCGGTGGGATAGCGATCCGGTCCCGCCGCTGCGAGCCCGGCTGGCGGCCGGCGTATCGCTCGCGCTGTGGGCTGGGATCGTGGTCGCGGGACGCATGATCGCCTATAACTGGTTCGACAAGAATTCTTGAGTTCGGTATGTCGGTGCTCTCATTTTTCACGTGGTGTGAAAACACCTGGCTGGGAGACGCCATCCGCGACTCGCGCTGGCTCTTCCCCGCCATCGAGTCCATCCACCTGCTGGGCCTCGCGGTCATCGGTGGGGCGGTGCTGGTGATGAATCTGCGTCTGCTCGGTCTCGGCGTCCGGCGCCAGCCCGCGGCACAACTTTGGAGCGACACACGGCCATGGCTGGTGGGAAGCCTCGCCGTTATGCTGATCTCCGGCGTGCTGTTGTTCACTTCCGAGGCGACCAAGCTCTACTATCACGAGGCGTTCTGGGTGAAGATGCTCTCCCTGGCGCTGGCAATGCTCTACACCTTCACCGTAATGCGCAAGGTGGCGCTGGCGGATCCAGGCCGGGTGGGGCCTTTGTGGGGCAGAGCCGCGGCACTGATTTCGATTCTCCTGTGGTCGACGGTCGGCGTTTGCGGAAGGTGGATTGGTTTCTCCTGACGTTGGCGATGTGTGCCAGCCGCGAAAAAGCGCCAAAGCCGGGCCGGTATTCAGCCGGGCAGGAGCATGTCACCGGCACGGTCGCCCGTCTGGTGGTGAAGGACAATCCAGAAGCATCTATACTTTGGGTCGCGCGCAACGTTCTAGGCCGCTGGCTTGTCACGGCGCAGCGGCGTTGGGACGCCCATCACGCGGCGAACTTCCATTCTATGGGACGCCTAACCTGGTGAGGATCTCGGATCTACAAGTAGACTTGCGGGTTGCGGTCGCCGCCCTTAGGTAGTGTCCTAAAGTCGCGTGAAGGAAATTTTCGCCCAGCAGGCTCCCCTGCTATCGTGAAGGCATGCCAAACGTGAACCGCCAAGACCTGGAGGCGCTGCGTAACATGATTTCTCAGGCGCATCTAATCGTTTCCACCGAGCCTCTGATTGATGGCGGAATCGAGCGGGCGCGGGAATTGCTGGATACCGCCGAACAACTGGCAAATTTTATTTTGGCGGATTCACCCATGGCGGAAAGGCCCAAAAATCAGTAGCCTGCGCGCATTTCTTCCATCAGATATGCCATCTCATTCTCTCTACCCACATCTTTCTATTTCCATTTGTGATCCTTTCCATGGTAGACTC
>JBEKTJ010000158.1:0-16188 GCA_049516155.1 Bryobacteraceae bacterium
CCCATCGCCCCATCGCCCCGTCGCCCCCTCGTAACATCGACGCCTTTTGTCGATGTTGGCGGGCGCAGCCCGCCCATTTGGCTTCATTCGTTCAATTAAGGCTAACTATATGGCAACAAAGAAACAAACCGCGGCCAATCGCCGCAATGCACGCAAGTCTACCGGCCCCAAAACAACCCACGGCAAGGCCGCATCTTCCGCCAACGCGCTGGTCCACGGGCTGCGCGCCCGTAAAGTAGTCATGATGGAGGACGAAGACCCCCAGGAGTTTAGCAAGCTCCTCGCCGGCCTCCAAAACCAGTATCAGCCGCAAACCCAGACGGAGCAGGATCTGGTCGATCAAGCGGCCCTCGCCCAGTGGAAAATGGCCCGCACCGAAGTCTTTGAGGACAAGTGCTATAAGGAAAACCCCACCCCCGCCGCCTGCGCCGCCATCTTCGACCGCATGACCCAGATCGCATGCCGCCTGGAGCGTTCCTATGCCAAGGCCTGCCGCGAGTTAGAGCGCCTCCAAGCCATTCGCGAAAAACAGGCGGAACAAGCCCGGCAGCCCCAGCCATCCGCCGCCAAGCCGGACAAACGGTGCCATAACGGCAACCAGCCTCTCAACTACGAGCGATCGTGGACCAATTCCGACGGCGAGCGTGAAGTCCTCTTCCGTGCCGAGAACGGCAAATCCGTCGACGAGTTTAGCGGTGCGTCTCCCACGGAAGCTAAACCACCCGCCCCGCCCGTCTAAACCGGATTGCCAACCGGAAAAAATGAACCTATCATGATAAAGCCTCGTTTCTTTAAGTGTAAGCCGGATGAAGAGGATAGACCGGCAATTGATTCAGGGGGAGGAGGATACGAGGCGATTATGGCGGCTGCGGCGCTGGCACTGGTTTCGGGCGCTCCGTTTCGAGAAAGAACGGACAGCAGCGGCCAATATTGGATAAAACAGAGTTTGGACCTCGATCACAACCTGGTGGAGCGGTGTCTCAGCGGCGATGAAGCCGCTTGGGAGGAATTGATTCGCACCCACACCCGCCGGGTTTATGGTCTTTGTTATCGTTTTACAGGGAAGGATGGCGAAGCCCAGGACCTCACGCAGGAAGTGTTTTTGCGCGTTTACCGGACGCTGAAAACGTTTCGGGCGACCGAAGGCGCATTCACCACCTGGCTGGCCCGGCTGACGCGCAATTTGCTGATCGATAATTACCGGCGCACCCGTCAGGAGCGTCTTACAGATTCGATCGAGGAGCAGCTTCCCCGGATTGAGGATTCTGCTTCGCTGGCCTCCGGACCCGGCGCCCGCTCCGCCTCCCGGACCGATGCCATGTTGGCTGGCCGCGAAGCTAGCGAGATTTTGCAGGCAGGTTTGCAGAAGCTGTCGCCGGAATTGCGCGAGGCAGTCATCTTGCGCGATTTGCAGGACATGGAGTACCGTGAGATCGCCGGGATTTTGCATATCCCGGAGGGCACCGTGAAGTCCCGGCTGAACCGGGGCCGGGCCGAACTGGCCCGTGTTTTGCGAAGGCAGAAGGTACTGGTATGACGTGCGCGGAACTTGAAGTTCTTATCTGCGACTACGTGGACGGCACACTCGGGCCGGATGCCAGAGCTACGGTCGAGCGTCACTTGGCCGACTGCACGGCCTGTGCCGAGCTGGCCCACGACGCCGCTGCCGCGGTGGGTTTCATGCAGCGCGCGGCCGAAGTGGAGCCGCCCCCGGAGTTGATGACCAGGCTGCTGTTCAACGCGCCTTGGGCCAATGCCAGGACCTCCGCCGCGGGCCTCCGGAACTGGTTTCGCAAAGTCCTGCACCCGATTTTGCAGCCGCGCTTCGCCATGGGCATGGCCATGACCATCCTGTCGTTCGCGATGCTGGCGCGTTGGGTGGCGCCCGCCCGCCAGTTGCGCCCCGCGGATCTCGCTCCCGCCCAGGTTTGGGGCGGTCTGGAAGATCGTGTGTACCGCAGTTGGCAGCGTACCGTAAAGTTTTACGAAAGTCTCAAAGTGGTTTACCAGATTCAATCCAAGCTGCACGATTGGCAGCAGCAGCAGGAAGAGGAACCGCCGAAGCCCGCGGACACCCACCGGCTGCCAGTAGGACAGGCCTCCGGCCTGTCCCATTGAGTAAGGGCCTCTGGCCAGTGTTTGAGTAAGGGCCTCTGGCCAGTGTTTGAGTAAGGGCCTCTGGCCAGTGTTTGAGTAAGGGCCTCTGGCCAGTGTTTGAGTAAGGGCCTCTGGCCAGTGTTTGAGTAGGGGCCTCTGGCCAGTGTTTGAGTAAGGGCCTCTGGCCAGTGTTTGAGTAAGGGCCTCTGGCCAGTGTTTGAGTAAGGGCCTGAGTTATAGAAACATTAGGGGACACATTATGAATTGCTTCAACCATTCCGATACGCCCGCCGTCGCTTATTGCCGCGCCTGCGGCAAGGCGCTTTGCAACGAATGCAAGCGCACTGCCCAAGGCACCATCTTCTGCGACGAGCACGCGCCCGCCGCTGCCACTCCCGGTTCCGAACCGCGGCCCCCGGTAACCGGCGTCCCCGCCGCCCCTCCCCCCGTAGGCTCCATCGCCACCAACGATGTATCTCCCGGTCTTGCCTGCCTGCTCGGCTTCATTCCCGGCGTTGGCGCCATCTATAACGGACAATATGCCAAGGGCCTCGTACACGCCATCGTCTTCGGACTGCTGGTCTCCATCACCAGTTCGGGCACCGCCGGCGACCTTGAGCCGCTCTTCGGCATCCTCATCGGCGTCTGGGTCATGTATATGGCGCTGGAGGCCTATCACACCGCCCGTAAGCGCCGCGCCGGCGAGCCTGTGGACGAGTTCTCCAGCATTCTGGATGTGCACGGCCACCGCGGCGGATTTCCGGTCGGCGCCATTACCCTCATCGCCTTGGGCGTGCTCCTGCTTCTCAGTACCACCGATGTCATCCAACTGCGCTATCTGCTGCGATACTGGCCCGTGCTATTGATTCTGATGGGCGCCTACATGCTCTACGTGCGCGTGAACACGAGCGATGGCCCCATCCACCCCGAGGTGCGCCATGAACGCCAATGATGTGAACCTGCTCCGCGCCATCCGCTGGCCCGTAACCCTGATTACCTTGGGCACACTGTTCGCCCTTAATAACTTTACGAATTTTGGCTTCCATCAGACCTGGCCCGTGCTCTTGATCGTCTTCGGCCTCTTCAGCCTCCTGGGACGCACCGCGGGAATCCCGCCCTCCGGCGCGCCCCCAGCCGGTCCCGGAACGGGAGGCGCGCGATGAGACGCCGTTCCGTCACCGGCCCAATACTGCTGATCGTCCTCGGCGCGGCGTTCCTCATCTACAATCTGCGGCCCGATATCGAGTTATTCGACCTGCTCTCCCAATACTGGCCCTTTCTGCTGATCGCCTGGGGCGCCCTGCGCCTGGTCGAGGTGTTTGTGGATTATGCCCGTGGCAGCCTGGCCCATGCCTCCGGTTTCAGCGGCGGCGAGGTGGTGCTCATCGTTTTTATCTGCTTCGTCGGCTGGGGCGCGTTTGCCGCGCATCGCGAAGGCATCCACTTCCGTCCCGCGTGGGAAGCCTTCGGCGAACATTACGATTACAATGTCAACGACCAGAAGACCGCCGCCGGTATCGCCCACGTCGTTTTTATCAATGACCACGGCAATCTGAAAGTGATTGGCGCCGACACCACCGACGTCAAAGTCACCGGCCGCAAGACCATCCAGGCCATCAATCAAAGCGAAGCGGACCGCGGCAACGATGGCAGCCCGCTTGAGATCGTGGCGCAGGGCGATACCATGACGGTGCGCACCAATCAGGATCACAACCCCACTCGCGGCAAGATCGCCGAAGATCTCGAGATTACCGTTCCCAATCGCGTGAGCGTGGAAGTGCACGGCAACAATGGCGACTACGATGTCAGCGAAGTGAACGGCAATGTCGACTTGCAGGCCGATCGCTCCGATGTGCGCCTGAATAAAATCGGCGGCAATGCGCGCGTCGAGCTGCAGCGCAGCGACCTGGTGCGTGCGGCGGATCTGAAAGGCAAACTCGATCTGCAGGGCAAAGGTTCGGATATCGAGCTTGAAAATATCGGCGGAGAAGTGACCATCAACGGTTCCTATTCGGGCAATCTGGAGTTCAAGAACCTGGCCAAGCCGCTGCACTTCGAAACGCCCAACACGGATTTGCGCCTGGCCGCGCTGCCCGGCCAGATCAGCATGGATCTGGGGGAGCTGACCGGCAATAATCTGATAGGGCCGGTGCATCTCGTCACCAAATCCAAGGACGTCAAGATCGAAGACTTCACCAACTCGCTGGAACTGGAAACCGAGCGCGGCGATATTGAGCTGCAGCCTAAACATATGCCCTTGGCCAAGATTGATGCGCGCTCGCGCAGCGGGCAGATCAACCTGGTGCTGCCGGATAAGGCCGGCTTCCAGTTGACGGCCACCACCGACCACGGCGAGGCCGTGAACGACTTCGGTTCTCCCATTCAGAAAGAGACCGACGGCCGCTCGTCTTCATTGAAGGGGATTGTCGGACAAGGCGCCGCCATCCACGTGGTCACCGAACGCGGCACCGTCACCGTGCGCAAGGCCGGTCAGGATGAGCAACCCGAGAAACCGGAGAAGCCCGAACAACCCGAAAAGCCCGAGCCACCCGAGAAAACCGAAACGTAGGTCGCCAGGCTTCAGCCTGTGGTAGTCTAATGTATCCTTTGTGTCAACTGGGGAGGGGGCCAGGGGAAGCGTGTACAGAGCAAAAGAGCAGGTACCCAATGCCGGCCTCTATCGCTGCACCACCTGCGGCGTGTTGATTCCGGTGAACGCAAGTGAGTCTCTACCCGCTTGTCCCAGCCGCTGCGCCGACGCCATCTGGACCTTTTTCAACGAGAAGTGGAGCTCCCCACCTGGAGAAACCCGTGAAACCGCCGAGCCCTTTCCAGCCCTGGATTTGGCTGGCGATCCGCGCCAGATTCCGGTCGGCGCGCGGCTTACCGAGGTCAACCTGGGGCCCGAGCGGCTGGCCGCCTTCCACTTTGAAGGCCAGGTCTACTTTGGGAATTCCACCGAACTCTTCCACAAGACCCGCCTAATCTCATAAGTGGGGCAGGCTCGTAGCCTGCGGCGGCCTCGTAGGCCGCCATCACGTAGGCCGCCATCACAGCCGGGCCCAACCCGGGACCGCGCCCACCAGCGGCGAGGCATACTCCAGAAACGCCGGCATCGCGTCGTTCCCGTCCGGATGAATCCAATCCGCCGGCAGCACCCGCTCCACCCGTGCCACGCTTTCCAGCGGAGTCAGGAACGTGGTCGAATCTCGCCGTAGCGCCACCATCGCATCCGTGTGTCCCTCGCCGGCCGCCACCGCCGCCGCGCGCCCGCATGCGAACGCCTCCCGCCGGTCGAGCGGAGCCGCGTAATCGCCGCAGCAGCGTCCCAACAATCCAGGCTTTTCGGCGCGCGCGCGGATGCCCAGCTTCGCGCTAAGCAGACGCGCCAGCGTATGGCCCAGATTGGATGCCAGCCGCTGCACGTCGCTCTCCGCGCGATCCACATCCGCCCCGAATGGCCGCCCCGCGTCGTCAAGCTGCCCTTCGCACACCGCCACCACCACCCGGCCCAGCCGCCGATAGACCCGCTCCACATCCGCCGCGATGCGGTCCAGGCTCACCCGCCGCTCCGGAAAGTAGATCAAGTGCGGCGCATCGTCTTCGTAGCGCCGCGCGAGCGAAGTCGCCGCTACGATCCATCCCGCGTTTCTGCCCAGCGTCTCCAGCACGCACACCGGCGACGGCAGCGAACGGTTGTCTTCGCCCACGTCCCGCGCGGCGCAGGCGAAGAAGCGCGCCGTGGACGCATAACCCGGCGAATGGTCCGTCACGCACAAGTCGTTATCGATCGTCTTGGGAATCCCGATCGTCTGTAGCGCGTAATGCGCCTCGCGCGCATGCCGTGCAATCCGCAGCGCCGTCTCCATCGAGCCGTTTCCGCCGGTATAGAAGAAGGTGCGTACATCCGCGCGACGGAACACATCCAGCAGCCGCGGGTAGTCTTCCTCGGCCAGAGGAAGCCGGCTGGATCCTAGCGCCGAACCGGGCGCCGCGCCGATCTGCCGGACCCGTTCCGCATCCAGCGCCTGCAGGTCCACCATCTCGCCGCGCAACAGGCCAGCCAAACCGTAGCGCGCGCCATGGAGAACATTGCCCCTCCGGCGGCACTCTTCTATGAGGCCCGCCAGGCTCGCGTTGATCACGGCCGTGGGACCGCCGCCATGCGCGACCACTGCGTTACTGGGCATCAAAGCTTATGAAACTTAGGAACGGGAGCATCCAGCCAACTTTCGATTTGGGCAAAAGCCGCCTCATCGCCGGAATACTTGCGCGCTGCGGCCACCCGCCGGCCCACCATCTGCCGCTCGTATTTGCGGATCGTATCCGGATCGCCGGATTTCCAATACAGCGCCAGTCGGTGCTTCACCAGTTGCTGTTCCTCCGTATACCCGGTGAACGCTTGCACCTGTGCAAAGAATTCCGAAGCTGGCCTGCCCTTGCCGCGGGCCTCTCGCGCCATCGCCGCGCAAGCAAGATGCGCTTCGGCCGCAAACACCGTCTGTTCCCAAGACCCCAGCTCGTTCGACCCGCGAAACCGCCGTTCACGAAGAAGACCCCATCCAGCGTCAGCTTCGACGGCTTCGGACGATCCAGCCCGCGCCCGGCGCTCACGCCCGACCATCCCCCTCCCCGCGACAACTCTTCCTCAACCGGGGCGCGTACGTCCGTGTTATCGCCATAGACCGATCCGTCGCACGTCATCAGTCGCTTCGAGCCGGAAAAAATGGTGTTCCAGTAAGACTCGAACTTCATCCTGCGATCGCCACATCCGCCCGGCTTACCAGGATAGCGGACCCGCTGGTATCGTGCTCCGAAATGCGGCTGATCTCACGGCCCTGGACCGGTGGCCCGCCCTCCGGCCTATTCCGAAGTCTGTGCTCGATATCCGCCAGTAGCTCAAAGTACTCGGCGGTGGATGGCGGGATTAGCACAACCCCGTATCCGGCCAAGTCTTCGCAAACGACCGCCATAATGCGATTTAACCACACTCCGTGGGGCAGACCCCGCCTCTCGACAGGCGCTAAGATAAATTGGAATGCCCCCACGCCTGAAATCCTTCTACCGCAAGCTCGGGCGTATCGAAAAGACTTTCCTGCTCCTGGTAATCTTCGCCGCCATCCTGGCCTATGCAGCCCCCACTTCGCTAGTCGAGCTGGTGGTCACGTTCGCCGCCTGGGTGGCCGGCTTCCTGGTAGCCATCCGGCTGGCGCGGTCCGGCGTCCGGAAGCTGATCTGGCGCCTGCGCAATCGCCTCATCGTGGCTTATGCCTTTATCGCCATGGTGCCCATTGTTCTGATCCTGGCCTTGGTCCTGGTCAGCACATATGGGCTGACCGGACAGGTCGCTCTCTACCTGATCAATTCGGAACTCGACCGCCGCACCAATGTTCTAAAGGGGTCCGCCGCCAACATCCTCGAAACTCCTCCCGAGCATCGCGCGGAGACGATCCTGCACACACAAGACTTCACCCAGCGCTTCTTTCCGGCGACCGGCATACTGCTTCACGATGGCCGCGATGGCGCGGATTACCGCTATCCGCCTTCATCCACGATCACCGCTCCGCCCGCCGGTTGGAAGGATGCCAGCGGCATTATAGTAAAGGACGCGCAACTGTATAGCTGGGCCATCGCGCGCTCTGGCAATACCGAAGTGACCCTGATGGCGCCGCTCAGCCGCGAGTTTCTCTCGAATCTGCTGCCGGGCATCGGGCAGGTGAATCTGGATTTCTCCGAATCCCTCGGCGGGTTGCGCGGCGCGCCCGCGGGAGCCGCCCCCGCCGCACGCGTTCCGCCCAAGAACAACGCCCTCGACATCCAAGTGAACTGGGGTTCCCTGGTGCCCGTCATGTTTTGGAACTCGCCGGGCCGCAAGAACGAGAGAGGGCTGCTGCTGGTCCACACGCGTATGTCCGCGGTGCTCAGCACGCTGTTCGGCAACAACATCAACCTCGGCGACATGGCCTATGGTCAGGTCATCTGGGGCGCGTTCCTAGTGACCGTTAGTCTCTTCCTGATTGTGGAACTGGTCGCGCTGGTGATCGGCGTTTCCATTTCCCGCACCATTACCAGCGCCGTGCATGAACTCTACGTGGGCACCCGCCGCATCAAGGAGGGCGATTTTTCCCATCGCATACCCGTCCGCGGCAACGACCAGCTCGCCGAATTGGGATCCTCCTTCAACACCATGACCGAGAACCTGGAGCGCCTCATCATAGTCGCCAAGGAAAAAGAGCGCCTGGAATCCGAACTGGAAATCGCGCGCGAGGTGCAGAGCCTGCTCTTCCCCAAGGACGTGCCCGACCTGAAAACCCTCACGCTCACCGGCGTCTGCAACCCCGCGCGGGTGGTCTCCGGCGATTATTACGATTTCATGCGCGTCGACTCCAGCGTGGCGTTCGCCATCGGCGACGTAGCCGGCAAGGGTATCTCGGCGGCCCTGCTGATGGCCTCTATCCAGTCGACCATGCGCATGCAGCTTACCGCCGGATCTCCGGGTGTGGGCGCCAATGGCTGCCCGCCGCAGGCGCTCTCCACCGCCGTCATGGTGTCGCGTTTGAATAAGTTGCTGTATGCCAATACCTCGCCCGAAAAGTATGCGACTTTCTATTTCGCCCTGTATGACGAGCAGACCCATACTTTGACTTACACTAATGCCGGGCACTTACAGCCCATCCTGTTGCGCAAAGGCGTGCCCGAGTTACTGGAAGTGACTGGCACCGTGGTGGGCGCGTTCCCCTTCTCTCTCTATGAAGAAAGACACATCCAACTTGGCAGCGGCGACGTGCTGGTGGCCTACACCGACGGCATGATCGAGCCCGAAAACGAATACGGCGAGATGTTCGGCGAGCAGCGCCTCACTGACTTGCTGGCTAAGAACGTGGATCGCGATTCGCCCGAAATCATCGCCCGCACCATGGAAGCCGTCTTGCAATGGTCCGGCGACGCCGCCGAACTATCGGACGATATGACCATGCTGGTGGCGAGGCGGCCGTGAAGGTTCTGACCGCCGCGCAGATGCGCGCAGTCGACCGGCGCACCATCGAGATGGGCATCCCGGGTTTGGTGCTCATGGAGAACGCCGGGCATCGCGTGGTGGAATTGCTCGCCGAAAGGTTCGCGCCCCTGTCCGCGCAGCGCATCGCCATTCTTTGCGGCAAGGGCAATAATGGCGGCGATGGCCTGGTGGTGGCCCGGCAGCTCTTCACCCGCTTCCGGCCGCGCGCGCTGCACGTGGTTCTGCTGGCCGCGCCCGAAAATCTGAAAGGCGACGCCGCACAGAACTACCACATGCTGCAAGTGTGCGGCTGTCCGGTCGCGCGCGAGATCCCCGTCGAAGCGCGCCTGGCAACCATCGTGGTGGATGCGCTGCTCGGCACCGGCATCAACGGTCCGGCCGCCGGCGCCATGCTCGATGGAATTCGCGAGATTAACGACGGATTTCCCCTGGCCAAAGTGGTGGCCGTGGATATCCCATCGGGCATGCCGAGCGATACCGGAGAGCCGCTGGGGGAACAGGCCCGCGCGAATTACACCGTCACCTTGACCGCTCCCAAGCCGGCGCACGCGCTAGCCCCCAATTGCGACGCCGTGGGCGAACTGCGCGTGGCGCCCATCGGCAGCCCGCCCGAATTGTACGATGCCGACGATTCCATCTGGCTGTCCCTGGTGCAGCCGGCCATGTTCGCTCACTTGCTCGAGCCCCGCCCGCGCGCCGGCCACAAAGGCAGCTTCGGCCATGTGCTGGCCATCGCCGGGTCGCACGGCAAGACCGGAGCGGCGGCCATGTGCGGAATGGCGGCGCTTCGTTCCGGCGCGGGCTTGGTCACGGTGGCTTCTGAGGAATCCGCCATCCCGGTGATTGCCGGACATGCCGCGGAACTGATGACCGTATCGCTTTCGGCCGGACGGCTCACCGAGATTGTGGAAAAGAAAGACGTGATCGCCATCGGGCCGGGCTTGGGCGCGGCTCCCGATACGGTCGCTCTGGTTCGGCGCGCATTCTCCGAGTTCGCGCAGCCCATGGTGGTGGATGCCGACGCCCTGAATGCTCTGGCCGGTTCGCCGTGGGCGGGCGCCGGCAAGTTCCGCGTGCTCACGCCGCATCCCGGTGAAATGGGCCGGCTGTGCGGCAAGACCACCGCGGAGATCTCTGCCGATCGCTTGGGCGTAGCGCGCGGGCTGGCTACCGATCGGCAGGTCACGGTAGTGCTGAAAGGCGAGGGTACGCTGATCGCGTTTCCGGATGGCCGCGTTTGGATCAATCCCACAGGCACGCCCGCCATGGGCACCGGCGGAACGGGAGATATTCTCACTGGGCTGATCGCCGGGCTCCTCGGCCAGTTTCCCAAAAACCGCGACCATGCCATCGCCGCCGCCGTCTATCTGCACGGACTGGCCGGCGAACTGGGCGCGGCCGCGCTCACCGAAAAATGCTTGAATGCCACCGACCTGCTCCGCTATCTTCCTGCGGCCCTGGAGGAGTGTGCCCGTCTTCCGCACCGCCTCTGAAGAGGAGACCATCGCCCTCGGGGAACGTCTCGCGCTCACGCTGCCACAGGGCGCGACCGTGCTGCTGATCGGCAACTTGGGCGCGGGCAAGACCACGCTCGCCAAAGGCATCGTCCAGGGATTGAGCGCGGCGCCTGCCGAGGAGGTCTCCAGCCCTACGTTTACTCTGATTCATGAATACGGCTCAACGCCCGCCGTCTACCACGTGGATCTCTATCGCCTGGACCACGCGCGCGACGCCGCCACACTGGGACTCGACGACTTGTTCGATAGCCGCGCGCTAGTGCTCGTCGAATGGGGTGAACGCTTTCCGGAATTGATGCCGGCAGACCGGATTGAAATCCGGTTGCGCGCGCTCACGGGCGATGAGCGGGAGATTGAATTGCTTGATCCAGGTCCAGGTTGAGCGCCAACACGTTGACCCGCGGCTCGCCGAAGATGCCAAACTGGCGCCCCTCCACGTGCTTGTCCACCACTTGCCGGATAGCATCCGCAGTTACCCCGCGGGCCTTGGCCACGCGGTCCACCTGGGCGTACGCCGACTCTGGGCTGACGTGCGGATCGAGGCCGCTTGCCGACGTGGTCAGCAGATCCGCCGGAATGGGTCCCGTGTAAGTAGGATTCTCCTGGCGAAATTTCTTGATATCGTCCCTTACACGGTTGATGAGAGCCTGGTTAGTAGGTCCCAGATTAGTAGCTCCCGAATTAGCGGCATCATAGCCATCGCCCGCCGCCGATGGACGTCCATGAAAATACTCGGCCTTCGTGAACTTCTGCCCGATTAATTCGGAGCCGACGACCTTGCCATTCGCCGTAATCAGACTGCCATTAGCCTGGTGCGGAAACAACGCCTGCGAGAGTCCATAGACCACCAACGGGTAGACCAGCCCGGTAAGAACGGTAATCACCAGCGTCAACATTACTGCGGGAATCAGTATCTTCTTCATGCGTCAATCCTCAAGCCAGATGCAGCAGGCCTAGTAAACGGTCGATGACCCAGATGCCCGGAAACGGCGCGATCACTCCACCTACGCCATAGATCAGCAGGTTACGGCGCAGCAGCGCGGCCGCGCTCAGCGGCTTATAAGCGACCCCGCGCAGCGCCAGTGGAATCAGCGCGATGATGATCAACGCGTTGAATATCACCGCCGCCAGCACGGCGCTCTGCGGATTGCGCAGATACATGATGTTCAGCTTCTCGAGCGACGGATAAGTAGTCATGAACATGGCCGGCAGTATCGCGAAGTACTTAGCCACGTCATTGGCGATCGAGAACGTAGTCAGCGATCCGCGCGTCATCAGCAACTGCTTGCCAATAGCCACCACCTCAATGAGCTTGGTCGGATTGCTATCCAGATCCACCATGTTGCCGGCCTCTTTGGCGGCCATCGTGCCCGTGTTCATGGCCAGGCCCACGTCCGCCTGCGCCAGCGCCGGCGCGTCGTTCGTGCCGTCGCCAGTCATCGCTACCAAGCGGCCCCCGGCCTGCTCCTTCTTGATCAGATCCATCTTGTCTTTGGGCGTGGCCTGCGCCAGAAAATCGTCGACACCGGCTTCGGCCGCGATGGCCGCCGCGGTCAGCGGATTGTCGCCCGTGATCATGACCGTGCGGATACCGATGCGGCGCAATTGCTCGAAGCGCTCGCGCATGCCGCCCTTCACCACATCCTTCAAATGGATGACGCCCAGCACGCGGTCGCGATCCGCCACCACCAAAGGCGTACCGCCCGAGCGCGAGATGCGCTGCGTAGTTTCGGTCAGCTCCGGCGGGATCGTGCCGCCCTGCTCCTGCACGAATTCCACCACGGATTCCGTAGCGCCCTTGCGGATGCGGCGGCCGTCGATGTCCACGCCGCTCATGCGCGTTTGCGCCGTGAACGGAATGAAATGCGCCTCATGGTCCGCCACCTCGCGCCCGCGATACGCGTACTTCTCCTTGGCAAGCACCACGATGGAGCGCCCTTCCGGCGTTTCGTCCGCCAGGCTCGAAAGCTGCGCCGCGTCGGCCAGTTCCCCCTCCGTGGCATTGCCGATGCGAATGAACTCCACCGCCTGCCGGTTGCCCAGCGTGATGGTCCCGGTCTTATCCAGCAGCAGTGTATTCACGTCGCCCGCCGCTTCCACGGCCTTGCCGCTCATGGCCAGCACGTTGTGCTGCATCACGCGATCCATGCCCGCGATCCCGATAGCCGAGAGCAGCCCGCCGATGGTGGTTGGGATCAGGCACACCAGCAGCGAAATCAGAACCGTCACGCTGGGCGCTTGGCCGCTGCCGGCGGATTGCACGCTGTATTGCGCGAACGGATACAGGCTCACCACCGCCAGCAGGAAAATGAAAGTCAGTCCCGCGATCACGATGTTCAGCGCAATCTCATTGGGTGTCTTCTGCCGCTCCGCGCCTTCCACCAGCGCGATCATGCGGTCCAGGAAAGTCTCGCCGGGATTCGAGGTGATTTGAACCTTGATCTGGTCCGACAACACGCGCGTGCCGCCCGTAACGGCACTGCGGTCGCCGCCGGATTCGCGGATCACCGGGGCACTCTCGCCCGTAATCGCGGACTCGTCCACGCTTGCGATGCCTTCGATCACATCTCCATCGCCCGGGATAGTGTCGCCGCGCTCCACCAGCACCACGTCTCCGCGGCGCAGTACGGTAGCCGCCACCGTCTCGTACTTCTTGCCGTTCTTCAGCCGCTTCGCCATGGTCTCGGTCTTGGTCTTGCGCAGGGTGTCGGCCTGCGCCTTGCCGCGGCCTTCCGCCATGGCCTCCGCGAAATTTGCGAACAGCACCGTGAACCACAACCAGATACTGATCTGCAGCGTGAAGCCGATGTTATGCCCCTGCGCGAGATCCTTGAAGATCTCCAGCGTGGTCATGGCCGCGCCCACTTCCACCACGAACATCACCGGATTCTTCATCATCAGCCGGGGATGCAGCTTGGTGAACGAATCGCCGATCGCCCGCTTCACAATGGGAGGATCGAACAGGGGACGTGCCCGCACCGCTTTCTTCGAAATCAGCAGCGGCTCCGTCACGTAAGAGGAACTCGATGGCGGTGGTTCCATTACAGGCATTATCTTAGCTCCAAGACCCTGCGATCAAGACCGAAAACAGCTTTCCGCTGTTCATCAGGAAGTGCTCCACGACCGGTCCCAGACAGAGCGCCGGGAAAAATGTGAGCGCACCCACCACCAGAATCACGCCCACCAGCCACGCCACAAACAGCCCGCCGTGCGTGGGAAAAGTTCCCGCCGATACCGGCACCATCTTCTTCTGCGCCAGGCTGCCGGCGGCGGCCAACAGCGGAATCATCATCAGAAACCGGCCGATCAGCATGGCGTATCCGAGGGTGGTGTTGAAGAACGGCGTGTTGCCGCTAAACCCGCCAAACGCGCTGCCGTTGTTCCCCGTCGCGCTAGTGTAGGCGTAGAGCATCTCCGACAATCCGTGCGGGCCGTTATTGGTCAGGATGGGCGCAGCTCCGGTAGGATTGATCCACGTATTCTTGGATGCGTGGACCGCAATGCCGGCCCCCGAGAACAGCAGAATGCTGGCCGCCAGCACCAGCATCGCCAGCATGGCCATCTTGACTTCCTTCTGCTCGATCTTCTTGCACAGATACTCGGGCGTACGGCCCACCATCAGGCCCGCCAAAAAGACCGCCAGGATAGCGTACATCAGCATGCCGTAGAGTCCTGCGCCCACCCCGCCGAAGATCACTTCGCCAAGTTGTATGTTCACCATCGGCACCAGTCCGCCCAGAGGCGTGAAGCTATCGTGCATGCTGTTCACCGCGCCGCAACTGGCGTCGGTAGTGACCACCGCGAACAGGGCCGACGCCGGAATGCCGAAGCGCACCTCCTTGCCCTCCATATTGCCGCCGGATTGCGTGGCGGTGGCCGCATCCTGCAACCCGAGCTTGGTCAGATTGGGGTTGCCGGATTGCTCCGCCGGATATACCACGAAGACTCCCGCAATGAAGACCACGCTCATGGCCGCGAACAGCGCCCATCCCTGCCGCGTATCCTTCACCATCCTGCCGAAGGTGTAAGTCAGGCCGGCCGGGATCATGAAGATAAACAGGACCTGCAGGAAATTCGCGAAGGGCGTAGGGTTCTCGAACGGATGCGCCGAATTTGCATTGAAGAAGCCGCCGCCGTTGGTGCCCAGCATCTTGATGGCTTCCTGCGAGGCGGTAGGTCCCTGCGCGATGGTCTGTGCGCCGCCTTCCAGTGTGGCTATCTTGTCGTACGGCCGGAAATTCTGAATGCAGCCCTGCGAAACCAGCAGCAGCGCTCCCACGATGGAGAGCGGGATCAGCAGGTACAGCGTGGCGCGGGTCACATCCACCCAGAAGTTGCCGATGGAACCCGCCGAGCGCCGCGAGAATCCGCGCACCATGGCGATGGCGGTGGCGATACCAGCCGCCGCCGAGGTGAAGTTATGCACGGCCAGCCCCACCATCTGCGTGAAGTAACTCGCCGTGGCCTCGGGCGTGTAGACTTGCCAGTTGGTGTTAGTGCCGAAACTGACGGCGGTGTTGAACGCCAGGTCCGGGGACCATAACTTGCCGAGGAAGCCCTGCGGATTGAACGGCAGCATACCTTGTATCCGAAGAATCAAGTAGGTGAGCAGGATGCCCGCCAGGCTGAACGCCAGCAGCGAGCCGGCGTAGTGAGTCCAATGCTGCTCATCGGTTTCGTCCACGCCGCTGAGCTTGTAGACCAGCCGCTCCAGCGGACGGACGACGGGATGCAGGAAGGTACGCTCCCCTTCAAAGAGCCGCGCCATGAAGGCCCCTATCGGCTTGGTCAGCGCCAGGATAACCAGGAAGAAGAGTGAGATCTGGAGAAGTCCGGTTGAAGTCATGTTAGAAGCGCTCCGGCCGCAGCAGGGCGTAGATCAGATAAGCGCCTACGGCGGCGGCGATAATAGCGGCAAGGATATATTCCATGGCGGTCTCCTAAAGGCGGTCGCAACCGCGCACGTATGCCCAACTAATCAGGAAAAACAAAATCGCGATGACTACGAAAAACAGGTCTAGCATATACTCATCTCACCTTTACCACAGCCACGCTGTGTCCGCCCGCGGTTAGCCGCCGGGCAAGCCGGGTTTCCGGCGTGGGCCACGGGCGATTCCTGGCGCCGATCACCACCAGCGACTGGCGGCCTAGCATCCGGAGGTAGGCCTCTTCGCGGCTGCGGGCGAAGACCAGCTTGACCGAGACCGAAACCGGGATGGTACGAGCCACGGCGGTCAGATCGGCTTCCAGCCGTTTCCGTATCCCGTCCTGGCATTCCAGCGGCGCTCGAAACGGCACCACGTAAACGGCCATCAGCGTGACCGCCGCTTCGAACCCCCGCGCCAGTTCGGTTGCGGCCGCCAGCGCCCGCGCCGTCAGTGCCGGATCGGTATACGGCACCACCACATCTAGTGGGCGTTCGGGGCGCGCAATCTCAACTAACGGCAACTGCGCGCTGTCGCGCCAGAATGTTATCCTGCCGTGCATCTATGTGCCTCTACACACGTTAGTTAGCGGGGCATAAAGAAGTCGTTAGGGAACGATCATGATTGTGTT
>JBEKTJ010000159.1:0-18154 GCA_049516155.1 Bryobacteraceae bacterium
CCATGGCCGCGGCGATTCTATTCGTTTTTTCGGACAATGTATTGCGCGCCGCGGCGGCGCTGATGGCGCTTGACGAACAAGCCCGCGTCAGGAAGTTCCTATCGTTCCGGGTCTTCTGGAAGCTGATCCGGAAGATGCCGGTGCTTCTGGCGACGCAAGCCCGGTCTCTGCTGTTCTTCGGCCCCGGCTGGGTGACCGGCGACTGTTTGTGGCCGGTGATCTGCGTGGTGGAAAAGCTATCGGGAAAGGCGGCCGTGCAGCGCTCACGCGATCTGATGACGGGCTTGCGATCCGCCGGCCGGGCCCTCGCAATTCGCCACTTGGCATTGGCGGCATTCGCGATTGCAGAAGTGGTCAAAGCGGTGGGTATCCTCTTGCGCACCGGCCAGCTCGAGCAGGCGAATGTGGTGATCACCGGCACCTGGTTCCCGGTATTTGCGCTCTATGCCGCGGCTCCGTTGTTTCTATACGACCGGACGGCCGCCAATGTAAGTGGTCCGCTGCTGCAGTTAGACCGCACGCCGGAGGTGCGCACCACCGCGCGCGCATTCTCGGTGAGCTCGACGATCTGGCTGGCGGCGGGAGCGATCTATTTGCTGTATCAGCCGATCAAGCTATGGCTGGGCGGGCGCTAAAGCGGGGCCATACTGCGGAGACTACTTACTTCCCAGCCCGACAAACACCACGCCGAGCACGATCAGGAACAGCCCGAAGAACTTCACCTGGGTGAGCGGCTCCTTGAAAAAGATGCGCGACCAGACCAGCGTGAAGATGTAGCCCAGCGACACCATGGGATACAGGACGGAAAGCTGTCAATGCGGATGTCTAGCCTGACGCAGATAGACCTTGCATTTGGAAATAATTCCCAGTAAGATTGAAGACATTCTTTCGACTCTTTATTGGTCGCTTGATTTCTATGGATTTTCGGAGGTGAGCCTTGCAATCGAGTGCTATTCTCCGGGCTGTCGCGGCAATGCTCGTCACCTTAGCGGCGGGAGCGCTGCCATGTTGGGCCCAGTATCCGGAAGATTATCACCCATACAGCCTGGAAGCCGGGGGTGGAGAGGCGTGGGTAATGGGGGCGGACAAGTCGAACTTTGAAAAACTGACTGTTTTCCAGGCGGGTGGAAGTATCGCCCTGCCTGGGTGGGGCGCGAAGCCGCCGCGACGGTACAATCACGACATCAGCAAGCCAATGTACCGCCGCTGGAACGTATTTGCGCGGGCCGAGTTGCTATATGGCAGGGCGGGAATCGGCGAAGAGGCCGTACAGCAAATTATCGAGTCAAACCCGCAGACGCCGTCTCTACTCTCGGCAACAGGAGGCGAGGCGAAGTTCTACAGCGCGACCTTGGGTCCGCGCGTGCAGTATTCGAGGGAGCGGTTCAACCTTTACTTTCAGGCGGGATTCGGATGGTTCAAACGGTCGATCGGTCTGACCGGGGTGGCGACCGAGGGATCGGTGCTCCAGCCGAACAATCAATCGGTGTTTGGACAAGGCGGAAACTCGGGCGGGGCGGGCGGGGGCGTGGGTGCGGACTGTGAAATTCCGCGCTTGCGCGGAGTTCGGATATTTGGCGAATTCGGACTTTTGCAGGGGTTGGCGATCAACCATAGTACGAGGCTGGCTCCGCTGTCGTTTGGGCTGCGGTGGTGAGTATAAGGAGGATCGGTATGTCGAGGATCAGCTTGGTTTGGATATTGCTTGCCAGTAGCGCGCTAGGACAGTCGCCGGCGGCGAACCTCTTTACGCCCGCGCCGGGCAACTCGTTCCCGGCGGGGGCGAATCCACGATTTCTAGCGGCGGGGGATTTCACCGGCGACCAAATTGCCGACGTCGCGGTGGTAAATCCTTATAGTTACGCGGTTACGGTGCTGCTGGGCACGCAGACGGGGATGCTCGTACCGCTCACGGCACCCGCGAAGAACGTGCAGTTTATGAAGGGGATGGGGATGCCTAGCGCCGTCGCCTCATTATACTTCGATGGAGACACGAATCTGGATCTTGCCGTTACCAACCTGATGGTCGGAATGGACGGAACCGTGACGATTCTGTTGGGGGACGGAATGGGCAACTTCACGCCGGGAGCTACACAGACGGTGGGACAAGACCCGACCGGTATCGCAGTGGCTGACTTCAACCAAGACGGCAACATGGACCTTGCCGTAGCCAATGCGGGAGATGCATCGGTGACGATTCTGTTCGGCGACGGGAAGGGAGCCATCAGTTCGACGCTGACGCAGAAGACGGGGATAGGGATGCACCCGGTTTCCCTAGCAGTTGGGAACTTCGGCGGCAGCCCCGGCTTGGCAGTAGTGAACCAGTTGGACGGCACCGTGACGGTACTGATTGGCAACGGGACAGGCAGTTTCACGCCGGCTCCCGGCAGCCCCTTTCCCGTGTTGCCCGGAGTTATCGGCCCGCCATTCCCCTATCCATCGTCCGTGGCGGTTGCGGACGTGAATAACGATGGGTATCCGGACATCGTGACGACGAACGTTGGGACGGGCAATATTACAGTGCTGCTAGGGAACGCCCTGGGCGGCTTCGTTCCGGCGGCGGGAAGTCCGATTGCCGTGGGCGCGAATCCGATGGCGGTGACCGCGGCGGACTTCAATCAAGACGGTGATCCGGATCTGGCGGTTGCCAATTACGGTTCGGGTACTGTCACGGTCCTGTTGGGGGATGGAAAGGGCGGCTTCACAGCCGGCCCGGGAAGCCCGTTTGCATCCGGCGCATCGCCCGCATCCATCGCGGTGGGGGATTTCAGCGGGAATAGCAGACTAGACCTGGCGGTAGCAAATGAGGGTGAC
Organism: Bryobacteraceae bacterium; assembly: GCA_049516155.1. Classification (GTDB taxonomy): domain Bacteria; phylum Acidobacteriota; class Terriglobia; order Bryobacterales; family Bryobacteraceae; genus Bog-159. Next base: position 2,815 of record JBEKTJ010000159.1, read on the forward strand.
AACACGGTAACCGTGCTGTTGAACACAACTGTGCCCAGCTTGACGGTGGTCTCGGGAGCCAGCTTCACCGCGCCGGTGGCGCCGGGTTCGAGTGTGACTATCCTGGGAACGAATCTGGCAATGGCCACCGCAATGCCACCGTTCTCCGCGCCCGCCTTCACCCTGGACGGGACATCGGTGGCGATCTCCTACCCCGACAATCTACAGGATGTACTGGCGTTGTCTTATGTGAGCGCAACACAGATCAATGCGGTGATGCCGGGTAACGCCTTAACAGGGCTGGACACCGTGACGGTGGTTACGCCGGCGGGTAACCAAAGTGGCATCGTGGAGGTGGCCCAGTACGCGCCGGGCCTGTTCACCGCGAACCAGAACGGTAAAGGTGTGGTTATGGGAGAGTTTATGAACGCGCTGTTTCAGACTTCCAGCACGTACCAATGTACCGGAACCGGGACGTGCGTCCCGGTGCCACTAGACATGAGCGAGGGTGGGACGCTGATTTTGTACGCAACCGGCCTGAATAACGCTCCGAGTAGCAGCCTGGCTCTTACCGTGGGCAGCCAGCAAGCTACTTCTGTCATGAGAAATGCAACGAGCACTCCCGGCATGGATCAGCTGACCGCAGTGCTGGGACCAAATCAACTGACGACTGGGCTGGTGCCGGTGATCCTATCGGTGACGGATGCTCAGGGCACGGTGCAGTCGAACGTCGCCACGTTATTACTCCAGTAAGCGATGCTTGGCTAGAACTCCGGAGGCACTCTCCTGAAGTCCAAGCCAGTGCAGCGCTCCGGATACTCGCTTCGCAAACCTCCGGGAGCCGTCAATCCGCCGTTCGTAGCCAGGCAGTTCACCATAGCCTTGTGGAAGGCGCGGATAGGCATCCTCTCGGACTGAGTCTGGAATTGAGTCAACGAGCTGACGCTGCGCATTTCGTAATTGTGTCCCCAAGCCGTCGGCCTCTCCTTAGTAATGAGCCGGTCGTGCGCGAAATCGATGCCGTACGCCAGGTCCGCCGCCGTGGGCACGATGACGGCGCTTACTATCGCAGTGCTGCGGTGATACTCCTTCGCTCCCGGCAAGGGAAGACTGGCCAAACTGCCGATGAACGGCAATTCGATTAGGGGCGGGATTAATGGGAACTTCGACCGCGGGCGTTGGATCAACGCCGAGAAAGAGGACAGCTCGAATAGCTTGATCGATTCCACCCTTATTCTGGTGCTCACGTTGTGCTTCGATACGCGGGAAAGCGGATCGATACTGCCCGTGGCGTTACCAGCCTGATACAGATTCGGCGGCGCATCCTCGGCGGCGGTTAGCTGCACTTGAAGCTCGGCTGAAGATGCGCCCGGAAGCGTGTAGGGGGTAACGTAGAACGACAGGTCCCGTCCGATTCTGGCCTCGGTCGTAGGTGGCACCAAGGCAGCCAGGGCCGCGATGCCCGTAGTAGCGTTCAGTGCGCCGCCTTGAAGAGCCGTCAGGGCTGCGCCCGGCGAAGACGTAGAGCCGCTGGCTGTGCCGCCCTGGCCGGTGAGCGTGCTCAGGATGGCGCTGAGGGACTCCGCCTGCGTCGCATCGAAGAAGTTCTGCGTAACCGTGTCGACGGTGCTGTAAATGCCCCCGATTCCTCTGACAGTAATAATACCGTCGCTGAGGAAGGACTTGCGGTTCCGCCACAATTGAAATGAGTGATTTCGGTTGGGATCGTCGGATTCTAAATGATCGGAGAGGTGGTGGGAGAACGCGGCGACGTCTTCATTGAAGGCAACCACCATGGGATTCAACTCGGCGTTCAGTTCTTGCGCGCTGTGCTGAAGATCGTAGGGAACGAAATCTTGTGGGAACTCCTGCGACATTTTGTAGTTAAAGAGAAAATCGGCTACCGCCGCGCGAAGCAGGCCGATGCGCGTTGTACCGGACTCTCCCGAGACTTGGTCGGCCTTTGTTATGAGAGCGGAGTTGGCGATCGGCTGTTCGGCAAGTTCATTAAGTTCCTCCAGCGGAAACGTGGAGAAGCTGTCTTGGGAAGAGAAACTCTGCGCCGCCTGGATAGTAAAGCAGCTCATTGGAAAGGACTGCGCTATGCCGCACTCTTCCTGCGCTCTGAGAGCAACGTCGTCCAGCAGGCCGCAGCTCAGCCTGTCGTTCGAGCTATGGTTTGAGCGAGCTTCCTTGAGGAGTGCCGCGCGCCTGTCGTGCAGGCAAGTTGCCTGCGGCGATATAACATCGACTGTGACGGCGATGGGGTTGATCGGTTCATTCTCGCCAACCTGGGTGGTACACTTCGGGAGCTTCTTGCAATTCCAGCCTTTTCCCGACATCAAACGCAGAGTCAACTCAGGCGGCACAGTCTCGGTCACCGTCACCGTTAGCCTATTGCTCACCTTCCTGGTGTCCTTCGCGCTCGTCGTCTCCACGCCCATCTCGCGCTTCTGGGCGCACTTATCGCTTTTCGCCTCAGTATCTGGCCCGCTCGCACTTTCCACGAGCGATACCCGCACTTCGTACTTCACATTCCGCTGGCCCGGTATCAACATTCTCACTCTGTCATCGCTCAACGTCTTGCAAACATGCAGCGCGGGCAACGCAGGCGAGTTGGCCGCCGAATCGGTGTCTACCGCCGAGCCGTCAATCGAAGCCGTTACCGTATTCCTTATCTTCCTATTCGTCCCTACGACTGGGCCAACGGTTCCCGTGTGAATTTGTGTGCTAACCAGGTCCCGGTATGGGAAACACTCGTCCGGATAGACCTCCCACTTCCCCTCCATGCAAGCGATAGTAGTCAGGATGGTCTTCAACGGATGTTGGGACGAGATAGCGCCCAGCAGGATACTGGTCAGGTTGGGTTTCAGTGGTTGAAACGCTTGCGTGAAGCCCAAGCAGTACTTTCCAGCCGGACAGAAACCCCACCGCTCGCGGAGTTCGGCCTTAAGGCATTGTTTCCCCTTAGAACCCATTTGCTCTTGGCCTGTCGGATTGTGGCCTCTCGGCCCTTTGTTCCGCAGCTCTAGGTCCATTTCCTCTGGATCGCCCGTGCAACCGGGTGGGTCGGCGACGAACTTCTGCGTGACGTAATCATAAAAGTCGCGATCGAAAAAGCCCGGCTCCGGCGGTGGGGGCGGCGGCGGGAAGTCGCCGCTGCCGATTTTAACATTCCTTCTGCCTGTCAGGAGCGTGTCCTTATTTGTCACCGCCAGCACATACCAACCTGGCTTAATGTCCCGGGGTAGCTCTGCCTCCATGCAGTCCCGTATGCGAATCGGCGGTGGCTGTAATTCCTGGCCGAGGACGGGATAATAGGTTCTTACTTTCAATTCCGGGTCATTAGAGACGGCCGAAATCGGTTCCAGGCTGACGCTAGGCTCGCTAGGGCCAAAGCCATAGCCCTCGATGGTGATTGTAGCTGCAGACGGGTAATTGGATCTCGCCGTCGCTATCTCCGGGAGTCGCGCGTCGTTCTTCATCTCCCGGCTGAGATAGGACCATCCGTACTGAATCGAGTCTTCAAGCGCATCGTTGTGCGCGGCTACCAATCCCCGCACCCTTTCGGCGCTCTTCATAATCTCTTTGCCATCGGGGGAACTGGCCTGATAACTCCACACGTTCATCAAGACCTCGGGACGAGGCAGGTCCAGCAGCGTCAAAAGCCGCACGCGCTGCCAGGTTGTGGCGTCATTGCTGGTGTCAGTAAAGACTACGTTGTCGTTAAAGGCTACCATGCCGGCGCCGATAGGCGGCGGGGGCGTAGGTGGGGGCGTAGGGGCTGGCGGCGCGGCGGGTGGCGTTACGGTCGTGGATGCGGCGAAAGTCGTCGTAGTGGTAGTGCCTGACGACGGCGCGGAGGGGGACCCGGGAGCTGGAGTCGGCGAGGATGGAGGAGGGGCGGCAGTGTCGCTGTCAGATGACAAGTCGGTCCCGGGCGAGGCCGGCGCCGACGCGCCGGACTTCGAGGAGGTGGTGGAGGAGGAGGTGATCGTTGTCGACGGCGGAGTAGCAGGAGTCTGGCCCGGTGTGGTGGACGAACCGGGAGTTACCGGGGCCGCCGGGGGCGTATTGGGCGTAGTGGGCGCCGGGGACGCGGCAGGGGAACTTGCCGGCGTCCCTGTCCCGCTTGGTGGCGGAGCAATCGCCGTCACCACCGGGGCGGTAGGATCTTGGTAGAACATCCGGAAAGCCGGAGGCGCCGGGAGAGCAAACTTGTACTGGTCGGTTAGCGTCTCGACATCGCGCTCAGAGACGCGGGCATCGCTCTTCAGCCGGATTTTGCCGGTACCCAAAACGTCGACCGTGATTCCCATATTCAAAGCAGTAAGCTTCTTGGCGATGTCGCCGCTGGCGCTAAAAGGCACCTCTACATCCTCGGTATATGCTGGCGACGGGAAAGCCAGATTGTCCACAGCATCCGTGATCCGGACGAAGTCGGTGCGGCTGCACCCGGCCTTGCAGACAATAGCCACGCGGTTATTCCCCTGAGCCGTCACCGTGAAGCTAGGATCTTTGGCTAGGGCAGCGGCGACGGCCGAAGCGTTGCCGGCTTGGACAAGCCTGTTCCGGGTTCCGGAGCACTCGAGTGGTTCGGGTATTGTGCCGGACAGCCTGAAAGGCGGGAGACCGGAGAGACGGCCCGACAGGCAGTAGGTCGGTAGATCCTTTATGATTTCCGGCGTTCGCCCCGCTAAACCTGCGATCGCATTCCGCACCCTGATCACGTCCTCTTGAGGGCAAGGGCCCCCCTTGTTACAGAAGATAACCACAGTGTCGCTGCCAACGGCCGTGAAAACAAATTCTGTGTCTTTTTCAAGGGCCTTGATAATGGCGGCTGCGTTTGTCGCTTCGGCCTCGTGCTCCCTCGGCCCGCAGATTGCCCCAGGTATGGGAGGCACGTGAAGTTCGCCTCGGTCGCTGACGCAGAAGCGCGGAAGAGGGTAGACTTCCTCAATCTTGCTGCTGCACCGTGTGCAAGGTCCTAAAGACACGATAAGATCGACAGTTGTTCCGTTCCGTGGGGGTTGGCCCGATTTGGGGTCCGTGTCGATCACCGTACCCGCGGGTTCATCACTGGCATGTTTTCGAACTTGGCCGAGTTTTAGGGGAGGTTTCTGCGACTTCAGTTCCGCGGTCGCGGCCGCTCGTGCCTTGCCGACCAGGTCGGCGGGCACAGTCTGGCCTTGCAGACTCCACACAAGCGCACACAACACCGGCAACCCACGTTTGATCATTGCCGACCTCCGGCAGACGAAGCACGAACGAACTATCTAAAGAAATTAACCCAATCGAATACCGGAGTCAAGAAAAATCCAGCCCTTTTCACAAAGGTCGAATCGATTGTGCCCGGAAAACCACCCACCACCAGGCAGTCTTGATGCGATAATGAATGCTCAAAATGAGAAGTCCACGAATACGTAGACAACTTCCCATGAAATGGCTGCTCTTGGCCATCGTGTGCCTATCTGTGCGGGCCCAGAACAGTGTTCCGCCCCCGCCGGAGGCGCACCCCGAACCGGAAAACCTCGCCGATACTCTCGACCGCCTCGTACGCTACCACGACTATGGAGAATACGACTACCGGATTCGACAGATTGCGAACGCCGCGCGGGACTACCTGCAAGCCCGCGTCAAGGACAAACGGCAAGGCGAGAGATTGGCAGCGGTCTTCGACATCGATGAAACCGCGTTATCCAACTGGCGCAATATGCTGGATTGCGGCTTCTGTTCTTACAGCGCGCAACTGAGACTGTATCCCCCCCCCGCCACCGACCCGCCGATCGTCCCGGTCCTGGAGCTTTATAAATTTGCCAAGGAAAACGGGGTGGCGGTCTTCTTCGTAACCGGGCGACAGGAAAAACAGCGGGCGGCGACCGAAAAGAATCTGGAGAATGCACGGTATCCGGCTCACGATAATTTACGTGAGCGAAGCGGTCTCCTGATGCAGTCCGATGGAAACACCGATCCTGCCAGCGTGTTCAAGCCGCGGGATCGGCAACTAATCGAGGACGAGGGCTATCGGATCGTCCTCAATATCGGCGACCAGGCGAGCGACTTGACGGGATGTTGCGCCGAACGCGTCTTCAAGTTGCCGAACCCGTTTTATTTGATCAAATAGGCGGTACCGTTATCAGCCCTTTGCAACGGTGCTACTTACTTCCCAGCCCCACAAAGACCACGCCCAGCACGATCAGGAACAGCCCGAAGAACTTCACGCGGGTGAGCGGCTCCTTGAAAAAGATGCGCGACCAGACCAGTGTAAAGATGTAGCCCAGCGACACCATGGGATACAGGACGGAAAGCTCTCCGGGCGGGCGGATGCCCAGCACGAAGAAGTACGACGAGAGCAGAAACAAGGCCACGCCCGTCGCCAGCCTCCAGTTGAAAAACGGAGGCTCCTTGGAGATAAACAGATACACCAATCCCTCGCGCACCTGCCCGGCGCCGGATTTCAGAAAGACCCCGCCGAACGAGCCGATGAACGCGGCCAGCAGCACCAGCAACATGTGACTGACGGGAGTATTCAACGCTTGCCGCCTTTACCCAGCACCGCCACGCCCGCGACGATCAGCACAATGCCCATCAGCTTCCACGGGTTCAGGTGGTCGTGAAAGATCAGAAACGAGAGCACCGTCACCCACACATAGGTGAGCGCAATTACGGGATAGAGCAGCGACAGTTCGCCGTCCCTGAGCGCCAGCACCAGCAGCAGCGTGGAGAGGCCATACAGGCAATACCCGCTCATCAGAGGCAGGTTGGTGGCCATGCCGAGCAAGCCGGGATTCGCCATGCGGTTGGCGCCGGTTTTCATCAGGATCTGCGCGGCCGCGCCCAGTATGGTGCAGCAGAACACCAGTCCCACCGGCTGTCGGCGGGCGGGGTGATCGGAAATCTGCGTAGAATCGGTGACAGCGGCGCTCAAAAAGGCAACTCCGTTTCCCACAGAATATCAAGCTTTCGCTACAATAGATATCTGTGGAACAAAAGAAAGCAGCTCTCGTGGCGGAGGTGAAGACTCCGCCTTCCCCGCCCCCAGCCACGGCCGAACCACCTCGCGGCTTCATCGCCGAATGGACGGTGACCATCATCCTGCTGCTTTTCGGCACTACTACGCTGGTGCAGGCGTTCGTCATCCCGACGGGATCCATGGAGGACACGCTGCTCATCGGCGACCATCTGTTGGTCGATAAGCTGGCCTACGCACCTCCGGGTCCTATTTCCAAATACATACTGCCTTATGAGCCTGTCAAACGCGGCGATATCATTGTATTCCGCTATCCCGTGGATATCCGCCAGACGTTTGTGAAACGCTGCATGGGCGTGCCGGGCGACCGCATCAAGCTCATCAACAAAGAGGTGTATCTCAACGGCAAGAAACTGGTTGAGCCGTACGTTTACCACAAGACCGAATACATCGAGTCGTACCGCGATAATTTCCCCAGCGAACCCAATGTGCACGTATACGATCCCGCGCAAGAAATGCTGGAGCATCACGTGGTGAACGGAGAGGTAGTGGTGCCGCCAGACAGCTACTTTGCCATGGGGGACAATCGGGATTCCTCGCTCGACAGCCGGTACTGGGGATTTGTGCCTCGCGAGAACATTATCGGCAAGCCGCTGATCATCTACTGGTCGTACGATGCGCCCACGGAGGCGCTCTCGAACCCTACGATCGGCGTCGATCACCTGGTCGACCTGATGGAGCACTTTTTCACCAAGACGCGGTGGAAGCGCACGTTCATGTTGATCCACGGAGTCAACGTCAACTGAGGGCCTGCCAAGACTGCCCGTCCCGCGCGGTGGGTAATTGATCCGGAAATTCACGCCATGCCCGACCCCCATCACTACGGCCTGATTCTGGCGGGCGGCCGCGGCACGCGCTTTTGGCCGCGCAGCCGGCGGCGTTCCGCCAAACAAGTGCTGAACGTGGTGGGGTCGCGTTCGCTGATCCAAAACACGGTGGAGCGCCTGCGGCCGGTCATACCTCCGGAGCGCATGTGGGTGTTGACCAACGACTGCCTGCGCGACGAAATCGTGCGCCAGCTTCCGGAGATTCCCGCGCCGCAGATCCTGGCGGAGCCCGCGCAGCGCAATACGGCGCCGGCCATCGGTCTGGCCGCGCATATCCTGCAATCTATCGATCCGGATGCGGTGATGGGCGTTTTTCCGGCGGATCATGTCATCGCCAAGGAAGGCCGCTACCGCCAGTTGGTGCGCGGCGCCTTCCGTGCAGCCGGGCGGGGGCAAATGGTGGTGCTCGGCATACTGCCCCGCTGGGCGGAGACGGGATACGGCTATATCGAGTTTCCGCGCGGCACCGAGCCGGGGCCGCACCCGGTCGCCATCCGGCGCTTCCAGGAAAAGCCGGACGCGCGCACGGCGCGGCGGTACGTGACCTCCGGCCGCTTCTTCTGGAATGCGGGCATGTTTTTCTGGCGTGCCGGCGTGCTGCTCGACGAACTGCGCAAAAACCTGCCGCGCACCGCGAGCATCCTGGCCTCCTTGCCGGCCTTTGACGATGGAGCGTTCCCGGCCAAGCTGCGGGAAGCGTTCCCGCTATGCGAGAACATTTCCATCGATTTCGCCGTGATGGAGAAAGCGAAAGGCGTGGCCGGCATCGCCTGTCCCGAGTTCGGCTGGAACGATGTGGGAAGCTGGAACGCCGTATATGAGCTGTTGCCGCACGACACCGACGGCAACGTCCTCCTCGACGATGTCATCTGCCAGGCATCGGGCGGCAACTATGTGGATGCGCGCGGAAAGCTAGTGGCTCTGGTCGGTGTATCGAACCTGATTGTGGTCGACACGCCCGATGCCCTGCTGATTGCCAGCCGCGACTCCGCCCAGCAGGTCGGCGATGTGGTGAAAATCCTCGAGAAAAAGAAGCGCGACGATTTGCTGTAGACGGCGGGCGAAGCGTCCGGACCTTAGACATCCTCCCAGATCAAGGTCGACGTTCCCGATGCGCCGACTGTCAATCGCCGTTCAGAATCGTAGATCCAAGGCGTGTCGCGCAAGCTGAATCTGCTGCGCGAGAAGCTCGGCGCCTTCGAGGGTCGGCTCCGCGAAAAGCTGTCGCGGGAAGGGCCGCCGTCCCGCCCGCGTTCTCCTCAGAATTGATAGTCTGCCGGCTTGATTCCCTTGGCTCGCAAATACACGATGCATTGGCCGCGGTGATGCGCGGTGTGATCGGTCGCCAGGAGCAGCAACTCCATGCCGGTCATCTTGCCGGCGGGTGAGTCGAAGGTCTCCATCATGCGCTCGTGCTTGAGGCCGGACAACGCGGCGATGCAGAAATCGTAAGAATCGTTGAGCATCTTGACGACTGTGGCCTTTTCGAAATTGGCTGGTTTGGCGATGGGACTCTTTTGGCCCGATAGCGTCGCAAAGAAGAACGCGTTGGCATTGGCAATGTGCGCCATCTGCTCGCCAAAGCTCATCTCCGCGGGATTCGGCTTGAACGCGTAGTCGGCGGCGGGCATCTGGTCCGCGAGAGCCAGCAGGTACTTCTTCGAAGTCTTCCAATGGTCCACGAGCACGGACGGAACTCCCTCGTCTTGCGCCACAACGGGTAGCACCAGGGCCGCACCCACCAACAAAGTCGTCATGAATCGATACATTTAGCGTCTCCTCTTCTTTACGGGCGGGATACCCCGCAACGCGCGCGAGGCACATCGCATCTAATGTAGCAGAGGTTGCCCCATTACCCCCTCGCCGGAACATCCGAATCCAAAGTCGTGGCCGGACCGTGGTCTGCACGCAGCGTGGCTGGGCCACTCGAGCGTGCTCCTGAAGTTGGATGGCGTGACCATTCTGACGGACCCGGTGCTGGGCGATCGAGTCGGCTTGCGCTTCGGCCCGATGACAGTAGGATTGAAGCGCCTGGTGGCGCCCGCGTTACGCGTGCACCAACTGCCGAAGATCGATGTAGTGCTGCTCTCGCACGCGCACATGGACCACTTCGATCTGGCGACGTTACGCGCGCTCGAGGGCCGCTCGACCACGATAGTCACAGCCGCCAAGACCGGCGATCTGCTGCGCACGCGCCGCTATGCCGCCGTAAAGGAACTCCGATGGGGCGAGCGGACCCGGGTAGGTCCCATCGGCTTACGCGCGTTTGAAGTGAATCACTGGGGCGCGCGCATGCATGGCGATACATACCGCGGATACAACGGCTACTTGATTGAAGCGGGCCGCTACCGTGTGTTATTCGGCGGCGATACGGCGGCCACCACTGCCTTTCGCGCGTTGCGTAGCTCGCGGCGCATCGATCTGGCCATCATGCCCGTGGGCGCGTACGATCCGTGGATTCGTTATCACTGCACACCGGAACAAGCTTGGCAAATGGGTAACGACGCCGGCGCGGAGATTTTCCTGCCCGTGCATCATCAGACCTTTCCCCTTAGCCGAGAACCGCGGCATGAGCCGATCGACCGCTTCTACGGCGCGGCCGGGAACGAGCCGGAGCGGATAGGTTTGCAGCGCATTGGGCAGGAGATGACGCTGTAGCGGCATGGCATTAGCTTAGCCGCTTGCGGCGGCTGCGCCATAAGCAGCCAGAATCTCGTTCGCGGCGCGAATACCCTCGCGCGCACCGCCTTCCATGAATCCCTGGAAATTAACCGAGCAGTGCTCGCCCGCAAAGTGGATATTGCCTTGCGCTACCTTCTCATAGCCGCTGAACTGCGTATACTGCCCGACCTTCCAGCACGCATAACTGCCTAACTTATTCGGATCGCCAGTAGGATAACTGAGCGTCGCCCGGCCAGTGTAATGCGGCGCGATGCCCGGCCACGGGCCGTCGAGCTTCGCCAGGCATTGTTGCGCGAACCGCGCCACCAGCGGCGAACCGAGGCTGGTTGAGTAGGGAGTGGGTGGAAAGTAGCTGGCTCCCTGGCTGCCGCCAGTGTAATCGACCAGCAAGCCGTTGGCGCCGCCTTGCGCGCGGCTGGCGTCCCAACTGCTCTGGAACGGAAGATCGGTATTGATGAATCCGTTGCCGACGCCCCACGTTCCCTGGCCGTTCCAGTAGCGATCGTCGAATTGCAGGTGCAGCTTCGAATTCGTGCCGTAACCCAGTTGCGTGATGGCTGTGACCTTGAGCGCATCGAATCCGGCTTGGCTGAAATCCAGCTTGCGCAGCACGCTGAAGGGTAGCGCCAGAATCACTTGGTCGTAAGTAACCTCCTGGGCTCCGCCGGGTGTACGAAACGTCAGCGCGATGCTGCCGTCGCCGCGCGTGACGATGGCCGCCAGCCTCCATCCGAGCACTACGCTGCCGGCGGGCAACCAGCTCGCGATTGCCATGGGCAGCGCCTGATTGCCCGCGGCGATGTGATATTTCTCGTCCCCGGGCCCCCAGTAGACCAGGTTCAGCGCACTCTGCTCGGATGTATCCAGGCCGTATTCCGTATTGACCGCCACGTCGATCAGTTGGCCAAGATCCGAAGCGTGGCCGCCGGGAACATATTTCTCGATCCAATTGTAGACGCTGATGTGGTCTAGCGCGAAGCCATCCGCGTTGTAGCGATTGTACACCGTGGGATAGCCTGCGGCGTTCGCCTGCTGCTGCAGAATGGGAGACACCTGGTGCAGGTCGTGCTCGATTTGCGGCGGCAAGTAATACTGCCCGTCGAACCAGTTGCTGGTAGTCGATCCCGGCGGCTGCGCGGCCACGACGTCCTCCAGTTGCAGATTGAAACGCGCGGCCAGCGAGCGCATCACCGTGTGGGATGTGTTGATGAATTCTCCGCACCACTCGCTCACCTGACCGCCCCAGAAGGTGGTGTTCGAGAACATGCGACCGCCCACCCGTCCGGAGGACTCAAAGACGGTGGCGGCAAAGCCCGCGTCGCGGAGAGTAAGTGCGGCGGTCAGTCCAGCGATGCCGGCGCCTACAATTCCGATGCGGGGCGCAGTGCCGGCTGCCGCGACACGCTTTCCGACGGCGACGGCGACAGCGCCGGCTAGCAGATCGCGCCGGCTAGGCAGAGCCTTCTCAATGGCGCTCATCAAAGGGGTTCTGGCCATATCGCTTCACTGTAGCGCAGCTTGGCGCCGCGCTATTTGTCTGTGCTCCGAACAGAAGTGCTTCTCCCCAGGCCCAGACGCTTCCGTCGGTTCTCAGAGCCGGATTGTAATGGATTACCGACAGCGATGGCCATACGCCGGAAAGCGCGCGAACCTGAACGGGCGTGTAGCGATCCGTCGCCGAGTCGTCCGTTCGTGTTGGTTCCCCAAGCCTGCAACTTCTCAAGTATTGTCCTTGCCATGTGGCGCTCCCGGGAAACGTCATCGTTCGAACTGTCGTCGGCGATCGCCTTCGCGGCCTTCTCCAGCGCAGCCTGAATGAAGCCCCGATTAGCCGAATTCGGCAAGTCGCGCTGCACTAAAAACGACACGATTCATTCAGGCACTGGCTATACGATATACCGCTCGGCATCCAGCAGGCGGTGCGCAATCTTGCGGCGTAGCGCTATGGAATCCACGGCTTCGTACTTCGCGAAGCGCCGCAGGACCACCAGATTCGTGGGTAGCGTGTCGCAATCCGAGCACGCCGCCAACCACGGCGGTCGTGTCGGCCGCGTTGGCGCCCTTGCCCGATTCGCCAGTTTCTGCGCGCGTAACAGCGCCGATTCCATAGCGAAAGCATCCATGATCACGTCGGTGATATTCGTGAGGATCTCCTGCCGCTTTTCCATGTACTTCCGATACGCTACGCGGCCGCCGAGGTCTCAGCTCATGAGAGCCTCGCCCAGTCGTCCAGGCTAATCGTCCGGCCGAGTATTACCTCCACTTAGCGAATCATGAATCGAAGCTGGCCAACGGAGTACTCAGGGTTCGAAGGGATCGCTAGCCGGTGCTGGCCCGTGGTCATAAACTGGTGCCGAGATCCCGAATAGGGCCCGTTGAACCCCAGTTTCGCTAATCGCCGGACGAAATCGGCACGTTTACAGGGCGTCCACCGGCTCACGCGTCGGTTCCTTGCTAAGGTCGATGTCGCCTAAGACGGGTAGCGGATGGGCGAGCTTAAGGCCGAGGAGAATCCAGTCCTCAAGGGTGGATCGCAGCTCTCGTTCACAACGATGCAGCGTTGGGGCGAAGGCGACCACGCCTGGACAGCTAGGGATACTGCCCGCAAAGGTCTGATCCTCCAATTTGTCGTAAACGGCCTGTTCCAACGCTTCGTGTACATACTCTGTCAGAATGTATTGGCGGCTCATGCGAAACTCCTACGTTCGATGTTATCAGGGTGACGACCCATCAAGCCAATCCGACGCGTTTCAACACGCCTGCAACGAGGGGCTCTACATCTGCCCCGAACGTGCTGCTTAGGACGCGGCCGACACTCCGCGCAACATCCCGTGGGAGAGATTCCCAAGAACTACAGCGGGCTTGGGTACGTGAAGTTCGGCATTCAGCCTGCCGCCCCCGCGATATCCGGCCAGTCGGTAAAAGGTAGAGGCGCATGCCAGGAAGCACGCTAAGTCGCAAAGGAATTCAATAGGGAGGAAGCGCAGTAGCCCGTCCGAGGTACGAACGCATGCTAGGGCAACGAAGCCAAGCGCTCCATCCGCCGTGAGCGAAATCCGCTGCCTCATAATCGCGCTCGTATTTATGTCGAACGTCGTTGTTTCTGGTTTCCGCATTGGCGGCCGATCTGGTCCGGGAATCCCGAACGCTTGGACGATGGAATGGCGGAACTGGGCCTCCACGGCGCCGGTGAGTGGACGCGACAGACCATCGTCATGTGGAGCGCATGCGAATAAGCAGTATTGGTCACTGCGGGAGGATGAGTGCGGTTCCATCACGTACAGGTCGGACCATAGCACGGCAACGTAACTATTGGCCTTTGAGGGGATGGGCGGCAGCTTGGGATTGAAGCTCTCAAGGGCCGCTCTGATAGCGCCTTCCAACTTGTTTTGCAGCAACAACCGCTCCGTGCTTCGATCCGTTACGCCCTCGGGCATGTTGTACCGTATGACCCGGTGACTAAGATCGAAGGGCAGATCCTCCGGCCCGCCGTACGCCTCATTCATCACAAGCACTGTTTGGGAGTCACTCTTGGCGCACAGCGCATAGATCAGAACGTTCGGGTTTGGTGTCGGACGATGCCCTCCTTTACCCTGAATTATCGATACGTCCGCGACAAAGACGTCCGCCGCGGCGACTTTCTCAAGTATTGTCCTTGCGATGTGTGGTGCACCCGGCACGTCCTTCGTGTCGCGGTCGATGATGGGAACGTCATCGTTCGAACTGTCGTCGGCGATCGCCTTCGCGGCCTTCTCCAGCGCAGCCTGAATGAAGCCCCGATTAGTCGAATTCGGCAAGTCGGACTGCCACGAGTAGAAAACGACGCGATTCATTCAGATGCAGGTCAAACGATATACCGCTCGGCGTCCAGCAGGCGGTGCGCGATCGTGCGGCGCAGCGCGATGGCGTCCACCGGTTCGTACTTTGCGAAACGCCGTAGCACCACTAGATTCGTGCGTAGCGTGTCGCCATCCGAGCACGCCGCCACCACATTCCGCGCGGTCACGTCGATGTGCGCCATGGCGTCGCGCACCAGTACGGCGGTCATGTCGGCGGCGTTGGCGCCCTTACCCGATTCCGCTAGTTTCTGCGCGCGTAACAGCGCCGATTCCATAGCGAAAACATCCATGATCACGTCGGTGATATTCGCCAGGATCTCCTGCTGTTTTTCCAATTCGAACATGTACTTCTGATAAGCCACACCCATCAGCAGAAGGGCGATTTTCTTGGCGTTGAGCAGGATCTTGGTCTCGTCGGCGAACGGTCCGGTAGGCTCGTCTTCGCCACCGCGGGGGCCGCCCAGAACTTCCTGAAGCACACCCGTAGCCGCCGCCACCAAACCAAGCTGTCCACGCGCCGCACGCTTCAGCAGCATACCCGTCGTGAGCAGACGGTTGATCTCGTTGGTGCCTTCAAAGATGCGGTTGATGCGCGAATCGCGATAGGCCCGCTCCACCGGATAGTCCATGTGGTAGCCGTAGCCGCCGTGAATCTGCACGCCCTCGTCGACGACATAATCCAGCACTTCGGAGGCGTAGATCTTGATGATGGAACATTCCGCGGCATACTCCTCTACAGCCTTCAGCATGGTTTGCGCCGCGTTGGCTTGCGACCAGGAGAAGCCTTCCAGTTGCGATTCGATGAGGCCCACCACGCGATAGGTCATGGACTCGGCCGCATAAGTACGGATGGCCATCTCCGCCAGCTTATGCTGGATCATGCCGAATTCGGCGATGGATTGGCCGAAGGCCTTGCGTTCCTTGGCGTATTTAAGCGAAACCGCCAGCACGTTCTTGGAGCCGCCCACCGTACCGGGACCCAG
>JBEKTJ010000160.1:0-18132 GCA_049516155.1 Bryobacteraceae bacterium
CAGACGAACAGATCCTCGAAGCCGTCGTTATCGTAGTCGCCGGCGGCCACTCCGAAGCTGAATCCCAAGTCTTTGCCCAGCAGGCCGGCGCGCGCGGTGACATCATCGAATGTGCCGTCGCCGCGGTTGCGCAGCAGGCAGTTATAAAATCGCGGATCGCTCTTCTCCATTTCGGGCAGCTTGGCGCCGTTGGTGAAGAAGAGGTCCATGCGTCCGTCGTTGTCGAAGTCCAGGGCGGCCACTCCGCCGCACATGGTTTGCGGAAAATACTTCCGGCCGGTGAAGTTGTTGTCGGTACGGTAGGCGAAATTGGACTTTGGAGCGATATCTGTAAAATGGGGCCGCCGCGGTTCGGGTTCCTGGCCACTGCGCGCCACCCACAGCGCGCAACCCGCAGCCCACAATCCACAAACCGCCAGCCATCGCTTCATCTCGGGGTGATTCCCGTCTGCGCGCCATCCCGGCGGTCCATGAGCTTCTGCGCGATGGCACGTTCACGGTCGCCCTCGGTGCTCCGGCCCAGCCGATAATAAACGGTGGCCAGAGCCATTTGATAGCGGACGCCGGGATCGTTGGGGCGCGTCTTCAGGGCGCGATCGAAATAGCGGCGCGCCTGCGCGTATTCCTGATCCTGCTTGGCCAGCACGCCCATGTTCAGGCTCGCGGTGAAGTCGTCCGGGTCGAGCGCCAGTTCCTGGCCGAACGCCGTACGCGCACGCTCGGCATCTCCTACGCCCAGCAGAAGCTCGCCCAAGCGGGCGTGTGCGCCGGGCAGTTTATCGTTCAGGGCGATGGCCTTCTCAACGTCGGCTTGCGCGCCATCGTGATCGTTGGCTCGCATCTTCAGAGTGCTGCGCAGCAGTAGGGCTTCGGCCGAATCGCCCCGGCTGAGGATGCGCTCGATCACGGCCGCGCCGGCGGCATCCTGGCCATCGCCGATGAGCGCGGTTCCATACAAGTAGTCGAACGCCTGGTCGGCGGACTTCCGATCCTCAAGCGGACTCAGCAGCGCGACGGCTTGCTTGAATTTTCCTAGACTGTTATAACAACTGGCCAGCAGCAATGTAACCTGGTCCTTGAACTGGGGCGCCAGTGAGACGGCCCGTTCGAAGCGCTCGGCCGCCTCGGCGGGGCGGGCGGTTTTGTAATATGCAAGTCCCAGATTCAGCAGCAGCGCCGGATTCTCCGGGCTTTTTGAGAGGGCCCGATCGTATTCCGCGATAGCTTCGTCGTAACGGCCGGCGCGGGCCAGCGCCGCACCCAGGTTCGAACGCGCTTCCACCGAATCCGGATGCGCGTCCAGATAGGTGCGATAGGCTCGAATAGCGCTATCAACATCGCCCGTCTGCGGCTGCTGCGCCCACAACGCGGGCACTGCGAAGACCAGTACAAACCACTTGCGCCGCATCGCCGTCACTTCAGCGTCTCATCGGCCAACTGCTTTAGCCGCACAAACTGCGCGCGCTCCCGCGCCGCATCGTCCTTTCTGCCGGCGAGGGCGTATGCCGCCGCCAACGAGAAGTGGACTTGGTAGCTATCCGGAGCTTGCTGCCGGGCAATCTCCAGCTCTTTAATGCCCTTCTCCACCTCGCCCGAATTAGCCAGCAGCCGGCCCAGCACACCGTGGGCGGCGAAATACTCCGGATCCGCCTGCACCGCGCGCTGCGCATACGAAATCGCTTTGTCGGTATCGCCGCGCTGCTCGTAAGCCAGCGCCAGGTTCGACAATGCTTCCGTATGTCTTGGGTTCAATTCCAATTCCTTCTGAAATTCGCGCAGGCCCGCATCCTCATCGCTCGCCAACAGGAACGACCCGTAGAGATAGTGGACGTTGGCCGCCTTCGGATAGTTGGCCAGCAATTCAGCGAAGTACTTTTGCGCCTCGGCGGGCTGTTTCGCGGCCACCGCACAGACCGCCCGCCCGGCTTGCTCGATCAGATCCTTGTCGCCGGGGGGCACGTCCTGCGGCAGAATGGGGCGCCGCAGTCCCGCCAGACCGGCGGCCTCGACCAGATCGGGGCCTGTACCGCCTGCCTTCAGAACTTTGTCCAGCACCTGCAGCGCGGATTCGTATTGTTGGAATCGCGTAAATAGCAGCACCGCGTGATACAGCACCACGCGACTGGCTTGCGGATCGTCGCCCAGACCTAAGCGGCGTGCCTCATTGATATGGTCGAGCGCCCTGCCGTACTCCTTCGTTTCATACTCGCAGAGGCCCAGCAGCGCGAGCCCGGGACCCGTCTTGTGGTCCAGGGATACTAGCCGTCGCAGCGCATCCCGCGCCTCCGGATACTTGTCCCGATCGTAAAGCAGTTCGCCCAGGAACCACCAGCCCTCGGTCCACGACGGGCGCATTTTGACCGCCTGGCGATACAATCCGATGGCCTCGGGGATGCGGTTCTGCGCGCGCGCTTCGGCGGCCTCCTTCGACACATGCTCAAATGTATCGGGGGCGGCGAGCGGCCCTAGAAAAGCAATGAAAATGAGGAATTGCGCAGCCGGCATTGCCCTACGGCGCCTCCTTTACGTGAAGCACCCGATCGCCGTGGACATCCGTCAAGGTCTGCACGATTCCCGAAGGCCAATGAATCAGCACCAACCCCGCGGTCTCGTCCGCGCCTAATCCGAAATGCACCGGCCCGCAACTCGACGACGCATAGCCCACACTGGTAGTCATGTGATTATACTGTTTGCCGCTCTTGGTGGCGACCTCGATCCTGGCGCCAATGCCATCGCGGTTGCTCTTGGTTCCTTCGAGTGCAACGTCCAGCCAATGTGCCGCGCCGGGGCTCCTGTTCATCCAGATCTCGGCCGGGTGCGCGAGTGCCGTAGCGACTACGTCAATCCGTCCGTCGCCATCCAGGTCGCCGAACGCCAGACCGCGGTGGCGCGCCGCCGGAGATGCGTCCAAACCCGCCTCGGCAGTTAGGGCTTCCCAATGCCCGCCCGCGCCCAGATTCCGGAATACGGTGTTATGCTGCTCCACGACCGTCCCGGGCAGAGGTTGAGATAGGACATCTCCGCGGCTTACGAAGAGATCCTTCCATCCGTCGTTGTCGAAGTCGTAGAGGCCCGCGCCGAATCCCGCCATGCGCATGCTCAGCGCGCGCATACCGCTCGGCGTGGTGACTTCCTGGAACCCCCGTCCGGCAGTGTTGATCCACAAGGGGAACGTCTGGTTCTCCAATGCCACGGTGACTACGTCCGGGTAGCCGTCATTGTTGAAATCGCGAAAATCCAAGCCCATCCCGGAGATGAAATTGCCGTCTTCCGGCAGAGCCACGCCTTTCTGAAATCCGACTTCTTCGAACTTGTCTCCCAGATTGTGGAAAAGGAAATTATAAGAGCCATCGTTGGTGACGAAAAGGTCGGGGCGGCCGTCCAGATCGTAGTCGGCCATGCCCACCCCCATGCCCTTCCCCACGTGCGCGCGGATGCCCCACTTCTCCGACACATCTTCGAACTTGCCATTGCCCTTGTTCAGGAACAATTGATTGGGCAATCCTTTATAGGATCGCGGAGCGCAATAGTCGGGCACGCCCTTATAGTCGCAAAGAGGCTCGGTCGCGTAGTCCCATTGCAGATAGTTAACTACGAACAAGTCCAGCAGTCCGTCGTTGTTCACATCCACCCAGACCGCCGCAATCCCCCACATCGGCCCGAACTGCGGGTCCGGACTGTTCGAGAGGCCCGCCTCCGCCGTGACATCCGTGAACGTCCCGTTGCCATTGTTGTGGTAGAGCGTATTGTGGTGGACGCCCGCCACGAAGAGGTCGGGATACCCGTCATTATCGTAATCGCCCACCGCCACGCCGCTATCGAAGCCGCTGCCGGCCACTCCCGCGGCGTCCGTAACGTCGGTGAAGACGCCATGGCCATCGTTGCGGAACAGGCGGTTGCGGTACTTAGGATTGTCTTTCTTCAGCGTCGCCAGATTGGCGCCGTTAGTGAAGAAAATGTCCGGACGCCCGTCGCGGTTGTAATCGAATACCGCCACACCGCCAGCCATCGTCGCGGGTACGTGGCGCGCGGAAATCTCGCCATGTTCCAGTTGAAAGGCGATGGGTTTCAACTCAAACCGGATCGCGGATGCCAGTAATGGCAGACAAACCAAACCTGGCGCAATCAGGCGGCGACAACCCATATCGACCAGAATAGCGCGTGGCATGACCCCCTATAATGTAATCGATGAGGCGCACGTGCCCGCTCTGTCTGCTCGCTTATTCTCTCATCACCGCGCCGACCTGCGCCGCCGCGACCTTCGAAGAAGTTGCCCGCCAGGCCGCCGCCGCGCGCGAAGCCGACCAAGTGCCGCAGGCCCTCGATCTCTACCGACAAGCCCTCCAACTTAAGTCCGATTGGCCGGAAGGTTGGTTCTACCTGGGCACCCTCTATTACGATTCCGACCGCTTTGCCGATGCGCAGCCGGCCTTCGCGGAATTCGTTAAGCTGGCGGACAAGCCCGCCGGTTGGGCGTTTCTGGGCCTCTGCGAATTCGAGACGGGCGGCTATACCCTGGCGCGCGAACACCTGCAAAAAGCGCTCGACGGCGGCCTGGCGCCCGAGATCGAACAAGTGGTCCGCTTCCATCAGGCGCTCCTGCTCACGCGCTTGGGCTTATTCGATCAGGCGCAGCACTGGTATCGGGCGCTGGTGAGCCGCGGCATCCACGACCCTACGCTGATCGCCGGCCTAGGCCTCAACTCGCTCGCCAAGGCGATGCTTCCAAACGAAACGCCGCCGGATCAGCGCGAATTCGTCGCCGCGGTCGGCCGCACCGCCTACGCTTGGATGTCGGACGACCCCGTCAAAACGGAAGCCGCGTTCCACGGCCTGTTGGAGGCCTACCCAGCCGCTCCCGGCGTTCATAATTTATACGCCAATTATCTGCTGACCGCCCACCCGGATGCCGCCATGCCGGAATTGCGGCGCGAATTGGAGGTGAATCCGCAATCGGTGGACGCGCGCGCCATGCTCGCGCTCCTGCTGCTCCAGGCAGGGCAGACCTCCGAGGCATCGTCTTACGCCAAGAAGGCTGCGGAGGATGGACCTTCCTCGGCGCTGGCGCAGTATGCTTACGGATCGATCCTAGCCGATATCGATCCCAAGGAGGCCGCCGCGCATCTGGAAATCGCCGAGCGGCTGGATCCCGCCAATTTTGAATATCACGTGGCGTTGGCGCATGTATATTCAAGATCGGGCCGAAACGACGATGCGCGCCGCGAACGGAAGATCTCTATCCAATTGGCCCAGACAATCCCTACCCGAAACTGAACGAACGGAACCACAGATGGACGCAGATGCACACAGATCAGAGATCCGTTCGTGCCGGCTTACACGTACTCGCGATCTTATCCGTGTGCATCCGTATCCATCTGTGGTTAATGTCCTTCGCCGCCTGGGGCTCACTCACCGCGACCACGCGGTCCGCCGTCACATCGCGCAAGACCTGCTCGATCCCGCTCGGCCAAATGATTTGGATCTCCTTAGCCACCGCGTTCGCCCCCATTCCGAAATGCACCCGCGAATCGCTCGACGACGCGTATCCCACACTCGTCGTGCAGTGGTTATACTGCACCGAGCCATCCGCGGCCGTCAACCGGATTTTTGCGCCAAGCCCCATCCGATTGCTCTTCGTGCCAATAAGCTTCAACAGAATCCAGTGATTGCCGTTTTGCGTGGTGTTGTGGAGGATCTTGGCTGGGCCATTCAGCACCGAAACCACCGCGTCAATGCGGCCGTCATTGTCCAGATCGCCGAATGCCACCCCCCGGTGCGCGCCGGGGACCTGGAAATCCACCCCGGCCCCAGCGCTTACGTTCTTGAATTTGCCCTTTCCCCCGTTTCCGAGATTGCGGAACACGGCATTGGGTTCCTCAAATGTCCGCGGCGAGAACTGGTGCACGTTCTCGTCCACATTCGAACGCGCCACAAGCAAATCCTTCCAACCGTCGTTGTCCAGGTCGACGATGCCGTTCCCCCAACCCGACATCTCGAAGGTATCCATCGCCAGCCCCGCCGCGGTCGTCCGTTCGGCGAATTGGCCGTGCCCCAGATTCAGGTACAGCGGGAACATCTGCTTTTCGATGGCAGTCATCCAGATGGCCGGAAGCCCGTCGTTCCGCACATCCCGGAAGTCCACCCCCATGCCCGACAGGACGTTCCCAGCGTCTCCAAAAGCCACGCCGGCCTCCAAGGCGACTTCCTCGAAGCGCTCCCCATGCAGGTTGTGGAAGAGTTGATTCGATGCGTTGTCGTTGGCCACGAAGATGTCGGGGTAGCCATCGCCATCGTAATCGGCAATCGCCACTCCCATGCCGCGCCCCAGGTGCGCCGCGATGCCCGTTTGGGCGGAAACATCGGTGAACGTGCCGTCGCCGTTGTTGCGGTAAAGCGTGTTGGGAAGCGGCTTGCAGTAGCGCGGATCGCAAATGATCCGCTGCCCGTTCTGGCCGTTGGCGAAGCAGGCCGGTTCGGTGGCTGGGTCCCACCGGCAGTAATTCGAGACGAACAGGTCGGGCAACCCGTCGTTGTTGTAGTCCAACCAAGCCGCCGCGACCGACCACATCTTTTTGCCGTCATAGAAGCCGCCGCCCACGCCGGCTTTCTTGGTCACATCGGTGAACGTGCCATTTCCGTTGTTGTGGAACAACTGATTCCCGTTCACGTTCGCCACGAATAGGTCCGGCCACCCATCGTTGTCGTAGTCGCCCACCGCTACGCCCATGCCGTAGCCCGCACCCCCCACGCCCGCTTTGTCGGTAACGTCGGTGAACGTCAGGTTATGGTTGTTGCGGAACAACCGGTTCTTGTGCTGCGGACCTTTAACCAGCGACGGCATGCCTGCACCATTGACAAAATAGATATCCAGGTAACCATCTCCGTCGTAGTCGAACACAGCCACGCCGCCGAGCATCGTTTCCGGCTGGTGCCGCAACGGGGTCGGCGAAGAATTGCTCTTGAAGTCGACCCCCGCCCTGCCGGCAATCTCCTCAAACGTTATCGGCCCGAGGACTGCGCTCCCGAGCGCGGTCAACTGGAAGCAGATAAGGAGTAGACGCTTCGCCATCGCGAGGGTACGGATCGATAAAGCCAAAGTCGTGGGGATTGCCGGATTCCCCTTAAGTGTACAACGCGGCCGTGGGTGTATACTGATTGGAGACTGGGCTAAAATTTAGAGGGTTCTTAAAATGGAAATTCTGGGCCTTGTGGCTTCTGCCCGGAAGCCTGCGCCTATTTGTAAACTCTGTCTTCTTATCGCCGCAATCGCCGGCGCGGGTTCGCTTCTTGTGTTGCGGGCATTCGGACCCCAGCAGTTGCCCAGCCATCTGGCGGCTATCACCGTCGATTATCCGGCCAACGGGTCCGTCTTTCCGCCTGAAATCACGCCACCCACTTTTCTCTGGCGCGACACCTCGTCCGGCGTCACGTCGTGGCAGATCGATATCACCTTTCCGAACGGTGCCCCCGCCGTCCACGCGAAGGCGTCCGGCGAACGGATGCGCATCGGGGAAATCGATCCCGAAGCCGTTTCGCGAAATAATGAGCCTCCCAAGCTGACCCCCGAACAGGCGGACGCGCACACCTGGACGCCCGATGCCGAAACTTGGGCGGCGATCAAGAAGCGCTCCGTGGAATCCCCGGCGGCCATCGTGCTCACCGGATTTCGCTCGGACGACAAGCAACCGATTTCCAGCGGCCAGGTGACCATTCAAACCTCGCCCGACCCGGCCGGCGCTCCGATCTTTTATCGGGACGTCCCGTTGATGCCCAACCAGGGCGCCAAAGGCGTGATCAAGCCCCTGGCGCCCGAGTCCATTGGGCTGATCAAGTGGCGGCTGCGTTATCTCGACGAGCCGCGCAGCCG
Organism: Bryobacteraceae bacterium; assembly: GCA_049516155.1. GTDB lineage: Bacteria > Acidobacteriota > Terriglobia > Bryobacterales > Bryobacteraceae > Bog-159. Next base: position 7,868 of record JBEKTJ010000160.1, read on the forward strand.
GGTGGTCATGCAGAAGATCGAGACCTGCGCCAACTGCCATTCCTTCTCGGCGGACGGTAAGACCTTGGGACTGGACGTGGACGGGCCGGCCAACGACCACGGCCTATACGCCCTGATCCCCGTGGCGAAGCAAACCTCGATCCGCACTCAGGATGTAATCAAATGGCCTACCGTGCGCGATCCCAAGGTCCCGCGGCTGCGATCCGCGTTCATGTCGCAGATTTCGCCGGACGGGCGCTACGTTGTCTCGACCATCGACGATCCCGATGCCGTAAAGCGCGCTACCGGCCGCACGCTCGAAGACAAGTATTACGTCGCCAATTTTCTGAACTACCGTTTCCTGCAGGTTTTCTATCCGACGCGCGGCATTCTGGGCTGGTATGATCGCGACACCAAGGACTTGCAGCCGCTGCCCGGCGCCAACGACTCGCGCTACGTCCAGACCAGCGGTGTCTGGAGCCGGGATGGGAAGTACATCGTATTCGCCAGGGCGGAAGCGAAAACGCCTTATCAACCCGGGACTCCGTTGGCTCTCTACGCCAACGATCCCAACGAAGCCCAGATCCAATACGACCTTTACCGCGTACCCTTCAATCAAGGGAAGGGCGGCACGCCGGAGCGCGTCGTGGGCGCCTCCGCCAACGGCATGAGCAACAGTTTCCCAAAAGTATCGCCGGACGGTCGCTGGATCGTCTTCGTAAAAGCCCGTAACGGCATGGTCATGCGCCCGGACGGCAAGCTCTACATCGTGCCTTTTGAAGGCGGCGAAGCCCGGCTAATGAAGTGCAACACGCCGCTGATGAATTCGTGGCACACCTTCTCGCCGAACGGCCGCTGGCTGGCTTTCTCCTCGAAGGGCCGTTCGCCATACACGCAGTTGTACCTGACCCACATTGACGCGAATGGCAACGATACACCGCCCATCCTGGTCGACAACACCACCGCGGCGAATCGAGCGGTGAATTTGCCGGAGTTCGCCAACATTCCACGGGGCGGCTTGGAATCCATCGATCCGGTGGCAACCAAAGTTTACGCGATGGAGAATGAAGCCCTCGAGTTGATGAAGAGAGGCCGCTACAGCGAGGCTATCCCGGAATGGCGGACGGCCCTGGAAAGCGATCCCGTGGACGGTGAAGCGCACTTCAACCTGGGCTATTCGTTGAGACAGACCGGCGACTCCGCCGGCGCGCTCGCGGAATATCGCAAGGCGTGCGACCTTCGCCCGGACGACCCAGTTGCATTCGCGCATCTTGCGCTGGCTCTGGCGCAGGCTGGCAATCCCGACGAGGCCATCGCCAATTACCGGAAATCGCTGGTGTTGAACGACACCAACCCAGCCGTGGAGGCGGACTTGGGTATGCTGCTGTCCGACAAGGGCATGACCGGGGAGGCGCTCGAACATCTGCAAAAGGCCGTCGCCATAAGCCCCGAGGCTGCGGATGCGCACAGCAAGCTCGGCGCCGTGCTGGTGAAGACCGGCCAGACCGCCGAGGCAACCGCGCATCTGGAAAAGGCCGTCGCCCTGGCGCCGGACTCGGTGGAGTACCGCTTCAACCTGGCCTACGCGCTGGGGCGGGCGGGACGCTTCGCCGATGCCATACCGCAATTGCAGAAGGCCGTCGAACTGAGCGGTGGCAAGGATTGGCAATGCTACGACATGCTGGGGGCCGTCTACAGCCAAATGGGCCGCGCGGAAGATGCCGCCCAAGCCGAACGCCGCGCGTTGGATCTGGCGGTCGCGGACCACAACGAGGATCTGGTGCGTACGTTGCGCGCCAAACTCGCTGACTACGGGAAATAAGGTAGCTAATCTGGAATGTTACTCGAAGAGATGTTCGATGAAATTAGCGGCGCCGCCGTTCAAAAACGCGCAGTCACAGATCTGCGCGTGCTCAACGAGGCCTACGATTACGACCGGCCCAGTTCCTTTTCGCGCGGCATGCGTATCGACCTGAACGGTCTGGCCGTGCTCTTGATTTCCGGAACGGCCAGCATCGACGAAAACGGTGAAACGGTGCACGTGGGCGATTTCCGCGCCCAGTGCCGCCGCATGTTTCACAACATTACGGGACTGCTGGACGCGGAGGGAGCCACCTGGCACGATATCGTGCGCACCACCTTCTACCTGCGCGATATCGACCGGGACTATCGCGAGTTCAATGAAGAGCGCACCGCATTCTACAAGGCGCAAGGCCTCGAGCCGCTGCCCGCCTCGACGGCCATTCAGGCCAAGCTTTGCAGACCGGAATTGCTGGTGGAAGGCGAAGCCATCGCCCTATTCCGCAGCCGCGGGGAGCAGGCCCCCACCCGCCGCGGATCCGCCTCTTGAGTAAGCTTATTTCACCCGATCGAGAGCCTGTTCGAAATCCGCAAGCACGTCGCGCCAATCCTCGATACCCACCGATACTCGCACCAGGCCATCGCCAATCCCGGCTTCGTCGAGTTCGCGCGCGGACATGCCCGAATGCGTGGTGGATTTCGGATGGCACACCAGCGTCTCCACTCCGCCCAGAGAAACTGCGTTGAACCCGATCCGCAAGTTGCGCAGAAAGTCGAACGCCGCCGCGCGCCCGCCTTCGAAATCCAGCGAGAAGATGCCGCCCGGATACGCGCACTGCTCCTCGTAAATGCGCCTTTGCTCCGCATCTTCAAACAGCGTCGGATAGAGCACCCGCCGGATCTTCGGACGCCCCTGCAGAGCCTCGGCCAGCCGCTGCGCATTCTTGCTTTGCCGGTTCATCCGCAACGCAACAGTGGGCAGCCGGCCATCCAGCATCCAGCATTCGTCCGGCTGCAGGATATTGCCGAACATGCTGCGGCGGGCCAGAATCTTCCGCATCAGTTGCGGGTCGGCCGAGAGCGCCACGCCTGCCACCATATCGCTCATACCCGACAAATACTTGGTCCCGGAATACAGCACTAGGTCGGCGCCCAGCATCAACGGGTGCTGGAAAGTCGGCCCCAGAAACGTATTGTCCACCATCACCACCGGCCGGTCCGGATGATTCCTGGCGGCGTCCGACGCGCGCCGGATATCCGTCATCACCATGGTCGGATTAGCGGGCGTCTCCAGGCACACGATGCTCACGTTCCGCGCCGACCCGATAGCGCGGTCGATGGCCTCTGCGTCGCCGCCGGGCACCGGTATGCCTTGCACGCCGAAGGGTTCCAGAAAGCTGTGGATCAGGCCCGTAGTGCCGCCATACAGCGGGGTCGTGTATACGATGGTGGTGCCGGGCCGCGCCACCGCCATGAAGGCCGTCATGATCGCTGCCATGCCCGAATTGAAAACTCCCGCGGCTTGCGCGCCCGGCTCGAGCGGCACCAGCTTGTCTTCCAGAATCTCGGCGTTCGGATGGGAGAAGCGCGAGTAGATCAGGTCCGCGCGCTCGCCTTCCTCCGCGGGTATGCGGCCGGCCAGTACTGAAAACGCGTGTTCGGCCTCTTCCGGGCTGGCGAAGACGTACGTGGAACTGCGAAAAACGGCGGGCCGGGCGGACCCGAACGATAGATGCGGATCGAAGCCGCGTGTCAACACCGCTGTGCGCGGACGCACTGCGGCGTGCCTGCCGTCGAGGTTTGGCATAATCGCTCCTATCCCGAGTGTACCGCCGCACACCACGCCAAATTGGTTAACAAGCTCGCCCCGCATTGGTTGGCTTTATGCATTAAAATAAGAGCGGACCCTGTTATGGAGACGGAAGTCGGCATGCCCGCGCCGAATCTGTTCCGGCCGCACCCGAATCTGGGCGATGCCGTGAACCACAACTTCATCGCGTCCGAAGTGGAAGGCGGCGTCTTCCTCGACCGGCTGCCGGAAGGCACGGTGCTACGCGTCGAGACCCAGAACCGCGCGTACACGCTGGTGAATCGCGGCAACGGGCAGGCGCTCATTTCCGGGCATCCTACTTTTTGCCCAGAGCCGGTGTTGGTCCATATCGAAGGCTCCAACTGGGGCGGGTCGATGCTGAAGGCGTCATTCATCGGGCGCGGGATGCATTTGGAATTTCGGCATCCGGAACACCGCACGATTATGACGTCGTGCATCGTGGATGTGCGGGCGGCGTAGCGCCAACTCGGTCCGGCCGGCTGGAACGGAGAAAGGCAGCTTTGCGTCATCCCGCCGTGTCCAACTGCCGCAGCCCCCAACGCGCGGATTCACTCACCACGGCCTCCCCCGAAGCCGCCAGCTTCTCCAGCGGCGCACGGAACTGCTCGTTCCGCGCATTCCCCATAGCAATCGCCACGTTGCGCAGAAACCCCGCATAACGCGCGCGCGGAATCGGGCTGTCCCGAAACATCTCCCGAAACTCCTCTTCGGAAAGCGCGGCTAGCTTCTCCAGCGGCGGGGCGAAATGCGCTGCCGCGAACGCCGGCTCATCCGTCACGGGCGCGCGCCGGTTCCACGGGCACACATCCTGGCAGATATCGCAGCCGAAGACATGGCGACCAATGGCGGGCCGCAGTTCTTCCGGCGGTGTGCCGCGCAGCTCAATGGTGAAATATGAGATGCACAGCCGCGAATCGAGCGCCCACGCCGGACCATCCTCCATGCCGGTAGGTACGATGGCCTGCGTCGGGCAAGCGTCGATGCAGCGCGTACACGAGCCGCAACGGTCGGGGGGCGGCTGATCCGGCGCGAGGTTCAGCGAAAGCAGCAGCTCGCCCAGGAAAAACCAGGATCCCATCGACTGGTTGATGAGGCAAGTATTCTTGGCGATCCAGCCCAGCCCGGCGCGCCGCGCGTAGGCGCGTTCCAGCAGCGGCGCGGTATCCACGCAAATCTTCCACTCGAACGGATCGGGCGAAGCCGCGCGCAAGCCATCCACCACGCGCCCCAGTCCGCGCTGAAGCACTTGGTGATAATCCTCGCCCCACGCGTAGCGTGAGATCCATGCTAGATCGTGCGCCAAATCCGCACCGGTGAACTGCGTCGAGTACGGTTGCGGGCCGTTATAGAGCTTGCCCACGCACAGAATCGACCGGGCGGACGGCAGTAAATTGCGCGGATCGTCCCGCAACCCGGCGCGCCGGTCAGTCAAGTAGCGCATCTCGCCGGCCAGCCCGCCTGCCACCCACTGGCCATAATAGCCGGCCTCCGGCGCTGGCAGTGCCGCCGCGATGCCAGCCAGCTCGAAGCCGCACTCACGCGCCAGCGTCTTGATTTGTTCCGGGTGCATGGATCGCGAACTTCCCCCGGTACTTTTCCGGCATCCTGCACGGCCGCAGGTCCCGTCCCAGGAAGATATGCTTGGTGTCGCCAGTGGCCAGTTTGCGCCCGTCCGCGGCCAGCCGCATTTCGTAGGCGAACAGCACCATGCGCGGATTGGCTGCTTCCACCCACGTGCGGATGACCACCTCCTCGTCGAACCGCGCGGGCGAAGCGTAGCGGCAGCGGGCCTCGGCCACCGCCAGGTAAACTCCGTCTTCCAGTTCCATCTGCTTGTACTCGAAGCCGCGTGCTTTGCAATATTCCACGCGGCCAACCTCCATCCAGACCAGGTAATTGGCATAGTAAACGACGCCCATCTGGTCGGTTTCGGCGTAGCGCACGCGGATGCGCGTTTCGTGAGATGGCATTTGTGACCTCAGTGCAGACGCACGGTGTGTGCGCCGCCGTCGTCGGCTAACGGCACGGGTTTGCTTGTGCCCGCCGCGGAGTGGAGCACGAACAAGAAATTGCGGGGGCCAGGTTGATAGCTTCCCGTTGGCGCGCTCACGGCGGCCTCGGCCGACCGATAAGTCACAGCGGTCCGGCGCTCGACCCCATTGCGGTAAGCGGGACTTACTCCATCGTCTTCGTATAACGACATGTCGGCGTTGCCCTGGGCATCCGGATAAATCTCGAACGTAAGCGGGTCGGTGGACTTTTCCCCCACATAATTCATTTCCGGCCCCATGGGGATGATGGCTCCGCCGCGCACATAGAGAGGCACTGTCTCCAGCGGCGCCGCGGCGTGAATCATGCGCGCCCCGGGAAGCTGCTGGCCGGTCCAATAGTCGAACCAGGTTCCTTCGGGTAAATAGACCAGCCGGCTGGTTGCCCCCGGCTTGAGTATGGGAGCCGCTAACAAGTCGCTGCCAATCATGAATTCATCGTCGATGTCCAGCGTGTTCGCATCGTTCTGGTAATTCAGCAACAGGGGTCGGAAGATCGGCAGGCCCGTGCGATGCGCCTCCTCCAACGTCGTATAAAGGAACGGGAGCAAGCGATAACGCAGCTTCAGGTACTTGCGGATGATGTCCTCGTAGTAAGTGCCGAAACGCCAGGGCTCGTGATCGTAAGCGTCCCGTTGCGCATGGTTCCTGCAGAAAGGCGTCAGGAATGCGATTTCGTACCAGCGCGTCAGCAACTCCGCGTCAGTACGGCCGATGAAGCCGCCCGCATCGGCGCCCACGAACGGCTCTCCGGACAGGCCCAGCGTTTCAAACATCGGAATGCTGAGGGCCATGGCATCCCAGGTAGCCGTGTTATCGCCGGTCCACATCGTCGAGTAGCGCTGAATCCCGGCGTACGCTGCGCGTGTGATCACATAAGGCCGGTCATTGGGCCGCAACCGTTCCAACCCTTCGTAAGTCGCGCGCGCCTCATTCAACGCAAAAACATTTCGGTTGCCGGCATAAGGCGAGTTGGCCCCGCCATCGTATGTGACTACGTCCATTTGGGTCCTGCCGGTCTGGTCCAGGAAGTCGGATGGTTCGTTCATGTCGTTCCAGATGCCCGCCACTCCATGATCCAGATAGGCGCGGTGCAGGTCGCCCCACCAACGGGCGGCGGCGTCCAGCGTGAAATCCGCGTAGACGGCTTTGCCCGGCCACACAGCGCCAATCCACAGCTTGCCGTCCTTGCGTTTGAGAAAGTAATCTTTCGCCATGCCTTCGTTGAAGACGTAGTAACTCTTATCTTGGGCAGCCAGTTCGGGGTTGGCGGTGGCATCGGCCGCCCCAGGCTCCGGCGGCTCGTATTTGACTCCCGGATCCACGATCACGACCACTTTCACGCCTTGTTTCCGCAGGTTTGCAGTGAACGCGCTGGGATCCGGATATCCGTGACGGTCCCAGGTGAAGACCCGGTATTGCTGCATGTAGTCGATATCCAGGTGCAGCACATCCAGCGGCAGATCCTCGGCACGATAGCGTCGCACCACTTCTTCAGCCACCGTGTCCGGATAGTAGCTCCAGCGGCTCTGCTGATTTCCCAGAGCCCACTTAGGCGGCATGGGCAAGTGACCGGTCAAGTCGGCGTAGCGGCCCAGTATTTTCTTCATCGCCGGACCGTGGAAAAAGTAGTAATTCATCTCTCCGCCTTCCGCGGAGAACGCTACATGCTCCGGCGATTCGGCGGCGAAGTCGAAGTGCGTGCGATAACTGTTGTCGAAGAAAATGCCGTATGCCTCGCCTGCCTGCCAGCCAAGATAGAACGGGATGTCCTGGTAGATCGGATCGGTGCCTTCCTTATAGGCGGGAGTGTCGGAGTTCCACATAGTGAATTGGCCGCGCCGCTTATCGAAGTGGGCGGCCTTTTCGCCCAGGCCGTAGAAGTGCTCGTCGAGGCCGACTTTCTTCGTGGCCGCAACTGTGCTCAGACCCTGACTATCCGGTCGGGGGTTCCACATCATAGGCTGGGCATCGGCGTTGATGGTGCGATGGGTCTTGGCATCCCGGTACTCGATCAGCAGCGGCGATCGATGCACGGCCACCTCCACTTCCTCGGTGGCGATCAGCAGGCCATCCGGCGCGTCTCTTACGCTCCACTTTGGAACGTCCCACGCCGTTTTGGCGATCGCCCATGAGTGGTCGCGCTCCGGCAGGGGCTGACGGAAGGTGGCCCGGGCTCGGATCAAGTCGGGCGCCAGAATGTAAAAGCGGATTTGGGACTGGTCGCTACAAGCGACTGTCACCGTGTCGCGAGTGGTAGTGTAGCTCGCCAGTGGCCCAATTGGGGAGAGGCCAGTCAGGTCGATAGCTCCGGCAAACTGGCAAAGCGAACTCAGGTAAGAGATGGATACGATGAGCTTCTTCATAAGGCGTCTACTCCGGCGGAGGATCGGAGAAAACTATCGCCTGCCGGAAGCCATTAGTCTTGATGGCCGCGTATATAATACCAATGGTCAGCCAGATGCCGCCAGCTACCAGCGCCGGTTTGTGCAGGCTGGTCCAGATGGCGAGGCAAAAAACGAAACCTAATACGGGTGGCAGGGATGCGCCCAGGGTCTTGCGGTCGCTACGCAGGAAGTAATGGATAAATGCCGCCGCGTTCACGCCCATGAATCCGATGATGGCGCCGAAGTTGAGGAGTTCCGCACCCAGTTCGTAAGTCATGGCGAAAGCGCCGGCCAGCGCCAACACGCCTACGAATAGCACGTTGTTGCGCGGGATGCCGTGCTTGGGTTCGATGGCGCCAAAGAAGCCGCGCGGAATGGTGTTGTCGCGCCCCATCCCGAAGAGCAGGCGGGCAGCGCCAAGCTGCGATCCCATGCCGGAGCCGATGGTGGCCACCAGCAGCGTCATATTAGCACGGTGGCGAACATGATGTTGCGCCGCGGGTTGTGGGCTTCCTCAGAGAGCGTGGAGATGCCGTCGAAGCCGATATAAGTCAGCACCGCGACCGAAGTGCCGGTGGAGATGCGGCCCAGGCTGAAAGTCTTCGGATCGTAGAAAGGCTGCGTGAACGAAACCCCGTGCTGGTGCATGATGTAGCGCACCGCTGCGACGAAGAAGTACACAATAACGACGCACATGGCCAGCACCAGCACTTCATTGGTGCGCGCCGTGGCGCGGATGCCCCGCAGATTCAGAAGCGTGAAGAGCACCGCGAAGAAAATGGCCCAGACGGCATAAGGAATCTCAGGCACCAGGTTCAGCGCCGCCTTGCTGCACCAGATCGTACAGATGATGGGGTTGAGGATATAATCCATTGCCAGGCTCCATCCCGTGACGAAGCCCAGCACGGAGTGGATCTCGCGGCCCACATAGGTGTATGCCGAGCCGGCGCTGGGATAGGCGCGCGCCATGCGCCCGTAGCTGATGGCCGTGAACAGCATGGCGACCATGGCAATGAGCACTGTAGTGACCACGTGGCCGTGCGCCACCTGGCTGACGACGCCGAATGGCGGCATGGGCGCCGTCGGCTGAATGAGGATGATTCCGTAGAAGACCAGGTCCCACAACCCCAAGGCGCGCTTGAGCCGTGCGCCGGATTGCGGGGTTTGGTCCGGACTGCCCGAACTGGCGGGACTCGACATGGAAGTCTCGATTGTGACACAACAGAGGTGAGGCTTTGGGAGTCCTCCGACGTTGAGCGCACGTTGGTTCCGGATGCCGCATTTGCTGCGGCGAGTGCGATACAAAGTCACGCGCGGCGGCGTGTTGTTCACGGCTGCCGTGGTGTTGGTGGGCTTCGCAGCGGTGGCCTCGGCCAACAACCTGCTTTTCCTGATCCTGGCCACCATGCTTTCCACGTTGATGGTTTCCGGGTTGGTGAGCCGCCTGTGCCTGGCCGGGTTGGAACTGGATTTCCTGGTCCCCGAGCACGTGTCGGCGGGCCGCACGATTCCGGCGAAGCTCTATGTGCGCAACGTGAAATTCTGGATGCCTTCGTTTTCCATCCAGGTGGTGGGGGTGGAGCGGGACGGGCCGCCAGTCTTGCACTCGCCCGTGTATTTCCCGGTGATCCCCGGCAGCGCCACGTTGGAAGAGAGTGTCCAAATCCGGTTCGCGAGGCGCGGCGAATACCGCGAAAACCACTTTGCCTTCCACACACGGTTTCCGTTCGGATTTTTGGAAAAAACCGCCCGCGTGGTGTTGCGGCGCGAGGTCGTGGTTTATCCCTGCATCGACGCGCAGGCTGGATTCGAAGAGCTGCTGGCCGACCTGACGGGCGAGATCGAGACGCACTACCGCGGCCTGGGCCGGGACTTCTACCGCATTCGCCCGTACGAAGCCTTTGAAAGCGCGCGGCATGTCGATTGGAAAGCCACCGCGCATACCGGCAACTTGCAAGTGCGCGAGTTTGCGCGCGACCAGGAGCAGACCGTCGAGCTGTTTCTGGACTTGCAGACGCCGGACGGTTTCGAAGAATGGTTCGAGCGCGCGGTGGATTGCTGCGCGTTCCTGGCCTGGCGGCTGGCGGACAAGTCCGTTGGGATTCATTTCCGCACGCAGGATTTTGACTTCCGGCTGCCGGAAGAGGGCGACATTTACACCATTCTGAAGTATCTGGCTCTTGTCGCCGCCAAGCCGGGGAAGCCGCCGGAAGCGCCCGC
>JBEKTJ010000161.1:0-25758 GCA_049516155.1 Bryobacteraceae bacterium
CCCACCATCATCCGACTCACCGGCAGATCCTGGGTCTGTTCTTGGCTCTGCTGGAACTGGTGGAGAGTCATATGCAGATCCTGGAGAAGAGCATCGGCCAGGGGTTGCAGGCGCATCAGGACGCCGTCCAACGGTTGGCGGAGGTGCCCGGATTCGGGGTGGATTCGGCCATGCAAGTGATCGCGGAAGTAGGTCCCACGGCAGGCAGCTTTTCCCGCGGCCCCCGAACTCTGCTCCTGGGTAGGGTCTGCCCGGGCCGGGAGGAGTCTGCGGAAGTATCCAATAGCAATCGCAGTCCAAAGGGCAACCGGATGAAGCGGCGGGTGCTCACCCAAGTCGCCAACGCGGCGGTAAAGTCCCCGGGCAGCGTATTCGACGCCACCTACCGCAAGCTGGTGGTACGGCTGGGGCACAAGAAAGCAATCTGGGCCATCGCCCATCGACGCTGCCGCCTCCCGTGGAAGATTTTGCATCCAGGGGTGCGCTACGTCGAGTACGGGATGCGTCTCAACAAAGCGAGCCCGCCGGCTACTGCGAGACCTGCAGTCCCTGGGTTACCACGTGCAGATCACTTCTTCACCGTCCCGGGCCATAGCATAACGAAACAGGGCTGCGAGGGTGAGTTTTCGACTGTGCGCGGGTCCTCCAGGACGCGCCTGTACTTTTTGTCAGGCCCCGGCCACGCGGCTCTTCGGCCGTTCTCTCGCTCACTGCCCAACGAAGATGATCGGTTCGAGATAGGCTGAATAATTCGGAATCGTCCTCACAAACTCCAGCGCCGAGGTGGAAAAGATCGAGACCGAATAAGGCGCGGCACATCCTGCACAGCCATTACTCTCACCGTAAATGTATTCACCATCCGGCGTAATGCTGGCGCTATTCAGATTCCAGCCCGGAACGGAGTTCGCGATCGTCAATGTCTGCGCATCAATCAGGTATAGCGTGCCCGCCACCCCAACATAGATCGTCCCTCCATCCGGCGAGAGAACCGGGTTAGAAGTCGGCCAGTTCCCTGGCAGTTCGAGCCGTTGCACGATTTCACCTGAGCTCAGATTGATTCGCAGCCCCGAGAAAAACCGGTAGAGGCGGGTACCCGACTGCGAACCCCTCATTGGCGCCAGGCGCGACGACGAAGTCAGCCACTATCGGAAGAGGCCAGATTGCGGCAACCGTCATTTGCGTCGTGTTGAAAACAACAATCCCGTCGTTGCTGCAGGCGCCGCTCTCGCCCACCTTCTTGACGCCTTCGCGCCACTTCGAGGGCATTCGCTCCGGAAGGCCATCCCCACCAATGGAAATCGGATATTGGTACGGCGCGTATAGAAAGTCACCCTTCAGCACCGGCTGGGAATAGCCTCCTCCTGGCGGACAAGCACTGACGACACTACCCGTCACTTCGAGAGAGACTGGGTCGAACTGGACGAGTTCTATGGGGTTATAGATGCCGGTGAGCGCGTAACCCGTGTTACCAAATAGCGCGAAGCCGGCCGAGTCGCTTATCGGCACACTGCCCTGGAACGCCAGTGTTCCCGCGTCGTACACATCCACATTGCGCGCGGCGTCCGCCAAAAGTACAAGATGGTCCACCGCGTCGTAGCTGCCGCCGCTGTAGGGTCCGCCATTCAGGAGGCCTGCCGGCGCCGTATGCGCGATATCCTGCGACGGAGCCGCGTCCGTCGCCGACAAGTTCGAGGACCCACCGTAGAGATAATATAATTCAGCCCCATCCGCGCCGATCGTGAACGGCCCGAAATCGGCAACGTCGAATGTGTTCGTCACCGCCTGCGAAATAGGATCGAATACTGCCATCTGCCATCGCATCCGGGCGCCGTATCCCCCGAAAGCGTACTGTCCCAGGTATACGGTTCCGTCGGCTGCGACAACGATCTGGCCCACTTGGATTCGAGTCGGAACGGTCGCGAGCGCCAGCGTGCTCAACGTTCAAAATGGACAGCGACGGCTGCTCGCCATATACGTTTCCGCCTAGATATACTTGGGAACCGTCCGGGGACATAGCGATCGGCCCGGGGCTTGGAATCGGAACCGTTTGGGTCACCTCGAGCGTAGACGTGTCGATGAAATCCAGCGTAAACGACAGTTGGCCCACAACGTAAAGCGTCGAGCCGTCGGGAGAAATCGCCATGTAATAAGCGGCGGAAGGCAGGGTCACCGCGCCAACCATCTGCATGCTGGCGGCGTCCAGCACATTCGCCCCGGAAGCGGTGGGCACATATATTTTTTCACCGTCGCCTGAAACCACTATCCCGTAGTAAGTAAACGAAAATGACCCAGCCGCGGAATCCCGCAGGACGGTCATCGTGGTGGCATCGATTTCCTGGATATGCAGACTAAGATCGCTGGCAACACCACCACTAGCGTAGCTGTAGTAGATCACCCCTGTTTTCGGATTTACCGCCAGAGGCAGCAAGTCCGTGGAGCTCTGAGCGAGCGATAGCGGGCCGGAAACCTTCCCCGTCGCCAAATCGACGACAGTGAGCGCCAGACTGGTAGCGGCGGGCGGCGATGGCACCGCGGAGCTTACCACTGCAACGCTGCCGCCGGACTTCAGAACCGCAACGCTGTAACCGGGGACGCTCACCGTATTGCCGGGCACCGCCCCTTCTGTGCCGAGGGTGCGCTCAATAGCGCCCGTCGACGAATTGATGACGCTCAAGTTTTGAGCGATGCTGCAGATTCGGCAATATCGCGCGCACCTGTGCCATTGCCAGAACCGCCGAAAGGACTCCCATGACAACGATCCGCATGAATTGGCTTCCTTTCAAGCTGAATCCAGCATAACAACGCTTTCGGTCAATTCGACCGGCTGATCCAACATAATCGACAATCACGGTACCATCGTTTTGCCCGACGTTACTGGAAAGCATTCGTCGCAATGCAGTTCTAGTACTGCACTCCCGACCCCTGCCAAAATGCCGCGGCCGCCCCCGGCACAGTACACTGTAAGTCTGATGGACCGTATCGGACGCTACAAGATCGTGCGCGAACTGGGCCGCGGCGCCATGGGTGTCGTCTATCTGGCAACCGATCCCACCATCGGCCGTCCGGTCGCCATCAAAACCATCCGCCTCGGCGAAGTCACGAACGCCGAAGAGCGCGCCCGCCTGCGTGAGCGCCTGTTCCGCGAGGCCCGTTCGGCGGGCGTTCTGTCGCACCCCGGCATCGTCACGATCTACGACATGGAGGCGCAGGACGACATCGCCTACATCGCCATGGAGTATGTCAACGGTCCCACGCTCGACCAGCTTATCTCGGGCCAGCCGCTCCCCTCGGACCGCATGTTCAGCATCCTTGGCCAAGCCGCCGTGGCCCTCGATTACGCGCACCAGAAGGGTATCGTGCATCGCGACATCAAGCCCGCCAACATTATGGTGACCGAGGACGGCTTGTCTAAGATCACCGACTTCGGCATCGCCAAAATCAGCACCAATGACCAGTTCACCATGACCGGCGCCATCGTCGGCACCCCGCATTACATGGCCCCCGAGCAGGTGCAAGGGCTGGCCGTGGACGGCCGCGCCGATCAATTCTCGCTGGCGGTAATCGCCTTTGAGATGCTCACCGGCGAGAAGCCCTTCACCGGCGAGCAGCTTACCACGGTGGTGTATAAGATCGTGGCCGAGGAGCCTGTTCCGGCGCACAGGCTGAATTCCACGCTCAATCAGGGGATCACCAACGTCCTGCGCCGCGCGCTGGCCAAGAAACCCGATGCGCGCTACCCCAACTGCCAGAAATTCGTGGATGCGCTGGAGGCGGCCTGCGCGGCTGCCAAAGGCTGGCAACCTGTGCCGCGCGGCGGCGGCCTGAATCTGCCCACGGCCCTGGAGGCACGCCGGCCCGCTAATGTCTCGCTATCCCGCAGCACCGAGGAAACCAAACCCAGCCGGCCCCGCAAGATGGGCGTCCTGCCGGTGATTTTCGCGATTCTGGTAGCGGCTGGCTTGGTCGTTTTGATCGCATGGCAGGCTGCGCCGTGGCTTACGGAGTCCCCGCCCAAAACGCCCGTAACGCAAACCCAGACCCCCAAGCCGCTTCCGGCGCCGCCTCCCACGCCGGCACCCGAGGAGAAGAAACCGAGCCCGATGCCGCCGGGGGAGAGCGCCGCCAACCCGGCGCCGGAATCGGGCCAGACTGAAGGTCAGACCGACGCCGATGACAACAGGGGCGGCGGCGCTACGCCGGAGCGCGGCCCTATTCCAGCGCCAGTGGTAGTCGAACAGCACACCCGCCCCGCGCCGCGCCAATCCGCGCCGGATTTGACGTCCAGCCCATATCTCAAGGTTTCCGTGACCACCATCCCCGCCGACGCCACCGCCATGCTGGACGGCCGTCCCGACAGCGCCTGCACCACGCCCTGTGCATTGGATGCCACGACCGGACAGCACATAGTCAGCATTAGCCGGCAAGGTTACCAAACCGAGCATCGCCCCGTCACCGTCGCCGCTAACGCGGTGGCACTGCCGACCATAGCCCTACGCGTGCCCGGGGGCGTTCTAATGCTGGACAGCGTCCCCACGCGCGCGCACGTTTTCGTGGATGGCACGCAGTCGGACCAGATCACTCCGGCGCAATTGCCACTGCGGCCCGGCAAGTACACCATCGCGGTTGAAAAGGACGGCAAGCGGGCTTCCAAAGAAGTAGAGATCAAAAACGGCATCACTCAGTTCGAAAAGATCGTCATCAACAAATGAACATGAATACACACGACTGACTATGGTACAATGACTAGTCATGGACACCAAGACGGCCCCTAACGAAATCCCCGCGGGGGAATTCAAAGCCAAATGCCTCAAGCTGCTGGATGAGGTCTACCGGCAACGCTTCCAAATCGTGATCACGAAACGCGGCAAGCCCGTGGCTCGCCTCGTTCCCGTGAGCGATGACGCGCCGGACATTTTTGGACGCATGAAAGGCACCGTCGAGATCCTCGGGGATATCGTCGGGCCCACTGGCGAGGTATGGTATGCCGACCGCGGCGACGGCGATATCTGAAGAGGATGCGCTCCTTCTGGACACGCATTGCTGGATTTGGTTGCAGTCGGGCCAACTGGAGAAGTTCTCGCAAGGTACTGTCGGCCGGATTCGGCAGGCCGGAGCATTCGGCATGCTGCGTGTGTCGATCATCTCGGTATGGGAAATCGCGCTGCTCGAATCCAAGGGCCGTATCCGAATCAAGATGGACTGCCTAGAGTGGGTGCGCCGGGCGCTCGAAACGCCCGGCCTCTCGTTGGTTCCGTTGACTCCTGAAATCGCGGTCGAAAGCAGCCGTCTTCCCGGAAATCTGCACGCCGATCCCGCCGACCGCATCCTGGTGGCCACCGCCCGCTATCTGGGTGCACGCTTGATGACCCGCGATCAGGCTCTGCTCGATTACGGCCGCAAGCGTCACGCCCGCATAGTCTCCGCCTGACATTCTGTCTCCTGACTTCTGTCTTCTGTCTCCTTCTTCCTTCACGCCGCCTTGATTTCCGTCCACATCCGATCCCGCAGCCGTTGCGTAGCGCCCGGCATGGTGGCGATCCACTGCCCCCGGGCCATCGTTTCGGCTGTCGGAAACAGCGTCGTATTGCTGCGCAGCGCTTCCGGCAGCAAGGCCTGCGCAGCGCCGTTCGCGGTCGCCGTGCGGGAGGTCTCCACGATGGCCGCCGCCACCGGCGCGCGCAGCAGGTAATTGATGAACCGGTGCGCCAGTTCCGCGCGGCCGCTCTCGCGCAGCACCACCGCGTTATCGCCATACAGCGGGAAGCCTTCGGCGGGATACGCGAAGCCAAGCTGCGGCGCCGCATCAATGGCCTGCTGCGCGGTGGTCGCCCACGAATGCGCCACCAGGATGTCGCCGGCCACCAACTGGTCGCGATACTCGGCGTTCAGATAGGCGCGCAACAGCGGCTTCTGCGCGATGGCTTCGCGTTCCGCGCGTCGCAGGCTGGCGTCGTCGGTCGAGTTGTACGACAGCCGCAGCTTCAGCAGACACGCGCCCAGCACCTCTTCCGGATCGTCCAACATGGTCAGCCGGCCCTTGAACCGCGCGCTCCATAAGTCGCCCCACGCGGATGGCGCGGGCGCCACCGACCGATTGTAGGCGATGCCCGTCGCGCCCCACATATACGGGACGCAGTATTCCAGGCGCGGGTCCCACGGCGGGCTTTGGAAGCGCGCTTCCAGGTTCGGCAGATTCGTCAGCCGCGCATGATCGATGGGCGCCAGCAGCCCGTATTGCCGCATCGGCTGAATGCGATTGTGCGTGGGGAAAACCACGTCCCATCCGGAGTTGCCGCTCAGCACTTTGGCCAGCATCTCTTCGTTGCTCTCATAAGTGGCGTAGCGTACCCGCACTCCGAACTCGGCTTCGAAATTGGCGATGGTATCCGGCGCCACGTAGTTCGACCAGTTGTAGACGTTGAGCCGCGGCCGCCCGCGAGCGCATCCGGCCAAGCCTGCGACACCCATCAGAAAGGTACGTCGGTTGAAGGCGCGATTCATGCCTTTTGCATCCGCTCCGAAATCAGCACCAGCGCCCCGAAAACCACCACAATCAAAGCCGAAATCGCATTGATCACCGGACTCGCTCCGCGCCGCGCCATAGCATAGATGACCATCGGCAGCGTCTCGGAATCGACGCCCGCCACCATGCTGGTGATCACATAGTCGTCGAATGAAACCGTAAGCGCCAGCAACGCTGCGGCCACAATGCCGGGCAACAGCGCCGGCAGCGTCACGTACCGGAAAGCCTGCCATTCGGTCGCGCCCAAATCAAGTGCAGCCTCCTCCAACGCGGGGCTGAAAGTGCGCAGCCGCGCCGCAATCACGATCACCACGTAAGCGATGGAAAACGCCACGTGCGCCAGAATCACCGTATGCAATCCCAGCCGCCAGTGCATCCATCGGAACGACCACTGAAACAGCGCCAGCAGCGAAATGCCCATGACTATTTCGGGCGTCACCAGCGAAAGGTACAGCGAGCCGGATAGCAGCTTCGATCCGCGCTTCCACAAGCCATAGGCGCACAGCGTGCCGGCCACGGTGGAAAGGATCGTCGCCACCACCGCGATAATCACGCTGTTCCACGCCGATTCGCCAAGCTGGCGGTCCTGGAAGATCGCGCGATACCACGTCAGCGAGAACCCCTGCCACACCGTGAAGCGCGACGAATTGAAACTGAAAACGGCCAAAATCGCCAACGGCAGGTGCAGGAAAAGATACACCGCGGCGGCGTATAAACCCAGCCAGCGCTTCATACCAATCCCTCCCGCTCGCTGCGCAGCATCAGCAGCACCAGCACCCCCACCAGCCCCATCAGCCCTACGGAGATGGCCGCACCGAAGGGCCAATCGCGCGCGGTGGTGAACTGGTTCTGCACCAGGTTGCCGATCAGCACCGTGCGTCCGCCTCCCAGCAGGTCGGGCGTCAGATAGGCGCCCAGCGCCGGAATGAACACCAGGATGCTGCCCGCGCGGATGCCTGGCGCGGACAGCGGCAGGATCACGTGCAGCAGCGTCGGCCAGGGCTTAGCGCCGAGGTCCGCGGCCGCCTCCACCAGCGCCGGATCCAGCCGTTCCAGCGTGGCGTACACCGGCAGCACCATGAACGGCAGATAGCCGTACACCAGGCCCAGAAGCACCGCGCCATCGTTGTACAGCAGCGGCAGCGGATCGTGAATCAGGCCGAGATGCTGTAGCGCCGTGTTAATGAGTCCGGTATCGCGCAGCAGGAACAACCAGGCGTAGAGGCGCACCAGGAAACTGGTCCAGAACGGCAGAATCACAAGCTGCAGGTAGATGTTCTTGCGGCTGCCCGCGCGCGAAATGAACAGCGCCAGCGGAAAGCCCAGCAGCAGGCAGATGGCTGTGGTCGCGGCCGCCATCGCGAAGGATCGCAGCACGATTCCGAGATACAAAGGGTCGGCCAGCCGTTGGTAATTCTCCAGCGTCCAGGGCAGTCCCAACCCGCCGTATGCGCCGCGCGTCAGCAGGCTGTAAACGATCACGATGGCGAACGGCGCAGCGAACAGCACCGCCATCCAGATCCAGGCGGGCAGCAGGAACCACGCGCGCAGGCGTTCCCAACCCGAGAGCATTTTCATTGAAAGATCATCTCGTCGGATGGATTCCAGCAGATGTGGATGGCTTCGCCCGTCTGGTACGAACCGTTACTGCGCGGGATCTCAGCGACTGCGTCTTCACCGCTCTCCAGACGCGTCAGCACGTGTACGCAGTTGCCCAGGAAGACCGAGCCGGTCACGGTGGCGGGCCTGAATCGGCCCCCATTCGACGGCAGCGTACGCGAGATGCGCGTCACCTCCGGGCGCAGGCCGATGCCGTCGATCCAATTGACCGCGCCAAGAAAACCGGCCACGAAACGCGTGCTCGGGCGCAGGTAGACATCCTGCGGCGTGCCGACTTGCTCGATCGCGCCGGCGTTCATCACCGCCAACTGGTCGGACATCGAGAGCGCCTCTTCCTGATCGTGCGTTACCAGCAGAAACGTGATCCCCACGCGGCGCTGCATCTCTTTCAGCTCCAAGCGCATCTGCTTGCGCAGCTTGGGATCTAGAGCCGCCAGCGGCTCGTCCAGCAACAGCACTTCCGGCTGTAGCACCAGTGACCTTGCCAGCGCGACACGTTGCCGCTCGCCGCCGGAGAGCTGCGCCGGATAGCGCGATTCCTTGCCCGCCAACCGCACCAGTTCCAGCGCCTCCCGTACCCGCTTCTCAATCCCGGATTGGTTCTTCCGCTTCAGCCCGAACGCGATATTTTCCGCGGCCGTCAAATGCGGAAACAGCGCGTAATTCTGAAAGACGGTGCTCACATTGCGCTGATAGGGCCTCTGCTCGTTGACCACCACGCCGTTCAGCAGCACCTCGCCGGATGTGGGCTGCTCAAAGCCCGCGATCAGTCGCAGCGTGGTCGTTTTGCCGCAGCCCGAAGGCCCCAGCAGCGAGTAGAATCCGGCGCGCGGAATCTTGAGCGAAATGCCATCCACCGCGCGCTGGTTCGGGAAGAGCTTCACCAGGTCGCGCAATTCCAGAATTGACTCCATTTGAGAAGCATGTTAACGATCTTGCTAGCCCTGTCCCGGCAAGGCGAGGGCGTATCCCGGGATCGACCCTGATTGGCGCTAATCTCTTCCAAAGCCTCCCGTCCGATTGTGCGCGGAGGGGCCTTCTTCACTGAGGTATAATGGCGCCAATGGTCACCATTAAAGCCACATATCAAAACGTGATAGTTACGGTTTCGGGGATTAATCAGGGGCGGTTCACTTTCACGGAACCAGGCATGCTGACAGGCGCAGACCTCAGGGAGGTCTTGGAGGCGTGCGGAATCAATGTGAGGTACGAGTACCGCGATTAGAAATGGCGGCTTCGCTGAGCACTCAATCCAATGGCGCGACGTGCCCAGGAGGAGGAGGTAGCGCCCTCCGTATCGGATGAGTGAGGCTACGCGGATTAACTGGGTGTATTTCCCAAGGTCATCGCCTCCGCCGGACTTTGGCCTCCGAATAGTCGCCCTCTTCGAGGGCGAGGCTGGCGTGATCGATTCGCGGACAACAACGGACCAACATAGTGACACAGTTGTCGCGCACCTCCGGCCGGGCCTAGAAAAGCTCGGATTTCGAGTTGAGAAAGGGAAATCCGCCGAAGGCAAGATAGTCGTACCCGTACTTTTCGGGCGCAAGGGCAAGATATTGAAATGCTTCAACGCGGACGCCCATGCAGCCAGCAGCGGATGGGTCCTTGAGGTCGAGGCCGGTCGAGCCGTCGATAACAATCAGTTTCTGAAGGATATTTTTCAGGCTTGCATGATGCACGACGTCCTCCACCTCGCGATAGCGGTGCGAAACACGTATCGCGGGTCGGATGACTTCGCGAAGGTGGAGAGCTTTCTGGAAACGCTCTACGTTAGCGGACGACTCCAGCTTCCTTTGAAGGGCATCCTCCTCATCGGTTATTGAGCGCGCCCTGTTTTGGGCTGACATCCAGGAGCGAGTAGAATCCGGCGCGCGGAATCTTGAGCGAAATGCCATCCACCGCGCGCTGGTTCGGGAAGAGCTTCACCAGGTCGCGCAATTCCAGAATTGACTCCATTTGAGAAGCATGTTAACGCAGGCATGGTCCCAAACCGGCGCACAGCTCTTCGAAACGAATTGCGCCGGCTGCCACAAACCTGGAAGTGCCACGCACGCACCGGCTCCCGAGGCGCTGCGGCAACTGTCCCGAGCCAGGATCTTCGAGGCCCTGACCACCGGCAAGATGATCATGGTGGCGGCGACGCTGCCAGTGATGCAGCGTATGGCCATCGCGAACTATTTGGGATCGAAGGAGCCTGAGGAGGTCAGCAGCGGCCCCTGCCCGTCCGCTCCCGCGCCGCTGAACGACCTGCGCGGCTGGCACGGCTGGAGCGTCGACCCGGAGAACACCCGCATGCAAAGCGCGGTTGCCGCCGGTTTGGACCGCTCCCAGGTGAGCAAACTGAAACTGAAGTGGGCGTTTGGATTCCCTGGCGCGACTTCGGCGCTTGGGCAGCCATCCGCCGCGGGAGGGCGCTTGTTTGTGGGTAGCGCCAGCGGCGTTGTGTACGCGCTCGACCAGCACACCGGTTGCACCTACTGGACCTTCCAGGCCGCCCAGACGGTGCGCACCGCCATCAACGTGGCGCCGTACGGCGAAGGGCATTACGCCTTGTATTTCGGAGATGCACAATCCACCGCCTATGCCGTCGATGCGGACACCGGCGCGCTGCTCTGGAAAACCCGCGTGGATGAGCATATGTTTTCGCACATCACCGGAAGCCCCACGCTTTTCGAAGGGCGGCTGTACGTGCCTGTCTCGACCGGCGCGGAAGAGTTCGTAGCGGCGGGCGACCCGAAATACAAGTGCTGCACGGCCCGCGGCAGCGTGGTGGCGCTGGATGCGCGCAACGGCGAGCGCCTCTGGAAGACCTACACGATTCCCGAGCCCAAGCCTACGCGCGTGAACTCCGCCGGCGCCCAGATGATGGGGCCATCGGGCGTATCGATTTGGTCTGCGCCCACCGTCGACGTGAAGCGCAAGGTGCTCTACGTGGGCACCGGCAACGAACACTCCGGCCCGGAGACTACCGCCAGCGACGCCGTGCTGGCCCTCGACATGGAAACCGGCAAAGTGCTTTGGTCCAAGCAACTGACGCCGGCGGACCATTGGAACGTGGCCTGCGTGCTTCCCGGCCAGGTCAATTGCCCGGAAAAGCCGGGCGACGACACGGACATCGGCGCGTCTCCCATACTGGTCGCGCTCCCTGGCGGCAAGCGCCTGCTGCTGGTAGGGCAAAAATCCGGCGTGATGTGGGCGCTCGACCCGGATGCCCAGGGCAACATCGTGTGGCAGCGGCGCATCGGCAAGGGCGGAGTTCTGGGCGGCATCATGTTTGGTCCCGCCGCCGATGCGGACAACGTGTACGTGCCGCTCTCCGACTTCACCATGCGCGGACCCATCGAGGGCGGCGATCCCAAGCTGGGCGGCGGACTGTTTGCTCTGCGCATCGCGACCGGCGAGAAAACCTGGTACGCGCCGCCGGAGGAACCCAAGTGCGTGGGCACCCTCGGATGTACGCCGGCGCAAATGGCGCCCGCTACGCTGATTCCGGGTGTGGTCTTTTCCGGCTCGATGGATGGCCATCTGCGCGCCTACACTACATCGGACGGCGCCGTGATCTGGGATTTCGACACCTTGCGCGATTTCCCCACGGTCAACGGCGTGAAGGCCAAGGGCGGATCGATGAGCGCCTCCGGACCCGTGATTACAGGCGGTATGCTCTTTGTCAATTCAGGCTATGGCGCGCTGGGCGGCATGCCGGGAAACGTGCTCCTGGCGTTTGGCGTGCAGTGAAGTCTCAGGAACCAGACACCCCGGTGAGCACGACAGTGGTCGAAGTGTAGGACAGGTGGAAATGCTCCTACGAATCGATGGACTCGCCGTTCACCGTCGAGAACGTGCACGTAACGCCCGATGGCGAGTGCAGGATCGTGAATGACTGGCTCAATTGCGGACTGAAGCCTCCAATCAAGGCGATATTCAAGGTGCCGTTCAAAACCACCGGGCCGGTTACGCTGAGCCGGCTGTACTCGGCGCCGGCCTCCGTACCGCCAATCTGGACGTCCAGAACGCCCGTCCCAAGCTGGCTGTAGTTGTGGCTCAATGTGAGCACGCCGGCCCCGTCGAGGAGAGTTCCGCCTGTTACCGCGACGTCGACGACGCTGATGTTGCCTCCACTGGCGTTGAAGGTTCCGCCCGTGTTGGTGACGAGCGGGACTTGAAACGTGAATGGAGAACCGGTAGACAAGCCGGTGACCGTGCCTGACCCGATGAGAACCTGTTTGCCGCGGTATCCCACAAATTCTGCGGCATGTCCGTGCCCACAGTCAACGTGCGCGCCACGGTGACCTTTACCGTCGCTGTTGAGCAATTTCTCCAACAAGACGTCGCCCACCTGATGCATGGCTCCGCCGATCGCCATTTCGCTGGCTTCCAGGTCCAGGTGTCCCAGACGTTGGCTATCCTGCAGCACGCGTCCAATGAGGCCGTCTATTTCCTCTTCAGCTTCTCGGCGAAATGCCTCCGCAGTTTTTTTTCAACTGCTCCAACTCATGGTCATCCTCGATAGCGCGGGCGGAAGCAACTGACAGATCCGGTCGTTGAACTCGGTCAGTTCTTGGGATAGGCGGAGAAACGCGCGGTATCGTTCCACCTCCTGACTCGGCCTTCTCCAGTTCCGGGCCCAGCGGCAGATTTCTCGCCTGCGTCTTTCCGCCGACACTAACGTTCCACAAATTCTGCGGTCCGTGCCCCGGATGATCCTTACGGGCACAAGCGCAGTCGCTCTTGCCGCACTTGCGATAGTTCAGAGAAATGGCGCCGCGGCGGAAATCACCAAGATCCTCCATCTGGCGGAACAACCTCTTTCTGCGCAACTCCAGATCCTACAGAGATTCATTCACAGAGGTTCCCGTCTGAATGGTTTTAACACATTCAGATTATCCGCGAAAAAAAAGGAACCGCAACGTCGACCTACAAATTTTGCGCACCCGCCATTGCAGATTTGCCATCGCCCCGCCGACCGCGAAGCGCCTATAATCGGAGGGTACACCCCATGGTAATCTTATGAAGACGGACAAACCCGAACGAACATTCTGTCCAGCGATGACCACGTCGTACGGCCGTCCCGTCGGCGACAGCCAGAACTCCGTCGCCGCGAGTTCGCGGGGCCTCGGCGTCGGCGAACCCGAGCTGGCATCCGCGATGTAGCGCCTACTCGAAGAATTGAGTTAGTCTGGCCGGCTTTCGGCTTGCTCCCGGCCAAGATCAACTTCGCTTAAGGAGGAGGGCATAACACACGAGACTGTCGAATTGCGCACGGCGGTCGACGCCGCGCGCAATGGCGACGATACCGCATTCGGCGAATTGTACCGCCGATTCTTTCGCATGGTGCATGCCGTACTGCTGTCGCGGGTAGCTCCCGCGGACGTAGAAGATCTGGCACAGGATGTCTTTCTGCAAGCGTGGCGTCAGCTTCATGCGTTGCGCGACCCCTCGGCGTTCGGCGGATGGCTCAGGCAAATCGCGTTGCGCCGATCTGCCGATCATCTGCGGCGCGGGCACTTTATCGAACCGTTGGACCCGCGTGTTGCGGCACAGGCTACGCGTCAGCCGAACGAGGCCGAGGCATGGCTTCTGTTGGCGGAGGTGCGCCGTTTGCCGGAGGCGTATCGAGAAACGTTGGTGATGCGGTTTGTCGAAGGATTGACCGGACCTGAAATCGCCGAACTAACCGGTCTTACGCCCGACTCGGTCAGAGTAAATCTACACAGGGGCGTGAAGCTTCTGCGCACCAGATTGAAAGGGACGAACCCGTAATGGAATCCGATCCGAATCGATACTTATGGGACAAGACCGGCGCGCCGGATCTCGAATTACGGCGGTGGGAGCAGTTGCTGCGGCGCTTCTCCCGGGAAGTGCCCGAGTTAACGCTTCCTGTGCGTGAAGGCCATTCCTTAAAACGCATCTATTATTGGCTGGCTGCCGCCGCATGTATTTTACTTGCCGCGGGTGTGGGTCTGCGCTCCGCATGGCAGCCCGGCCCCAGCTGGAAAGTAGTAACGTTGTCGGGCGCGCCGCTGATCGACCGCCGGGCCATCGCCGCAAACGGACGGATGGGCGCCGGCGGTTTGCTTGAGACGGACAAGGTTTCGCGCGCGAAGCTTCGATTGGGGCTGATGGGAGCCATCGATATCGAGCCGAATACCCGCGTGCGGCTGATTGCGACACGCGCGGGCCGCCACCGGATCGCGCTCCAAAGCGGAATGATCGCGGTGCGGCTTTGGGCGCCACCCGGAACCCTCTCCGTGGACACGCCGTCCGCAACGGCTATAGACTTGGGCTGTGCGTTTAACGTTCAAGCCGACGAAAAAGGATCGGGATTGTTGCGGGTCGCGTCGGGCTGGGTGCAGTTCCAACTCGACGATCGTAAAGCCATAGTGCCGGCAGGCGCGGCGGCGCTGACGCGGCCGGGCGTGGGTCCGGGAACGCCATTCTTCGAGGATTCGAGCAGCGCGTTCCGATTGGCCTTGGAGCGGCTGGATTTTGGCGGCAGCTCGTACGGAGACACTGGCGCACTGGAAGCGGTGCTATCCGAATCGCGCCGCAAAGATGTTCTGAGCTTGCTCAGCCTGTTTCGACGGGTGCCACCGTCCGCGCGAGGCATGCTCTTCGATCGCGCTTCTCAGCTTGTTCCGCCGCCTGCGGGACTTACTCGCGAGGATGCTATCGAGGGGACTAACGTACCGGGAATGGATGCGTGGTGGAAGAAGCTAGGACTGGGTAACGCGAAGAACTGGCTAGTCGACTGGCGCGACCTGTTCTCCTCCGTTCGCTGATTCTCCGCTGCCAACTGTTTCGGGTGGTACATTGGCTGCATGTTCCGAATTGCTCTCGTCCTGACTCTTGCGGCTTCCTGGCTGCCGGCGCAGACCGCGCCCCCGCCGACTCCCAAGAAACCGGTCGCCGACACTTACGACAAAGTGACAGTGACCGACGATTACCGCTGGCTCGAAGACTTCAGCGATCCGGCCGTGAAGCAGTGGGCGGACGCACAGAACGCCGCCGCCCGCGCCGTTCTCGAAGCGCTTCCCGATCGCGACGTCCTCTCGCGCGAACTCCGCCACATCTTCCAGCCGGCCAAGGCGCGCTACTTTCCCATCGAACGGCGCGGCGGCAAGATCTTCGCCATGAAAAGCGATCCGGAACATCAGCATCAGACCGTGGTCACGCTGGCCTCGCTCGACGATCTCGCATCGGAGCGCACGGTCCTCGATCCGGACGCCATCGACGCCAAACATCTCACGGAGATCGACTTTGCGGCGCCCTCGGTGGATGGCCGCTACTTGGCGGCGTCGCTCTCCAGCAGCGGCAGCGAAAGCGGAGACGTACACGTCTATGACACAGCCACCGGCCAGGCGCTGGCGGACGTAATCCCGCGCGTGAACTATGCTACGGCGGGCGGCGGCGTGGTCTGGAATACAGATAGCTCAGGTTTCTATTACACGCGCTATCCGCGCGATGGCGAGCGCGCGCCGGCCGACATGCATTTTTACCAGCAAGTCTATTTTCATAAGTTGGGCGACAGGGCTGAAAACGACACTTATACAATCGGTAAAGACTTTCCCCGGATTGCGGAAATTTCATTCGCGGCTTCGAGCGACGGCCGGTATATGGGGATCGGCGTGGCGTTCGGCGACGGCGGCGATCATGAGTACTGGCTGCTGGCGCCCGGCCGCCCCTGGCGGCAACTTGCAAGCGCCGGCGATGAAGTGAAGCAGATTGCGTTTGGTTACAAGAAGGACGTCTATCTGGTTTCGAAGCACGGCGCACCGCACGGCAAAGTCTTGCAGATGGACGTGTCGGAGACCATCGATCAGGCCACCGTGATTGTGCCGGAATCCGCCGCCGTGGTCATCGAGTCCGTTGCGCCCACCAAGGATGGACCCCTCATTAACGAACTGGCGGGTGGCCCCTCTGAGCTGCAGTTCCTGCCGGGCGATGGAAATCCCGTGAGTGTGCATGTGCCATCTGTTTCCAGCGTGGACTGCGGCAATCTGGATGGCATTGGAGGGATCTGTTACGTGAGTAGTTACCTGGATCCAGGCGGCTACTATCTCTTCAATCCGGAGTCCCGCAAGCTTACACCTACGGCGCTGCGCATCCCGCCGCCCGTGCCCCTCAATGGCTTTATGGTGACGCGCCGTTTCGCAGTCTCGAAAGACGGCACGAAGGTTCCACTGAATATCATTCATCGCAAGGGGCTGGCGCTCGATGGCAACAATCCTGTGCTGCTCACGGGCTACGGCGGATACGATATCAGCTTGACCCCGGGCTATCCCTCGCCGTATGTTCCTTTGCTCGAGCGCGGCGTGGTCTTCGCGGAGGCCAACCTGCGCGGCGGCGGAGAGTATGGCGAAGACTGGCACAACCAAGGCAAACTCACTAAGAAACAAAACGTCTTCGACGATTTCACGGCCTGTGCAAAGTATCTGATCGCGCACAAGTATACACAGCCATCCAAGCTGGCAATCATCGGCGGCAGCAATGGCGGGCTGCTGATGGGCGCGGCGTTCACGCAACACCCCGAACTGTATCACGCGGTGGTTTCGATGGTGGGCATCTACGATATGTTGCGCGTGGAACTCTCACCCAACGGCGCATTCAATGTCACAGAGTTTGGAACGGTCAAGGAGGCCGACCAATTCAAGGCGTTGTACGCCTACTCGCCATACCATCATGTGAAGGACGGAACGCAGTATCCGGCGATCCTGCTGACGACCGGCGATAACGACGCGCGCGTGGACCCCATGCAGTCGCGTAAGATGGCGGCGAGGCTGCAGGCCAGCGGAACGAAGCAACCCGTGCTACTGCGAACCAGCAGCACGGCAGGGCATGGAATCGGATCGTCCATCGACGACAACGTGGCTTTGTGGACGGATATCGACGCGTTCTTGTTGAAGGAGCTTGCGAGATAACCGGCCTTACTGTATGCTGTTTATGTACAGTAAACGGTGACCCACCCTGACCCACGCCGCTCAAATCCGCATCGACCTGGATTCCGCCGAGCCGGTGAACCGCCAGATCGTCGGCCATCTGCGCACGCTGTTGGTGGATGGCGCGGTGGCGCCTGATGACGTTCTACCTTCCGTGCGCCGCCTGGCTATCGATTTGGGCGTACACTTCAATACGGTGGCGGATGCGTACCGGACGCTCGCCGAGGAAGGCTGGCTCGAGATCTCGCAGGGAAGGGGTGTTCGCGTGCGTAAGCGCCGGGCGCCTCGTGCGGATGACGAAACGCTGGCCATCTTCCGCCGGCGGCTGCGCCAACTGGTCGCGGAGATGCGTGCGCAAGGCCTGTCGCCGGTTGTCGTCGCCCGCGAGCTGGCGTCGCTAATGGAGGTTGTAAAGTCGTGACTGCCGATTCGATCGCGATGTTTGCGGTGGTCTTGTCGATCGCCTTATTGTTTCACTGGCTGCCCTTGTGGCGGCGCAGCAACCTCTGGTTCGGAGTCACCGTGGCGCCGGATTTCCGCAACACAACGGAAGCCGGGCGGATGCTGCGCGAGTATCGCATCGAGATGTGGGCCGTCTCGCTGGTCGCGTTGGTCCTGCTGTGGGCTGGGCTGCACGGGGGAGCCAGTTGGATACTCGCGGCCGGTCCCCTGCTGCAATCCCTGGGCGCGTTCATCGCATTCGCGCGCGGACGCAACCGCACACGCCCCTATGCGCGGCACCCCGACGGAGTCCGCGCCGCTACCCTGGCCGCCGCGTCCGAACACCTGCCGGGAGGCGCAGTCGGCATTATCGTTCCGTACGCCGCGCTGGCTGGCGTCGCCATCTTCCTGCATGCGAACTGGCAGAGCTTGCCCAGCCGGTTCCCGATCCACTGGGGCCTGAACGGTACTCCCGACCGATGGGCGGAACGCGACTGGCGCAGCGTGGACGGCCCTCTACTGGTGGGCTTGCTGGTGATCGCATTGCTGCATCTGCTGGGCTACATGATCGTGGCAGCGTCTCCTCGCGGGCGGATGGCTGAAACGGCGGACTGGACCACGCGCTTCCGCCGCGCCAATCTGCGCATGATCGTGGCCATGGGCTGGACTCTCGCCGCGCTCTTCGGCGTTCTGGCGCTGAACCCTTATCTGGCAAGCGGCGATGAACTGGCGGTACCCGCCTGGCTGATGGTGGGAGCCATCCTGGCGGTGACCGCCGGCTTTCTCTGGCCTATCGTCCGCATCAGCCAGGAGCCCGGCAGCGGCAGCGATGGCACGCCGGACGAATGTTGGAAGCTGGGCCAGATTTACTACAACCCGAACGACCCGGCGCTAATGGTCGAGAAACGATTCGGCGTCGGCTACACCATCAACTTCGGCAACCGCGCATCCTGGTTGCTGGTCGGCCTGCTGGTCCTGATACTGCTGGTTCCACTGCTGTTCTAACGCCGGAAAAACGCGCAAATGATCTACATGGTGCTGGAGCGCTTCAAGAACAACGACGCCGTGGCCGTCTACCGCCGGTTTCGGGACCGCGGCCGTATGGCCCCCGACGGTCTGGCTTATGTATCGAGCTGGGTGGATGAGAACTTTGAACGATGCTATCAAGTGATGGAAACCGACGACCGCCGGCTGCTCGACGCATGGATGGCGAACTGGAGCGACCTGATCGACTTCGAAGTGCATGTGGTCGTCACATCGTACGAAGCCGTCCGGAAAATTGAACCGCGTCTGGTGTGACGCGCGCATACCGGCCGCGAATCTGAGACAATCGGTGCTATGCCCTGCCTCGTTGTAATCGTCGTCCTGGCATTCCCGCGGGTGGCGCTGGTGCTGCTCTGGCTGCTTACGAACTATCTGCAACGCGCCTATCACGGATTGCTGGTCCCGCTGATCGGTTTCTGTTTCCTGCCGCTGACGACCCTGGCTTACGCATGGATGGTCAATAACCATCAAGCCCTGCAGGGTGTAAACGCGCTCATCTTGGTCGTAGCCGTCATCATCGACTTGGGCGGCTTGAGCGGCGGCGAATATCATCGCCGGAGATGGGATTAGGGAGGGGAGGAGACAGAAGACAGGAGACAGAATAAGCGTTGTGGCGGCGCATCGATGGCGCCTCTATTCTGACTCCTGTCTTCTGACTCCTGTCTCCCGGCTCCGTCTTCCTTCCCCTCACGGCAATTCCAGATCGAGCGCATAAACGTCGCAATTGCTGCGCAGCACGGTAGCGATGGGCTCATCGCCGGGCCCCATTCCCGTCATCACGTAGCCCGTTAAATTCGATTGCGGAATCTGGCCCGCGCCCATCATCTTCGCGATCTTACGGGTGTGGATGTCCACCCGGAATATGGGCTGCTCGGGGCTGCCCATGACCTCCTGAAAATAGACATACCTGGCATCCCGCGACCAGAGGGGAGGTCCCAATCCGGTGCCGGATGCTAAATGGGTCCACTGCCCGGTCTTGAAATCGAGCAACTGCATTCGTGCCCCGTCGGTTGCCGCCAGGTAACGCGGGTCGGGCGACCAGGCAGCCCGCCCCAGACCATCCGATCCAGGCAAGAACCGTGTCTGACGCGTTTTCCAGTCCATCACATACAGTCCCACATGACTTACCACGCCGGCAGGCGCCACGCGCCCAAACGCGAGCGATGTCCCGTCGGGAGACCAAGTCGGGTCCGACTCTACGAAGGGCGTCTGGGTGATCGCCTCGGGCGCGCCGCCCGCGGGCGAAATCGTGTAGACCTTGTTATTCTGGCCGATCTGGGCCCCGTTAAACGCGATGCTGGCGCCGTCAGGCGACCAGTCGGGCTGCAATGCGTGCATGCTCGAGGGCGTCAGTTGCATCCGCTCGGAGCCGTTGGGCCGGCTGCGCCAAAGGACCTCCTGCGGGGCAACCGTATACGCCACCCACCGCGCATCCTTCGAGAAATTGACCCACCGGCCAGCGATGCCGGGCAGAAAGGGCAGAAACTGACCGCGCCGGGAATCGTACCGCACCAATTCCCGGCGTTCCTGGCTGGCTGCGAAGAATATCCGCTTACCGTCGGGCGCCGCCGCCAGCCACGTCACCTCCTGCGGCGTGGAATAGATCTGAACCGGGCGACTGCCGCCCCGCAGTAACCCGCCACCCGCCGTCATCGACCAGATACTGGTTGCCATTCCGCGCCGCGACTTGAACAGGTAATGCTTTCCTGCCGCCAACCACGTTCCGCTGGTTTCGCCGTCCGGCAATCCCGCCGCCGGTCTCCAATTCCGGAGCAGGAGGTGCAGGCCCGTGCCATCGGAGTTGACCTCCCACAACGCGCGTGCGCGCATATCGGAGTTTATGATCGAAAGCCGCAGCACATCCGGGCCGGCGGGAGCCCATCGGATACCGTCGGCTAAGCCTGGCGTGTCCACCAGCTTGCGGCAGCCCGTGCCGTCGTTATTGACCAAGAACAGAGCGGAGCCGCGAGCGAAGGCGACCCGGGATCCGTCCCGGGACCAAGCGCCCGCTTGCGCCAATACATCGCCAAGCCGGCGGGGTGTCCCACCCACCGTGGGAATCACCCACACCGGCCTCACGGACTCTAGGTCGTGCTGGGTCGCCACCAGCAGGCTGGTGTGATCGGGCGAGATGTCCATTATATCCGGGCGAATAAGCGGCTCTGCCGACGCAAGGGGCTGCGGTATTCCGCCGTGAACCGAAACCTGCGCGAGCGACCAGCGTCCGCCTGTTCGCTCGGTGAAGTATACCCGCGAACCGTCAGTCACCACGCCGTCCGATATCTCGCCGCGGCCGGTTTGGGTTAATTGCACCACTTCCAAAACGCGGAGCGGCCGGATTGGAGCGCTGAGACGGTATAAGGGGAGCAGAACCAGGATCCCCGCCACGGAAAGGATGACTAAGTATTGCCACTGCCGTCGCGCTGCAGGCGGCCGCACCGGCTCTGCCTTAGTTTCCGGAACCTGCGCAGGCCCCGCCAGATCCAAGTCCTGCGTTTGGACCGCGGCAATGAAACGGTACCCGCGTCGTGGCAGGGTCTCCACGTAACGCGGCGTCGCCGCATCGTCGTCCAGGGCGTCCCGTAGTTTCCTGGCAGCCGTATTGAGACCGCTATCGAAATCCACCAGGGCGCCAGACCAGAGTCTGCGCGCCAGTTCCTCCCGCGAAACCACTTCGCCAGGATGTTCCAGGAGCGCCACGAGGAATTGAAAAGGGAGGTCTTGCAGTTTGATCTTGTGGCCGTTCTTGTGCAGTTCGCCATGCTGCAGATCGACTTCGAAAACGCCGAACCGCACGCGGCGAGGCGACTTGTCCCTTGCTGGCGCCACCATTACGGAACCTTTCTGAGAGTTTAACACCTTCCCCTCGCCGGTTCAGAAGAGATCGCAAGAGTCCTGTTTTCAGCCAGTTGGTTGTTCAGACGAAGTTCAGGACCAGCTTTGTGGCCCT
Organism: Bryobacteraceae bacterium; assembly: GCA_049516155.1. Taxonomy (GTDB): domain Bacteria; phylum Acidobacteriota; class Terriglobia; order Bryobacterales; family Bryobacteraceae; genus Bog-159. The sequence goes on from JBEKTJ010000161.1 coordinate 21,518, forward strand.
AGTTCCGGGAGGCAGCGGAGTGAATCTCGGCGACGAACCCGCCCGGGAATTGCACGATGGCGGCGTTCCTTCGATCGGCCGCATAAGGGCCTGTCAGGATGGCAACTCCGGCCCGCTTGGCTTTGGCGAGGGTTTCGCCGAGATTCGGGACTTCATACCCGGTGATCTCACGGCCGTACGGATACGGGAGACGACCATCCGTTACGAGCACAACCAGCTTGCCGAACTTCGATTCGATGCGTATCCGCCGATAGGCGTCGGCCGGGCGCCCGATCTCGATCCCAGGTGCATGCGGGTCGTCGGAGATCGTTTTGCCCTGCGAGAAGGCAAGAAAGCTTCGCGTGAAGGCGGTCATCCTGTCCGCGGATACGTAGACACGGTTCTCCGGGATCGTTTGGAGCGCGGCATAGGATGGCGGAATGGTATGCCAGTACAACTGCATATTCACGCCGCCGGGCCACTGGATGATGGCATCCCGTCCGATCGGATCGTTAAACGGACTGACAAGCACATCCGCGCCGGCGGCGCGGGCGGCGCGAACCGCCTGCTCCAGATTAGTGACCAGATAGCCGGTGCGCTCCATGCCGAAGGGATAGGGTATCGGTGTCTTGAAGCCGAATACGGACAACATGCCCGCCGGTGTCAGCACCGCTTGCCATATCGTGCTGCTCGTAGTTGGCGTCACAGTGGAAATGCCTTGCTTGGAGGCGGCGCCGCCAAAGGTGGCGAGAAGACTGGCGACGAAACGGTCGAAATCCTCCGGCGCGACATATACGTGCGTCGAATCGTATTGTGGCCCGACTGCGAAGTTCGGGGCGGTCGCGGCGCAGGCAATATTCGGTGAGACCCCTTGGGTTGGCGGCAAGCGAATGCTACCAAAGCCGAGGTAGATCGCAGTAGCCGCCACCATGATTCCGTTAATACGCATCGGATGTACCCTGCTCTTCCCCGGCCCGGTTGATCCGTATCAAGATGCGGCCCGCCCGCCCTGGTTCATGCAGTACAGTATAGTGCATGCAACAATTCCCCAGGTTTGATTTGGCGGGGCAGGTGGCGCTGGTCACCGGCTCCGCGCGCGGTTTGGGACGGGCCATCGCACTGGCCTTGGCGCACGCCGGCGCCGATGTGGCGTTAGGCTTGCGCGACGTGCATGCCGACGGCGGTCTGCCAAAGGAGATTGACGCCTTGGGGCGGCGCGCTCTACCGCTGCAAATGGATGTCGCCAGTCTTGACCAGATTCAGCGTGCGGTAGACGGCGCCGCGGCGCATTTCGGCCGGCTCGATATTCTGGTGAACAACGCCGGAATCGCGCCCGGAAACCCGGCCGAAGACGTGCGCGAGGACGACTTCGATCTGACTTTGCGGGTGAATTTGAAAGGGACTTTCTTTGCCAGCCAGGCTGCGGCGCGCATCATGATCGGGCAGAATGGCGGGCGCATCGTCAACATGGGATCGCAGGCGGGCTTTGCCGCGCTGCCAGGCGAGTCGGTGTACTGCATGACTAAGGCCGGCATCGCCCACCTGACCAAATGCCTGGCGGTTGAATGGGGCAAATACAATATTACGGTGAACGCCGTGGCGCCCACGTTCATCCACACGCCGGGTACCGAGGAAGCGCTGGCCGACCCCGTTTTCCGCGCCGACGTGGTGGAGCGCATCGCCGCGCTGCATCGCATCGGCGAGCCGATGGACGTGGCCGGTGCGGTGGTGTTCCTGGTCTCTCCGGCGGCGTCGCTGATAACGGGCCATACTCTGCTCATCGATGGCGGGTGGACCGCTCGGTAAGGCATCGGTGAGCGGATATTCTCGCGAGCGGCCGGGTTTACCACGCTGCCGTCCACGCCGCTATTGATTGATCTCGGGTGGTAGGATGGCGTCATGACTCGTTATGTAGCTTTTGCGGCCGCGGCACTCGCCTGTTCAACCGCACTCGCTCAGGAATCCCGGAAGCTGGTTACCAATGCTGACGTCCTAGCGATGACGAAATCGGGAATTGGGGAGCAGACGATTGTTCTACTGATACAGCGCGGAGCCACCAATTTCGATACGACCCCTAAGGCGCTGGTGGAGCTTAAGGCGGCGGGGGTCCCGGACGGCGTGCTAAACGCAATGCTGTCGGTACCCAAGCCCAAAACCGCGGCAGCGCGTACTCCAGACCCTAACTCGTTGCTGGACGAGGCGTTGAACGCGATTGCCCCGCGAGAAAAGCTCAACTCTATTCGCGCAGTTCGCTAGGCCGGTACGCTTGCACGGAGCGGGCCGGGTGCGCCCGCACTTTCCGAACTGGAGCGAATCACGGCATATCCGGATCGCTTGTACATTGGGACGCGCAGCCCGGCTGGACTGACGAGCAAGCTCGTTTTGGCGCCTGAATCGAGTTACACCGAGAACGGAAAGATGGTCGGCGCGATTCCCGCGGCAGACATAGAGTCGCACCGCGCCAATATGCAATTCGAATACGCGTACGTCGCGCAGCATACTGACGCTTTTACGCTTCTTTACGATGGTTCAGAAAACATCGGAGGTGAGACCCTGGAGAAACTTCGGATCCGAAATCGCGAGGGTCGGGAGAGACTCTGGAGCATAGATCCTACCGGTCGGATCCGACGGATTGTCGCAAAGGGCAATCTGGGAGATGTCGTGACGGACCTATCCGACTACAGGCTCGTAGACGGAGTAAACGTACCTTTCACGCGCCACGTGGTCGAGAATGAGCGCACGTCGGATCTCGTCTTGCATGAGTATCAGGTCAATCCTCCTCTTGACTCTACCCTCTTTTGCTCCCCCTACGGGGCAGATTGCAGCCGGACTGCGGCTGCGAGTCTTGCAGGAGCAGTCCGTCCCTTACGTCCAGCAGGCCGGCGGTGGGGTTTCCACGACGTGTACTATCTCCGGCACCGCCAATACGTCGATGAACGCCACCACGACCGGCAACACAACGTTCGGGAACGCAGCAACCACCTCTGGCGCCCAAATGAATTGTAATTCCTACGACAGGACCATGCGGTGGCCACATGTCCTCAACGCAATGCTGGTTGAGGCCTCCGACGGCAACGCGTATATCATTGCTTGTGACCGCGCCTGGCGCTGGTCCAAATGCGTGCCGCTCAGAGCAGGCGATTCCTACAACGCGCGACTCGGCCCGAAGGGAATGGTGGTCCAGACCTTCAATACAAAGGGCAACGAGTCGGAGCCGACGTATACAGTGCTTCAGTCTAAGGCGCTTCACTAAGGGCGCACGCCAGGCGTCGGCCGATCCCATGCCTCACGAAGTTCTTGGCCGGTTCCTCAACCCGGCAGCCGCGTGCCGCTGTGGACCCGCGCCAGATGCACGAAAGCTTCAGCCGCGCCACACCCGGATTCACGGCCGCGGTAACCCTCCATCGGCTCGTGGAATTCCCGGTAGATGCGCTCGCCATCCTGGCTCTTGTGGGCGAACAGGGCGGCTTTCTTCTTATCGCGGACGCCGCTCACATCCACGTAATCGGTGGGATGAAATCCCATAGTCTGCGCGCCCAGATCGACCTCGTAATAATACAATTCGAAGCGCCCGCGCGCGGCCAGCCAGGCGCGAAAGGCCAGCGTGCCGGCAGCCTGATGGTCCAAGTGCGTATCGATGGGCCATTGGGTGAACACCACGTCGGGGTCTTCGGCGAAGATCAGCGCACGCAGCGATTCCGCGGCTGCCTTATCCACCACGGTGGCGCCGTCGATTTGGCCGGCGAAGACCGGCTTGGCCCCCAGTATCCGGCAGGCGGCTGCGCATTCGGCCGAGCGGATCGCGGCGGCCTCGTCGTGCGATCTGCGCGGAATTCCCGCCTCGCCCCGCGTTAGATAAACGATCGTGACGCTGGCGCCCAGTGCGGCATAGCGCGCCAAAGTGCCGCCGCAACCGGACTCGGGGTCGTCCGGATGGCCGCCAACACAAACGATCTTCGTTGCGTGCGCCGCGGAAGTCTGGCCTGCGGCGAGGGCCGGCAAGGAAAGGAATTGTCGGCGTGAGGATTTCATAAGGAATTTACCGTATCACTATACCGCTTGCGAAACGTATCGGAACATACTAACATTCTGAGATACTGGACCGATCCAGGGGGAATGCTTGAAGCGACACATATGGTTTGCCGTGCTGCTTGGCCTTGCGTGGATACCCGCGGCCAAATCCGGCGTTGTAGTTGGACTCCTATCGTTCGACATCGTCATCCCCGCCGGCAATAGCAGCCCCGGCATCTCCGCATTCGACA
>JBEKTJ010000162.1:0-16076 GCA_049516155.1 Bryobacteraceae bacterium
AGATCCCTCAGTTGGAGTATAAAGCCGGAGTTAACCCGAGTCAATGGTGTATCTTGTGAACTTCAGTTGGGTTTGCGATCGCCGTCGTCCATCCTCTCTTAGCAGCCGTTCCTCGCCACCCTCTCGGACCTCGCATTTTCGGGCCGGTGCGGGCGCCGGCGAGCTTACAGCGTTGGTTGTGGCTGGTAGCGTTTAACCGTGATATGGCCCGCATGCCGGCGCGCTCGCGCCAGATCGTAGGCCGCCTGCAACCGCAACCAATGATCGGCGTTGGACCAGCCCGCCTTCTCGAGACGAATCGCCATTTCGGGCGATATCCCGGATTGGCCGTTGAGTACGCGGGAAAGGGTATGACGGGCTACACCCAGGACTCGAGCGCCATCGGTGACGCTCAAGTTCAGGGCGTCCAGGCATGCATCCTTGATGGAGTGCCCCGGGTGGGGCGGGTTTTTCATGGGCATGGCTTCGATTCCCCCTAATGGTAGTCCACCAAATCGACTTCAAACGCGTCACCGTCTTGCAACCGAAAAGCGATCCACCAGTTGGCGGAGATCGTAATGCTCCAGAGGCCCTTTGGCTCACCTTTCAAGGGGTGAAGCCTATAGCCTGGCAGAGCAAGATCGGATGGGCGGCAAGCCCGATCCCAGTGCGCCAGCACGTCCGCTACCCGGTTGATCTGATCGGCGCCGGAACGTCCGTACCGCTATAACCGTACCTCGTATCGGTACAGGCATCAGCCGCGAGGGATCGCGCGATTGCATTGCCACGTCAATACGGCCAGATCGGATGGCTGAACAACCCGCCGTCCACAAACAGCGTCTGGCCGGTGACGAAGTCCGCCGCCCCGCTTGCCAGGAACGCCACCGCGCGCGCCACGTCCAGCGGCTGGCCCACGCGCCCGAGCGGCGTCACGCCGGCCCAGGTCTTCCCGTAATCGGGAGCCTCCTGCATCGTCCGCTCAATCTCGATCGCGCCCGGCGCCACGCAGTTCACTCGGATGCCATACTGGGCGAGTTCGATGGCGGCGGATTTGGTGAACATCTCGATGCCGCCCTTGCTCGCGGTGTAACTCGACAGGTTCGGAAACGGAATCTTGTTGCAGCCCGACCCGATATTGACGATGCTGCCGCCGCCCTGTTCGCGCATGTGCCGCCCGGCGCGCTGGGTACACAGAAAGCATCCCTTCAGATTCGTGCGGATGACGCGGTCCCACTCGGCCTCCTCCAGGTCCAGCAGTGCCTTCCAGGTCTGCGTGCCGGCGTTGTTCACCAGAATATCGAGGCGCGGGAACTGGCGCAGCACATCGGCGAACATGCGGTCTACATCGGCCGACTGGCCCACATCGGCCTGTACGATCGCGGCCTGCCGCCCCAGCGCGCGCACCTCGGCAGCGGTGGCTTCGGCGCCGCGCGCATCGCTCGAATAGTTCACCGCGATGTGGCACCCGCAGCGCGCCAGCTCCAGCGCGATTCCCTTCCCCACCCCTTTGCTGGCGCCCGTGATGAGGGCGGTCTTAAATTCGAGAGTCGGCGGCATGACCGCGATTGTATCGCGCCGGCCGTTTGACAAGCAGGCGCCATCCATGTCAGTTTCGTCTCATGCCCGACGTTCTTTCATCGCAGGATATCGTCCGCTGGACCCGTGAGTTGAATTACGGCACCTGGCGCTTCCAGAAAAACTGGACCCCGCTGCATATCGTGGATGCGGAAGGCTGCTACTTCATCGATGTGGATGGCGAGCGCTACCTGGATTTTTCCGCGCAGTTGATGTGCGTCAACCTGGGCCACAAGAACCCGGCCGTGATCCGCGCAATTCAGGAGCAGGCCCGCACGCTGCCCTACATCGCGCCCGGCTATGCCACGGATGTGCGCGTGGAACTGAGCCGGCTGCTGCTCGAAGTGCTGCCGCGCGGGCTGACGAAGTTTTTCTTTACGACATCGGGTACGGAAGCTAACGAAGCGGCCTTTAAGATCGCGCGCATGTACACCGGCCGCACCAAGATTATTGCCCGCTACCGTTCGTATCACGGGTCGACCATGGCGTCCATCGGGGCCACCGGCGATCCGCGGCGCTGGCCCGCCGAGCCCGGCGCCAAGGGGCAAGGCTTCATCTTCGCGCCGGAAGTGAACTGCTACGACTGCCCGATCAAGCACACCTATCCGGGCTGCGATATCGCGTGCGCGGAGTACGTGGAGCACATGATCGAAAACGAAAGCGACGTCGCCGCGGTGGTGGTGGAGCCCGTGGCGGGTACCAACGGTGTGCTGGTGCCGCCGCCGGAATATATGCCGCGCCTGCGCCGCATTTGCGACGATCGCGGAGTGCTGCTGATCGCGGACGAGGTGATGACCGGATGGGGGCGCACCGGCCGTTGGTTCGCCGTCGATCATTGGGATGTGCAGCCGGACATCCTGGTAACCGCGAAGGGCATCACGTCGGCCTATATGCCGCTGGGGCTATGCGCCACTACGCAGAAAATCGCCGCGCATTTCGACGATCATTTCTTCGCGCATGGGCACACCTATGAAGCGCATCCCATGACGCTGGCGCCGGGCGTCGCGGCCATTCGCGAAATGCAGCGGCTGGGCTTGGTGGAGCGCGCGCGGGAGATGGGCGAATACCTGGGCGCGCGGCTGCGGGCGCTGATGGACAAGCATGCTTCGATCGGCGACGTGCGCGGGCTGGGGCTATTCTGGTGCGTCGAACTAGTGAAGAACCGGCGGACGAAACAGCCGTTCAATACAAAAGCCGATAAGATGGCGGGCAAGCCGTTGCTGGTCGATCGGGTGGCTGCGGCAATGATGAAGAACGGCGTCGCCATCAACGCGTGGCTGAGCCATTTCGTGATTGCGCCGCCGCTGATCATCGAACGTGCGCAAATCGACGCGGGGGTAGCGGCGCTGGATGAGGCGCTGGCTTTGGCGGATAGTGAATTGCAGTGAGTGTGCCGGAGACGCGGCCCTGGCCCCTTGAAACATAGGACAACTCAACCGTGCGATTTGTAAATAAGCCTCTTACGATGTGTAAATAACCTTTTCACCGGTCTGGTGTGCGAGTTGGAATCGGTGTAGGATACCCTTATGTCCACTTCCAAACTACACCCGTCCAAGTCGATCGTGGTGTCCGCTGCCGCCTTCGCTCTCGCCGTCTTCGCTTTCCCGCCAAATATCTACGGTCAGACCGCATGGACCAATTTTGCGAAGGTTGCGCATCACGGAGCGGCCTCCGGCACGGCTTCCCAAACATTGAACGCGATTCACTGGCAGACACCCGTGGATCTGCACCCGCAATATCCCGGCCGCGAGTCCAAACCTCTTCAGTACGGGGCGGAGGAGCTATTGATTCACTACGGCTCGCCTCTGATTACCACCGCCAATACTGTCATCGTCCCGGTGAAGACCGGCGCCAGCGGTGGCTTCAGCGTGAGCGCGCACGTAGCCGCCAACGGAAACCTGGTATGGAGCACGCAATCGGACTTCATGCTGCCCCCGTCGCATGGATGGACGCCGGTCTTCGGCCCGGCCCTAACCGCGAAACGGCTCTACTTTCCCGCCGCCGGCGGCACCATCCTTTATCGCGACGATCCCGATGCGGCCACCGGAACCGAGGGCCGCATCGCTTTCTACGGGTTGGCGAACTATGTGGCCGATCCAACCGGTTTCAACAGCAGCGTTTATATCAACACACCGCTCACCACCGATGAGAGCGGAAATATTTACTTTGGCTTTTTGGTGAATGGCACGAGCCCCTTGGCCGGCCTGACCAGCGGGATCGCGCGCATCGGCAGCGACGGGACCGCCACGTGGGTCGCGGTCACAACGGCGGCCGCGGACTCCACGATGACGGAGGTCCCCTACAACTGCGCGCCCGCACTCAGTTGGAACGGCACAACGGTTTATGTCGCCGTCAGCAACGGCACGGATGGTTATCTGGTGGCCCTAAACAGCACCACCCTGGCGCCCGTCGCGCACGTGCGCCTTAAAGACCCCAAGTCCGGAGACAACTCCTGGATCGACGACGACTCCTCGGCATCCCCCACCACCGGCGCTGACGGAGATGTTTATTATGGAGTGCTGGAAAACCCGTTTCCGGAAAACAACGACCGCGGCTGGCTGTTGCACTTCAGCGCCGACCTTTCGCAGTCGAAGACTCCGGGCGCTTTCGGCTGGGACGAGACCGCGTCGCTGGTCCCCGCGTCCATAGTTGCATCGTACACTGGCACGTCCAGCTATCTCCTCATGACCAAGTACAATAACTACGCGGACATAGGCACCGGGAACGGCGAGAACAAGATTGCGATTCTGGATCCGCATGCGACCGAAACGGATCCCATCACCGGCGTTACTGTAATGAACGAGGTTCTAACCATTCTGGGTCCCACCCCCAATCCCCCCGATCCGGGCGTGAAGGAGTGGTGCATCAATTCGGCCGCCGTGGATATCCCCGGTAAGTCCATCCTGGCGAATAGCGAAGATGGCAACCTGTACCGCTGGGATCTTACTAACAATACCCTGAGCCAGAAAGTGACCTTGACGGCAGGTATCGGAGAAGCTTACACGCCGACAGTGATCGGCGTGGACGGCACGGCTTACGCTATCAACGATGCGATTCTTTTCGCCATAGGAAATTAAATTGCGCGCAGCCTCCCGAAAGGGGTCCATCCCGCTTGGCGCGAAGATGCGCACTGAGCGCCGCATACTGGATTACGCGGACAAGCACTGCGCCGCAAAGTTTGCGCGAGTCGACGTGCGCTTTCGCGGTGCTTGCTGCTACATCGACGTGTATACCGAACCGGACCAGCTACCCACCCATCTTTGCCGGATTCGCTACCTCGGGAACGAAGATCGATGGGGTTTCGCTTATTACACCTATGCCCACGAAAAGTACGAGCAGAGTTTTTTGATCACTGGCGATACTCAAGGCACACCGGAGGAAGCTTTCGAGACATCGACTCTCTTTATGTGATTGAAGGTGCGGGCGGTCAACACCATGCGCTTCCACCCCACTGGTGCGCTATTCGAGCTCGGTGTCTTAGCCGGGAGTCTCGCCCCCGCGGCGTCAAACGACCTTTGGAATCGTCGCGGCGATGTACGATCAGCCCGCTGGCTTGGTCGAGCGATCTCCGGGGGTCTTCCGAACGGTGGCAGGATCGGATCCAACCCGGTGGGGCCGTCACGACCAAAGAGAGCTTTACCGTCGAGCCATAAGATAAGGCCGGTACCCCGAGCCCATCCCCGCTGCGTCACAATACTCTTGTGAAGCCAATTTGCCTGTCCCTGATCGCCGCCGGCCTGCTCTGCGCCCAGCCGCCGCGCATCGATACCATCGAGTTTTACGGCCTGCATAAGCTGCCGGAACAGAAACTGCTGCACACGCTGCAGGTCAAGCCGGGCGATCCGCTGCCGCCCTCCAAAGGCGATCTGGAGGACCAACTGGAGCAGATTCAGGGCGTGGTGATGGCGCATGTGGAGGCCGTCTGCTGCGACCAGGGCAAGACCTCCCTGTTCATCGGCATTGAAGAAAAAGGCGCACCGCACCTGGCCTTCCGCAGCATCCCGTCCGGCAACGCCATGCTGCCCGAAGACATGACCAAGACGTACGGCCAGTTTCTGGAAGCCGTGCGGAACGCGGCCCACCGCGGCAGCACCGCCGAAGACCTGACCAACGGCCACTCCCTGATGGCCGATCCGGATGCGCGCGACTTGCAGACGCAGTTCGCCGCATACGCCGGCGGGCACTTGCCCCTGCTGCGCGACGTGCTGCGCGATTCCGACGACTCCGAACAACGCGCCATCGCCGCCACCTTGATCGGCTACGCGCCGAACAAAAAAGATGTGCTGAACGATTTGGAATATGCACTGCAGGATCCCGACGATGCCGTGCGCGCGAATGCCCTGCGCGCCTTGAACGCAATCGCGGTCCTGGCACGGCTCCAGCCGCAACTGGGCATTCAGGTGTCTCCCACCTGGATCGTGGAACTGCTGAACTCCATCGTGCTCAGCGACCGTACGCACGCCGCCGACGTGATGGTCACCCTTACCGATCGGGACGCCGCTGCCGCGCTGGAACAAATCCGCGAACGCGCGCTCGATTCCGTACTGGAGATGGCGCAGTGGAAGCTGCTGCGCTACGCGCTGCCGCCATTCATCCTGGTAGGGCGCCTGGCGGGCATGAACGAGCAGGAGATTCAAAAGGCCTGGACCAGCGGCGACCGGCCGGCCCTGATCGGGATCGCGCGGGGCGCTAAGACCAAGAAGAAGCCGGATATGGGTCCGGCTAACAAGATTGAGTAGCGCCCCAAACGGCATTCGAGGTGATACTCTATTCCCACGGTGAAACGCATGCGCTTACCCTACGTCCTCTTCTTTGCCTCAGTGACTGCCTTTGCACAGACCCCGGAAACGCCGCTCCAGTCGCTCCCATACAGCCCCAGCTTGGACACGACCGATATGGACACGTCGGTGAACCCCTGCGAGGACTTCTATCGCTATTCCTGCGGCGGCTGGCTGAAGAAAAATCCCATCCCCGCCGACCAGTCCAGTTGGAGCGTTTACTCGAAGCTGACGCAGGATAACGAGCGGTTCCTGTGGGGAATTCTGGACGACACTTCCAAGCCGAACCCCGCGCGTTCCCCGGTGGAGCGCGAAATCGGCGACTTTTTCGCGGCGTGCATGGACGAACCCGCCGTCGGGAAGGCCGGCGCCGCTCCCTTGCGCGAGGAACTGGCGGCCATTGGCGCGTTGAAATCGGTCGCGGACTTCCCGGAATTGCTTGCCCGTGAGCATCTCACACAAAACTACGGCATGCTGTTCAGTTTCGGCGCGAGTCAGGATTTCGCGGATTCCTCGCGCGAGATTGCCTTCGCCTTCGCCGGCGGGTTGGGCCTGCCCGACCGCGATTATTACACTAAGACCGACGATAAATCCGAGGAAATCCGGCAGAAGTATGTCGCGCACGTGCAGCAGATGCTCGAGCTGGCGGGCGATCCGTCGGCGCAATCCGCGCAGGAGGCGCAGGCCATCATGCGCATCGAAACCGAGCTGGCGAAGGCCTCGCTGACACGCGTCGAGCAGCGCGACCCATACAAACTCTTCCACAAGATGAACCGCGCGCAGTTGCAGGCGCTAACCCCGGCCTTTAACTGGACCCGCTATCTGAAGGCCAGCGGTCTGGGCGAACTGAACGAATACAACGTGAACGAACCGGCGTTTTTCAAGGAAGTGCAGGCGCAACTCGCCTCCACGCCGCTGGCGGATTGGAAAGCGTACCTGCGCTGGCACGTGGTGCACGCCCGCGCGGCGTATCTCTCTCCTGCGTTTGTGGATGCCAATTTCGATTTCTTCGGCAAGTATCTGCGCGGCACTCCCGAACAGCGTCCGCGCTGGAAGCGTTGCGTCGAGTACGTGGATGGCAACCTGGGCGAGGCGCTGGGGAAGGTGTTCGTGGAACGCACCTTCAGTCCGGATATGAAGGCGCGCACATTGACCATGACCAAGGAAATCGAAAAGGCCATGGACGACGATATTAAACAGTTGCCCTGGATGAGCGAAGCCACCAAGCAACAGGCGCTGTTGAAGCTGCACGCGGTGACGAACAAGATCGGCTATCCGGACAAGTGGCGCGACTATAGCTCGATCCGCATCGCGCGCGAAGATTTCGCCGGCAATGTGTATCGCGCCGCCGTCTTTGAAGGGCGCCGCCAGTTGGCAAAGATCGGCAAGCCGGTGGATCGCGGCGAGTGGGGCATGACGCCGCCGACGGTGAATGCCTACTACGATCCGCAGATGAACGACATCAACTTTCCGGCGGGCGTGCTGCAGCCCCCGGTCTTCGATCCCAAGATGGACGACGCGCCGAATTACGGAGACACCGGCGGCACTATCGGCCACGAATTAACACATGGTTTCGACGACGAAGGGCGCCAGTTCGATGCGCACGGCAATCTGCACGACTGGTGGACCGAGGCGGATGCCAAGGAGTTTCAGAAACGCACGGATTGTGTGGCCGATCAGTATGCGCAATACACGGTGGTGGACGACATCAAGATCAACAGCCGGCTGACGCTGGGCGAAGATGTGGCGGATCTGGGCGGCGAACTGCTCGCCTATATGGCCTGGAAGGATGCCACGCACGACCGGAAGCTGACGGCGATCGACGGCTTCACGCCGGAACAGCGATTCTTTATCGGCTTCGCGCAGTGGGCCTGCGGCGACGAACGCGCCGAGAGCAAGCGGGTACACGCGATCACCGATCCGCACTCGCCATCGGAGTATCGCGTCAACGGCGTTGTGGTGAATATGCCGGACTTCGCCACGGCTTTCGCGTGCAAGGTGGGGCAGCCCATGGTGCGGAAGGATCCTTGCCGCGTCTGGTGAGAACGGTTACTTCCGTTTCTGCGGATGTCAGGCGATTTCCGCTCTCACCGCAAGTTCCGGCGCTGGCAGGATGCGCGGCCGCGTGTCGATGGGCTGCGGGGCTTCCAGCACCACGCCGAACGCGCGCGTATCGAGATCTTCGAATTTGCGCGCGGTCACCAGCACGCGCGATTCCAGCGAGCCGGTGGCGCTATTGTAGGCCTCTACGGCGCGCTCCAGACTCTTGCCCAAGCGATCCCAATGGCCGCTCATGTCGGCCAGCCGCTTGTAAAGTTCCTTGCCCAGACGGTTGATCTCCGCGGCGTTCTGGGCGATGTTCTCCTGCTGCCAGCCGTAGTGTACCGCGCGCAGCAGGGCGATCAACGTCGTGGGCGTAGCCAGAATGATTTGCTGTCCGGCGCCCATTTCGATCAGCGACGGATCGGCTTCCAAAGCGGCGCTGAAGAAGCTCTCGCCGGGCAGGAAGAGAACCACGAACTCGGGCGCCGGATCGAATTGCTCCCAGTACTGCTTGCGGGAGAGCGTCGTGATGTGCGCACGCACTTGGCGCGCGTGATCCTGCAGCAGGCTGCGGCGGGTTTCGTCGTTGCTGCATTCGGTCGCGGCGAGGTAAGCTTCTAGCGGCGCCTTGGCGTCCACGACGATGTTCTTGCCGCCGGGTAGGCGGACCAGCAGGTCGGGCCGCAGACGGCCGTCTTCGGAGGAGGCTGTCGGTTGCGAGTCGAAATCGCAGCGTTCCAGCATGCCGGCCATCTCCACCACGCGTTTGAGTTGAATTTCACCCCAGCGCCCGCGCACGCCAGGCGAGCGGAAGGCGTTGGCCAACCGGCCCGTCTCGGACCGAAGTTGGACTTGGGTTTCGAGCAGCGCGCGGACCTGCTCGGACAGCCCGGCATACGCCCCGGCGCGCGCCGTCTCCAGGTCGTGTATCTGGTTGTCTACCAACGTGAGCGCTTCGCGGACCGGGCGCACCATGTCGGCTATGGCCTGCTGGCGCAGTTCCAGATCGCCGCGGGCAGTTTCCTGGGCACGCTCCAGGGCGGTCTTGGCCAGATCGAGGAAGGCTTGGTTATTAGACTGCAACGCTTCGGCGGAGAGCGCCTTGAAGGTGTCGGCGAGCTTCTGCCGGGCCTCGTCCAGCGCGGCCTGCAGATCTTTGTATTGACGATCTTTGTTCTCCAGGCGCTCGTTCAGGACAGCTCGCTCCGGTTCCCACTCGGCCTTGGCACGGTCATAGGCCTGGCGCGCCGCCGGCCGGAGCAATATCCAGGCCAGAAGCATTCCCAAAGCCAGCCCGAATAAGAAACATGTTGCCAGCAAGATGTTTTGCATACTCCTGGGATTATCGCACGGCTAGTCACAAGCGGCGGAAATTGCGACAGATGCGAAACGAGTACTCGCGATACTGTGGCCCCCCTAACCTTCGTTAACGTCCGTAGCCTCCCTCACCCCTCGATGATTCGTGTCAGGCGGGTGGCAATACCCTCAAGAGTCTCCGATTGTTGGCGCAGATCCGCTGTCGACGACTCGTTTTCCTGCGCTTTCTGGGCCGCGACTTGCACCACATGCTCCATTTGTTGGACCGCCGCGGAAATCTGATCGACGCCGCGGGCCTGCTCTTCGTTTCCGACGCTAACCTGCTGCATGAGCGCCTTGACGGAATTGGCCAACTCAGTGACATGCGCGATGGCTTCGCCGACGTCTTGCAAGCGGCCGCCGCCCTGCTGGGATCTCGACCTGGAATCCTCGATCAGGGCGGATGTGTCTTTGGCCGCTTGTGCGCTCTTTTGGGCTAGATTTCGCACTTCGTCGGCAACCACCGCGAATCCCAACCCGGCTTCTCCCGCACGCGCGGCTTCCACAGCGGCGTTAAGCGCCAGTACGTTGGTTTGGAAGGCGAGCTCGTCGATTACTTTGATGATCTTGCCGATGCGATCGCTGGACTCCGCAATCTCGCCCATGGAGACCACCATTTCCTCCAGTTTCCGGTTGGCTTGGTTCACCCCGCTGGAGGCCTGTTCCATGAGCGCGGTAGCCGATTTGGCATGGTCCGCACTTGCCTGGGTCATGGCATTGATCTCAACCGTTGAAGCCGACGTCTCTTCGACAGTGGCCGCTAGTTCGACCGCACCTGCCGCGATCGACTGACTGGCCTCCTCGAGTTGACCCGAGGTCGATCGCACCAGTGACGCGCCCTCGAGCAACTCTTGCGAGATCGCGAGCAGCGGCTTCACGATCATGCGCCGGTTCAGCACCTGAAAGCAGCCCACGACAATGACCAGCACCCCCAGCCCCGTAAGCGAGATTCGCTTCATGCTGGCCAGCACTACCGCATCCCTGGTCATGTGGGCCTTCAGGACGAACGCCCCCTTGATATCGCCCGCGTGTAGATTCTCCATGCGGGTGCCCAGTGGATCGCGGCCATCGTGCGTAGCGCTCGTGGCTGGATCGCCGTGACAACCGAGGCATCCATCGCTGAGTTTCACGGGCCGGGCAAGAATCAGCGTGTTGGTGGCGGAATCTTCGGCAAAATACTCATCCTGACCGGAACCGAAAGCCCGGAAGGCTTCCGTGAATTCGTCGGAGTGGTTTTTAGGATTACGCGCCGGAAGGTCCGGACGCGAAGGAGTCAGAAAAGTGAAACCCTTGGTTTGCGCGACGCCCTTTACCGAATCCCAGCCGGCCACCACGGGAATTGTTCGGTATAGCGCCGAACTCCGGTAGTCGCCGCTCTGGACAGCGGTCAGACTCTTCGCGAGTGCCGCGGTGTTGAACGCGCCCCTCTCGTGCAGTTCCACCATATTCGCCATGACGGTTTCGGCCTGTTGAATCGTGGAACTCATCAGCCCACGCAACTCGTTGACCCGGTTGCCGTGCGAAATCAAATAGACGCTGCCGATCGCGCTTCCCGTGGCAAGCAACACTCCCGCGCCGGCACAGATGGTCATCTTGTTTGCAAGGTTCATGCGTTTCTCCGGCTGGGACTAGCATCCGCTTGCCCTGCCAAAGACTCTATCGGCGGGATGGGGTAAGAACCTGTACAGCCCCGAAACCGGAATCAGTCTTCGTGCTCGTCGTGCGCGGTAGCGACGCCGCTTCCGGCCATGGCCATGGCTGCCATTTCGACGCGCGTGTAACTGCGGGCCTTAGACGCGGCCCCATCTTTGTCTTTGCCTTTATGTTGTGCCTCGGCGGGTTCGACCACGAACTTCTGCACGCCGGCCAATTCGTCTTCCAGGTTGAAGGCGGGAACCGCGCGCAAAGCCGGCACCTGCGCGATTCCGTGCTCGTTGACCACGCATTCCATCCCGTTAGAAAGAGAGAAACGGATGCGAAGATGCTTTTTGACCGTTACCTTCCGCAGGTCGGACAGGTTCATCGGTCGGCTTCCTGGAAAGCTTCTTCATTACGCATTTCGGCGCCGGCGGCGATGCGTTCCTGGCAGGACACGCAGAACTTGGCCCAGGGCACGGCGTCCAGCCGCTTGGCCGAGATGGGTTCTTCGCACTCGTAACAAACGCCGTAGGTGCCTGCATCGATGCGCCGGAGAGCGTCCTGAACTTCGCGCAAGAGCTTGATGTCCAGCGTATTCCGGTTCAGGAAAATCCACTCCTCGTGGCTCTGCTGGCTCAGATCGCCCTCATCGTGCGGGTGCTCCTCGCGCGCCAACACCTGTGCGGCTTTCTGGGCGGACATGCTGCTGCGCACTTCTTCCGCCTTCTTCTCTAGTATCTTTCTATAAGTTTCGTATTTGCTTTTCACGCTACTTCTCATTCCACTGGCCATATGGCCGAAAAGATATGACGCCCACCGCACCCTAAAAGTTGCAGGACATCCCGAAATCGGGGTGTCGTTAAGCCCGCATCCAGCAGGTAGAAACCTGCTATGATGCTGATAACCGGCCGAAGAACACCAGCCGAATTTATCGGCAAGAGAATCATTGATCCTCCTTTCCGCTTCTAGCGGAGGCCCGGTCCGACGCCGGGCATTCCCGATTGGAGCTCGAGTGCTTCGCGCAGGAACCCGCTTCCTCACTTTCCGTCGGAATGCTAATTGAAGAGTGGGTAGTGGGCCAATTTGGATTTGGAGGGCGGGCAATTCTGCCCGCAGCCGGCTTTTCAGCCGGCTCTGGCCGCCTAAAAGGCGGCTGCGGCCAAGATTGGCCGCCCTCCAAAATCCAAACTGGCCCACTACTGGAAAATCCAAGCACCGAGCCGGGGCTATGCGTGTGGTTTTATCTGTGTCAATCCGTGTTCATCTGTGGTTCCAGGCTGCTTCCTGCCCCGGCTAGAATCCGCCGGTATCCCGAACGGCTTTCCCTTCCACGCACTCATACGTGCGCCCCGCGCGCAGGTTCTTGAACTCCTGCACCTGCCCGCTAGGCCAATGCAGCACGGCCCGCTCGACGCTGTCCCGCCTGCCCAGCCCGAACGTCACCGGCATCTCCGATTGCGACAAATAGCTGGAGCCGCTCTTCACCATCCGCGATCCGGTCTCGCCGCCGCTGGTCACCCGCACCGTTGCGCCGATACCGTCGCGGTTCGATTTGGTTCCCACCAAGCGAAACCGTATGGCATGGTGGCCATTGCTCTGATCGTTGCGATACAAGTGCACCGGACCTTGATTCGTGGTGATCAGAACATCCAGGTCGCCATCCCGGTCGAAGTCGCCGAAGGCCGCGCCGCGCCCCACTTTGGGGTCCGCGAAGCCGCCTCCCAATGTGCCCGCCACATCCTGGAATCCGGCGCTGCCTTTGTTTAGGAACAGGTGCGGCGGCTGCGCGTATCCGGTCTCGGGCCGGGCCTCCCGGACGCCCGGATCGATGTGCCCGTTCACCACCAGCAGGTCCAGCAGGCCGTCCAGGTCGGCGTCGAAAAAGAAGCAGCCGAAGCCCAAGCTGCGCCGCGACAGCCGGCCCACGTCCGAACGCCCCGCTTGATCCACATACAGGCCGCTGCGCGTACCGCGGTAAAAGCCGATCATCTCGTTATCGAAATTCGTAATCGCCAGTCCGGCGATGCCCGAATTGTCGTAGTCGGCGACATCCACTCCCATGCCCGCGCGGGCTTTGCCGTCTTCGCTGAACGCTACGCCGGCTTTCACGGCGATGTCTTGAAACGTGCCGTCGCGCTGGTTGCGGTAAAGCTTGTTGGGCTGCGTGTCGTTGGCCACCATCAGGTCGATCCAGCCATCCTGGTCGTAGTCCAGCATGGCCACACCCAGGGATTTCGAGCTGCTGTCGAAGATGCCGCTCGCGGCCGTGACATCCTCGAACGTGCCATTCCCGCGATTGCGGAACAGCCAGCAGGTGGCGCCGCGATAGGCTTCCGGAGTGCAGTAAGATTTGTGCTTGGCATCCATGCTGCAAAACACATCCTGCGCCGGCGACCACTTCACGTAGTTGCAGACAAACAGATCCAGCAACCCATCGCGGTCGTAATCGAACCACAGTGCCGAGCTGCTGAAGCCCGGCCGCCCGCCCAGGCCGCTATGCTCGGTAATATCCAGGAAGCGCCCTTTGCCGGTGTTCTGAAAAAGCCGGCTCTGCCCCACACAGGTGACGTAGATATCCGGAAAGCCGTCGTTGTTGAAGTCGCCCACCGCCACGCCCATGCCGTACATCTCCACATCCAGGCCGGCGGCGCGGGTCACATCCGTGAACGTGCCGTTGCGGTTGTTGCGGTAGAGACGCATGGTGGTGCGCTGCTTCGCGTGGCCCGGCCAGTCCATGCCGTTGATCAGCAGGATGTCCTGCCAGCCGTCGCTGTCGTAGTCCAGGAAGGCGCAGCCCGGCCCCAGTGTCTCGGGCAGATACTTCTCTCCAAACGCGCCGCTGTTGTGCCGGAATTGAATACCGGCGGGGGAAGTCACATCGCTGAAGCGGAAGCCCGGATCCGCTTCGCCGGCGCGGCTTGATACAGCGCTGCCCAGCGCGCCCCACAAAAACTCCCGGCGGTTCACGGCAGTTGCACCAAGCCCTTCTTGACGGCCCACACCACCAGTTCGGTGGTGCGATGGATACCCAGCGCGGACATCAGATTCGCGCGATGCACGGAAACCGTATTCACGCTCAGGTTGAGAATTCCAGCGATTTCCTTGTTCGAATTCCCTTTGGCGATCAACTCCAGAATCTGCTTTTCGCGCGGCGTGAGCCGTTCGTAATCCGGATCGGGCTCGCGATGCGGAGCCAGCACGCCGGGACCGATCACCGTCTTTCCGGCGGCCAGGTCTTTGATGGCGCCGGCCAGGTCCACGTCCAAAGCTTCCTTCAACACATAGCCGCGCGCGCCGGCGTCCAACGCGTTGCGCACGTAGTTCTCCTCGGAATACATGCTCAGAATAAGGATCGCGATGCCGGGTGAATTCTTCAGGATTTCGCGCGTAGCCTGTACGCCATCCAATCCGGGCATCGCCATATCCATCACGATCACGCGCGGATGCAACTCCTGCGCCAGTTTTATGGCTTCCTGTCCGTTAGTTCCCTCCCCTACCACGCGTATTTCGGGATCGTCTTCGAGCATGCGCCGGAACCCTTTGCGCACCAGGCCATGATCGTCCACCAGCAAGACCGTTATTTCATCGCTCATACGTATCCGTTAACGGAACATCCAGGCGCACCAGCGTACCGCCTTCGCCGGGACGCAGCACTTCGAAGTTGCCTTCCAGCAACTCGGCGCGCTCGCGCATGGCGGTCATGCCGATGCCTTTGCGCGCACCGCCGTTGCGCGACTCGGGCATACCGGCTCCCCGGTCTTCCACTTCCAGATTGAGCCGGCCGGGTGGAAACTCCAGCCGCACCACAGCCAGCGTCGATCCCGAATGCCGCGCCAGATTGTTCAGCGCTTCCTGCAGCACGCGGTACACATGAATGGCCACCCGGTGCGCGATCTCCGGGCCATCTCCCTTTTTCTCGTATCGTACCTTAATTCCAGTCTGCTTCTCGAATACCGGCAGATACCAGTCGATGGCCTTTTCCAGGCCGCCATCGTCCAGAATACTGGGATGCATCAACTGGGATAGGTTGCGCGTCTTTTCGAGCGTGCCTTGGGCCACTTCGCGGACCTCGCGCAGGTCTGCGCAAAATGGCGAATCGGGGGGCAGGCGTTTTTCGGCGCGGCGCAGCATGGCCCCGATGGCGGTCAGCACCTGGCCGAACTCGTCGTGCAATTCGCGCGACAGCGAATGCAGCGTTTCCTCCTGCACCGTGATGAGCTTCCGCGCCAGGTCGCTGCGGTGCTCGGACACGGTGGCCAGATGTTGGAACAGGCGCCGATTGGAATAGATCAGGTAGATGGTAGTGCCGAAGATCGCCAGCAGCACGGCCGCCAGAAACAGATAAACGTCGCGCGCCACCCCCCGAATGCGGATCGCAGCCTCTTGCTCGGCCTCGTTGTTTTCGATCAGCAGGTGGGCCACTGCGCTGGTGAGGCCGCCGTCTTGGGTTTCGAGGGTGCGGATCAGGTCCCGCGCGGCACGGTCTTCGCCTTGCCCGGCGACCGCGAACATGCGGCCCACCGAGGTCCAGAACTGGGCCAGCAAGCCCGCCAGGTAGCGCTGCCCGTTGGGATCCCGCGCGACCGGCGCGAGTTGCGCTTCCAGGCGTAGCGCATCGTCCAGATCGTTGCGCGCGCCTTCAAACTGCTTCTTCCACGCCGTCAGCGGATAGGGTTCGTCGCCGGAAAGCATGTCCCGCATGGCGAT
>JBEKTJ010000163.1:0-18570 GCA_049516155.1 Bryobacteraceae bacterium
AAGTCCAGCAACTCCGCATCGTCCACCATGTCCACTTTATTCAGCGCCACCACGATGTAGGGCACGCCCACCTGCCGCGCCAGCAGCAAGTGCTCGCGGGTTTGCGGCATGGGTCCGTCGGTTGCCGCGACGACCAAAATGGCGCCATCCATCTGCGCCGCGCCGGTGATCATGTTCTTGATATAGTCGGCGTGGCCCGGGCAATCCACGTGCGCGTAGTGCCGGTTGGGGGTTTCATACTCCACGTGCGCCACCGCGATGGTGATGCCGCGGGCCTTTTCTTCCGGCGCATTGTCGATGGAATCGAAACTGCGGAACTTCACTTTGGGGTTGTTCTTCCCCAGCACTTTGGTGATAGCCGCCGTCAGCGTGGTCTTGCCGTGATCGATGTGCCCGATCGTGCCGATGTTTACGTGCGGCTTGCTGCGATCGAATTTTTCCTTTGCCATATGATCTCCAACTATCTAGTCACTTTTCCCTGGATCCTGTTTACGATCTCCTCGGCCAACGCCGAGGGCACTTCTTCATACTTGCCGAAGTGCATGGTAAAACTGCCGCGGCCCTGCGTGCGGGAGCGCAGTTCGGTCGCGTAGCCGAACATTTCCGAAAGCGGAACCATGCTCTTGATGATCTGCGTGGTCCCCCGCAGTTCCATCCCCTCAATGCGCCCGCGCCGCGAATTCAGATCGCCGATCACGTCGCCCATGTACTCCTCGGGCACCACCACTTCCACCGCCATGATGGGTTCGAGCAGCACCGCCTTGGCGCGCCGGGCGGCTTCCTTGATCGCGATCGATCCCGCGATCTTGAACGCCATTTCCGACGAATCTACGTCGTGATAGCTGCCATCGTAGAGGATCGCCTTCAGGTCGGACATTGGATATCCCGCCAACACGCCGCCTTCCAGCGCTTCGCGCATCCCGGCTTCGATCGGCTTGATGAATTCCTTGGGAATCGATCCGCCGTAGATTTCGTTGACGAACTCGAATCCGGCGCCCGCCGGCAGCGGCTCCACTTTGATCTTGACCACACCGTACTGTCCGCGCCCGCCGCTCTGCTTGACGTGCCGGCCCTCGGCTTCCGCGGGCTTGCGAATGGTCTCGCGATAGGCCACTTGCGGCTTGCCCACATTGGCGCCTACGCCGAATTCGCGCATCATGCGGTCCACGATAATTTCCAGGTGCAGCTCGCCCATGCCGGATAGAATCGTCTGCCCGGTTTCCGGATCCGTAGCCACGCGGAATGTGGGATCTTCCTGCGCCAGCTTCTGAATCGCCATGCCCAGCTTTTCCTGGTCGGCCTTGGTCTTGGGCTCCACCGCAAGCTGGATCACCGGTGTCGGGAACTCGATGGATTCGAGCACGATCGGCGAGTTATCGTCGCAAATGGTGTCGCCGGTCTGCACTGTTTTCAACCCCACCGCGGCGGCGATATCGCCGGCAAAAATCTCCTGGATCTCTTCTCGCTTGTTGGCGTGCATGCGCAACAGACGGCCGATGCGCTCCTTGCGTCCCTTGGCTACGTTGTAGACCGATTCGCCCGCCGCCAGCTTGCCCGAATACACGCGGAAGAACGCCAGTTGTCCGACGTACGAATCCGTCATGATCTTGAAAACCAGCGCGGCGAAAGGCTCGCTGTCGGAAGCCTGCCGGGTCAAAACCTGCGTGGGATCGCCCACCGCCGTGCCTTCCACCGGAGGAACTTCGAGCGGCGAAGGCAGGTAATCCACCACCGCGTCCAGCATTGTCTGCACGCCTTTGTTCTTAAAAGCGGACCCGCAAATTACGGGGAAAATCTTCAGCGCAATGGTGGCCTTGCGGATGCCGCGCTGAATTTCAGCTTCGGTCAGCGCCTGGCCTTCGACAAATTTCTCGAACAGAATATCGTCGTGCTCCGCTACCGCCTCGATCATCTTCTCGCGATAATCGAGCGCCTGCTCCAAAAGCTCGGCGGGAATCTCGACTTCGTCGTACTCCGCGCCCAAGGTTTCATCCCGCCAGATGCGCGCTTTCATCTGCACCAGGTCGATGATGCCCTTGAACTGGTCCTCCGCGCCGACCGGCAACTGGATCGCCACAGGCTTGCACTTCAGCCGGCTGACGATAGTGTCCACGGAGTGGAAGAAATCCGCGCCCACGCGGTCCATCTTGTTGATGAAGCAAATGCGCGGGACATTGTATTTATCGGCCTGCCGCCACACTGTTTCCGATTGCGGCTGTACGCCGGCCACGGCGTCGAATACAGCCACCGCGCCATCCAGCACGCGCAGGCTGCGCTCCACTTCGGCCGTGAAATCCACGTGGCCCGGGGTATCGATGATGTTGATCTGGATATCGCGCCAAAAACAGGTCGTCGCGGCAGAGGTGATGGTGATGCCGCGCTCCTGCTCCTGCTCCATCCAGTCCATGATGGCGGTGCCTTCGTGCACCTCGCCCAGCTTGTGCGTGCGGCCCGTGTAATAAAGGATGCGCTCGGTCGTAGTGGTCTTACCTGCATCGATGTGCGCAGCGATGCCGATATTCCTCATCCTTTCGAGCGGTACGGTTCGAGCCATAAAAGTCCTAAAAAGCAGGGGTCAGGAGCCAAAAGTCAGGAGCCAGAATGATTCTGCGGGAAATTCTGTCTTCTGACTCCTGATTCCTGTCTTCTTTCCTCACCATCTATAATGCGCAAACGCCTTATTCGCTTCCGCCATGCGGTGCACATCGTCTCTCTTCTTGATCGCGCCGCCACGCATGTTGGCGGCGTCGTTCAACTCGTTGGCCAGCTTCTCCGGCATGCCTTTTTCCGGACGGGAGCGGGCCTGGGTCACAATCCAGCGGATCGCCAGGCTGGTGCGGCGATTATTGGGCACCTCGATCGGCACCTGGTAGTTGGCGCCACCCACACGCCGCGTCTTCACTTCCAGCAGCGGCTTGACATTCTCGACCGCCTTCTTGAACAGCTTCAACGGGTCGTCGCCAGAGCGCTCCCGGATCTTGTCCATGGAGTCGTAGAAAATGCCCTGCGCCACGGTTTTCTTGCCCTCCCACATCATCGAGTTGATAAATTTCTCGACCAATGTGGAGCTGTACACCGGATCCTGCGGCACTTCCCGAATTTCAACGCGTCGTCTTCGTGGCATATCGATTCCCGCAGCCTAAGCCTTCGGCCGCTTCGCTCCATATTTCGACCGGCTCTGCTTGCGATTAGCCACTCCGGCCGTATCCAGCGCACCCCGGATCACGTGGTAGCGCACGCCCGGCAAATCCTTCACGCGGCCCCCGCGGATCAGCACGATGGAGTGCTCCTGCAAATTGTGGCCGACACCCGGAATATAGGTGGTCACCTCGATACCGTTGGTCAGCCGCACGCGCGCCACTTTCCGCAGCGCCGAATTTGGCTTCTTCGGCGTGGAAGTGTACACGCGCGTACAAACGCCGCGCTTCTGGGGGCAGCTCTGCAACGCCGGACTGGCGGTCTTCCAGCGGGGTGGCTTCCGCCCGTTACGCACAAGTTGGTTAAAAGTCGGCACGAACCTTCCCTTAAGTCTTTTTCTAACAGTCAGTTGGGCGCTATCAGGCCCGCCAAGCACACGCACAAGCTCAAACGGCCTGTGTCTACGGTTCACAACTGCGAGGGTCACTATTCGGACAGGTCCATATTCCAACCGGGGTCGACCGGCGAAACCTCGGGACCTCACCCCCGGCCGGACTGCGAACATTCACAGTGGTAGCGCGGGAGCAGAAAGCGGAACTCGCGAAACTTTTCCATGATAGCGAAAAACAGAGCGGTGCGCAAGTGGGGTCCGATACCGCGATTTCTGTCTCCCGTCCTTGGGGCGGACGCGCTCGTCCGCGCGCGCCCCCCCTGGTTGGAACCGCACTTTAATGCGGCGTCCGCTGGAGCGTCGGAGGCATCGCATCGGTTCCGTGCCTGGGAAGGACGTCTAGCGCGACATCCAGATACGCAAGAAGGGCGGCGCCAAGTCGATAGGTATCGTAGTAATCGTCCATCTTGAGCGCCGGGTAGTTATCCGCGGATTTGTGCAAGATTTTGAGGTTGTCCTGGGTGAGGGAGTGAAAGATCAAGGTTGGTACACCCTTGAGGCGAAATGCCAGAAAGTCGGAAATGCCTACCTGATCGAAATCCATGAGGGTCAAAGTTAACTTCGCCGACCCCGCTACGTTCAGTAGTCTCTTCAACAGGTTTGTATCCGCGCTCGAGTATTCGACCTCGGTTGGACCCGCTCCGACAGAATCGAAGTTGATCATAGCCACAATTCGGCTGAGGCCCCCTTGGTCCAATTGGCTGACGTAGAAATACGATCCGACCAGACCGCTTTCCTCCTCGGTGAAGCCAACGAAAACAAACGTGTGGCGCCGCTCCAGAGATCTGACGCTTTCAACGAGGGATGGAAGCAAGGAAGCGCCGCTCCAATTATCGATCACGCCAAGACCATGCTTTGCGTGATCGAAATGGGCCCCCACCAAGATCACGGAATCCGTGCCGCCGGGCACTGTGCAGATCACGTTTGGGACTTTGGCGTGCCGTACTGGCTGCAATTGAAGGTCATCCGCGCTGCAGCCCGCGTCCCGGAACATATCTTTGAGCTTCGCGCCGCGATCTGCGTTTTTCATCATCGCGCCCCTAACGCGGGACGCCGCGACTTCCGGCGTCGTCAGCTTATAGCGCAATGGGACCGGCTTCGGCTCTTGCGCCTGCAGACAACCGAACGCGGCCCACAATATACAAGTAAATCGCATATCAACCAGGGCGTGACAAGGGGCGAATACAAAACTTGGTGGCGCTACTACTTGAGCTTCGCATACCAATGGGCGCCGGCAGGATAAACAGCGTGATGTAGCCATGAAGGTCACGTGCCTAAGGGCCACCTGAAAGCCGAAGGAGAGTACGATGGGTGTCTGTTCGCGCTGAACTCCGACTATGCAGAGACGCTCGTCTAGACCCCGCCGCGAGGCCGGTACCCCGGCCTGGACCGCACGCGGTACTTCTTCCCCACGTCAGTCACAATCTCGACGGTAATCTTGCGAAAACCTTCGTTCGGATTGGGCTGCGGATAGTAAGTCACCGTATACGAGTTGCCCAAATCCTCGCGGATGGATTCGAAAGCCTCCACCTGCTTCTGCCAGGTCTTGGCCCAGTAAGCCTTGCCGCCGGTGCGCGTAGCGATGCGCCGGAAGACGCCGCTCGAAATGGGGTCCTTATTGACCTCGTTGGTGGAAATGACGTAGATGGGGATGCCTTCGTCCTCGGCCACCGCGCGCACGTCGTCGGGGGCCACCATGCTGGCGTTGTCCGGACCGTTGGAGAAGACGATCACCACCTTGCGTCCGGGCACCTTAGCCGCGTCGCGCAGCGTGAGCAGCAGGGCGTTATAAAGCGCGGTGTCGTCTCCGGCCACGGATTTTCGTAGTCCGCCGATGGCGTCGCCGCGGTCCCGCGTCAGGGCAGCGGCGCGGGAAAGATTGCGGCTGAAGGTATAGACCGCCACGGAATCGGCGCGGTCCAGGCCGCGCACGAAATCCGCGATGGCGTCTTCGGCATAAACGAAGCCGCGGTACATGAAGTTGCTGGTGTCGAAGAGCACGAAAACGTTGGTGCCCACGAAGGCGTCGCTGTGCAGGTCGATGCCCGGGTTGCCGGGCGCCTCGGCGGGCTCGCCGGCCACCAGCGGACGCGTGCTGCCATCCTCGAGTACTTGCACGGGGGGCTTGGCGCCCTCCGCGAAGGTGGCCATCTTTTGCAGGACGGTGTCTTCGTAGATTTTGAAATCCGTATTCTTCAGGCCGTTGATATAGCGGTTATGGCTGTCGGTGACGGTGAAGCTGAGCACCACCATGTCCACTTTCACGCGGAATACCGGGCGCTGCGCATCCTGCGCGTTTAGCAACGCCGTGCCCGCTGCCGCTCCTAGAAAACCCCGACGGGTTATGAGACGCATGAGCCCCCCTGCTTAGCTAGTTACCACTAGTTGCCTGCATTATTCAGTTGTTGCGGCGGCGCCTGGGCCAAAGCCTGCTGGCGCGACTTATTGCGCACGTCGTCGCCCACGGCGCGCAAGGAGCGCAGCACCGCGGGCCAATCCTCCAGGTGCGAGGCGAAGATTCGTTCCACCAGTTTCTCGGTCCACTCGGGGATGCGCACATTGAGCTGCGAAGGCTGGATGTTGGTTTCGTCGGCCAGTTCCGCCCAATAGAGTGCGTTCGACTCCCAGCTTTCGGCGAGAATGCGGCTGGAATATCCCATCAAAGTCGGGAAAGTGCGTAAGTTCAGCAGCTCCGGCCGGTACGAGTTAGCCAGCGTGGGCTTGGGTGTTCCGAAGGCGGCCGAGATGGCGGCGTAATTGATCTGTTGGGGCGACCGCGCGGCCATGCGGTGGATTTCCGCCAGCAGCGGCGAAGGTTCGCGCTGGGCGCCGGCATTCGCCCCGGCTTCCATTCGGGACGCCAAAACGAACAATTCCGATGGCGTCACCTTATTCAGCGCCGCCTGCACGTCGCCACTTTCCAGCAGCATCCCTATCTGTCCGACGCGCGCCGGAGCGGCCTGCGCGCTCAAGACACTTAACGTCGCCTGCCGGAGTGCGGGATCCAGCGCGGATTCGGCCAGCAACGATTCCGCGTAGCGCATGTGCAGCGCCACCCAATGCAACTGCGAGGGCGTGACGTTCCACCACCGCGGGATCACGGCGCTCACAATCATTTGCGGCACCAGGTCGCCCCAAATCAGCGCCTGGGTCTGCTCCGGCACCAGGAAATTCTGTTCAGCCTCGGCCAGCGCGTAGGGCAGTCCCGCGAGCGAGCCGACCAGCCGGCCGCCGCCGTTCGAGGGCCAGCCCGAACCGAACACTTCCGTGGATCGCCACGTGTGGTTGGCGTTTTGCACGCCCAGAAAATCGTGGCTGCGCACGAACAGCGGATTGGTATAGAGCACCTGCGCGCCGGGTGGCGCGTAGTGCGCGTAATTGTAGGCCACCAGCGTGTCGCGCAGGAATGGCGCCAGCAGACCACGCACATCCCGCAGTTTCGGGCCGGAAGCTTTTTCCACGGCGGCGCGTAGATTCAGCTTGTGCTCCGCATCGACGTGCTTGTCCGTCCAGTAGCCAAAGGAGAGCGCATTTTTCTCGACGGGGCTCAAATTGGCGCGCCCCAGGGGAATGTCGCCCACTCGAGATGCCAGGCGGTTTACCAACGCCGTGTTCAGCTTCTCGCCGCGCCCGACCGAGTCCAAGTGATTTGCCAATTCGAAGATCTCGTCCAGCGGGACGATATGCTGGGCGTCCAGGATGCGCATCATCTCCTGTACGATCTGCGTATGGGATTCGGTGTCGCTCGATTCCGCCGCGCCTGCCAGCAGGTCGAGTAGACGGGCTTGCGCGCCGCCGCCGGGTTTCCCGCCAGTGGCGGAGAGCAGCAGCGTCACACCGCCGTGTCCGGCGTCGAACAGCATGTTGTCGTCGTGTACCGCGGAGAAGGGGATCAGCAGCGATGCGAAGGTCTCGTCGGCTTTGGCTAACGGCAAGCTCCCCGAGCGGGAAAGGATCTGCCAGAGTCCCACAAGGGACTGCATCGTGCCCAGCGTATCGGCGCGCAGCATAGGATCCTTGAGCCGGGTCACTTCATCGGCCGTATCCATGAATTGGGCGATGGATTTGTCGCTCACGTTGGCGGCGTCGTTGAAGATGGCGTACTGGCTGCCGAATACACGATAGTTGCGCGCCAGCAAGTCCACAGTCTCCGGCGCCAGCGGTTTAGCGCGGTAACGGTCCAGGTCGCTCAGCGCCATGAAGATCTTCAGCGGCTCATTCTCCACGGATTTGCGCGTGAGGCCGAAGAGAGCTTCGAGCACATCGTCGGCTTCCTTCCACGAACCCGCGGCGCGCGTGAGCTTGGCGTCATACTTGCCTTGCGGATGATTCGCAAACAGATCCTTCCAAACCTGGAGATTGCCCGGGACGTGCGGGCGGCCATCGGGATCCATCCACAAGCGCGTAGTCAGCAGCATCATATCCGCGTTGGAGCGGAAAACGGGGCGCGCCGGTCCTGGGCTGGTTACCTTCCCGCGGATGGCCAAATAGAACCGCTGCATGCGTGCCGGCTCGGTCAGGTAATCGCGAACGGGACCGTTGATGCGCGCCAGCGCATCGAAGTAGCTGGCCATCCAGCCATCGTCTTTAGCGACCAGCTTGTCGAAAAATCCGGCGCCCTGGTCCGGCGATGCACCCGCCAGTTCCGTCCAGGCGGCCTGAGTGCGGGGCGCGCCTGGAACCACGGCCTTACCGTTGCGCACCTCGAACATACCGCCGAAAAAGTCCAGCACGTGCGCGTAGGCCTTGAGCCGGGGCATGGGAATGTTCTTGCGGAACTCGTCGGCGGTCTCGCGGTCCAGCTTGGAGATTCCCAGATACAGGCGGCATAGCGCGGGATCGGAGAGCAGCACGTCCAGGAAACCACTGGTTTCTTTTTCTTTCGCGGAGAGCCAATAGTCGGCGCCGAACAGCACCGGAACGCGCGCCGGGTGGTAGTCGTAGGTGAAAGGGCGGTTGGTGCGGAGGGCTTGCTCCAGGGCGGCCAGCGGGAAACCGGAATCGGTGGTCAGAAATGCGCGCGTGGCGTTAACTGTCTCCAGCACGACTTCGCTGCCGCATCCGCCGCGCATGCGGAAGCCCAGAATGCGCAGCAGCTCCCCGGCATTGGGAGAATCGCAATTGTCAAGCTGTACGACCTTGCCGGGGCCGGACAGATTTTCGATTTCGCGCGCCTGCGAAAGATACCGATGGACGAGTTTGAGATATTCGGTCTGCTCCAGAGCCTCGTTGCTATGTGCGGCCTGGAAGCCATTGGTGACCACATTGCGCGCCAGCGCGGGTAGCACATCCGCAGCCTGCGCGTCGCCGGAGATTGCCGCCATGCGGCCGAACGAGCGCAGGGGTCCCGGGATCTCTACGTACGACTGGCCGGCCGGGCTGTCTGCTGGGGCGGATATGGCGGCGAAACCAGGAAATGCTCCGCCAGCGCTTTTGTAGACCTCCAGGGAGCGGAGCGCGGCGGTGCGGTCGCCTTGCAGGAAGGATAGTTCGGCCATCCGCCGCGCCACCGCGGCGCGCCGCTGCCGGTGGGCGGGCTGATCCAGAGCAGCCAGGAGATTGCCGTAGGCTTCCAGTGCAGCCGGATCGGCGTGGCGGTCCAGGAACTCCGCGTATTCGGTAAGCGCCGGGATATCGCCCGGCGCGCTTTGCACGGCCTGCGCCAACAGCGCTCGCGCCGCGGGGCCATCACCCGATTCTTCCAGTTGCCGGGCTCGTTCCAGGGTTTCACTTCCCCGGAGGGTTAAAACAAAGACCAGGAGAAATACGATCAAGAGGGACTTCATGGTGGTTCCCGTATCTGTTGGAGCTACTTTACCATGTCCGGCGGGGGTGTGGTGACGGATACTTGCATGGCGTAGGGCTGGGATGTAAATTCATCGAATATCCATGCTCCGGATCAGGCCGTTCTCGATCCGATAGACATGTCGGACCATTTGATCCGAGACCAAGCTCCACTGGCGCGTCCAGTAATCGCGCACGCCGCTATGGCCGGAGACCCAGCCGCCTTCCATTCCATTCGGAGGGTTGGGAGTTCAAGTCTTTCCGGGCGACACCGGCCTGGCTGCGCGACAAAACCCTTCAACCGGCGTAACATCGGCCTTGATACGATGAAGGCACCCGAGATTTTCTCATGACCGTAATCGAGCTTCCCCTTCAGACGGCCGCGCGGATATCGTTCTCGACTTCATTGCTGGAGGTGAACCGCAAACGCGCTCAGCGACTGATGGGCATTCTGGGAATCGAAGCTCTTTATCCGAAACCAAACTTGAGCCGGCCGGCGCCGGGTCACGAGATCTACCCGTACCTGCTGCGTGGCCTGTCGATCGAGCGGCCCAATCACGTCTGGAGTACCGATATTATGTATATTCCGATGCGTGGCGGGTTCCTTTACCTGGTCGCGGTCATGGATTGGTTCAGCCGTTACGCGCTCAGTTGGGAACTGTCCAACCATGGAGACCGGCTTCTGTCTGGCGGCGATGGAGGCCGCCCTCCGCTTTGGCCAACCCGAGATCCGGAACTCCGATCGGGGTTCCCAATTCACGGCCGCGGATTTTCTGGCGCCCCTGAAAAAACGCGGCGCTGCCTACATCTGCACTCATCTGCCACGAACCGCGTCCGATTGCACCCAGGATCGCAAGCGGCGTGCCTGCGGCAATTCCGCACGCCCCGGCGACGATGTGGGCGGTTGCGCTCGACTGCGGCGGGATGTTGCTCGCGGTACCGCCGCCAGTAATCGGGGTTGTGGGAGCGCCATTTCTGAGGGCTGTCCAGACATCCCTGGCGGTATTCCGGGTCAGCCGCGACTTTCCGGCGGTGATAATCGGCGCGCCGCCGTCTCTGGCATGCAGGTTCGCTGCATACCAACTGCCCAGGTTGATACGACATCACGACGCTGAAGGGGCTGCGCGACCGCGCGATCGTCGCCGTGCTGCTCGGCTGCGCCCTGCGCCGGTCCGAGGTGGCGGCGCTTACGATGAGCCTGGTGCAGCAGCGCGACATGGGTACATGCACGCTATACGCTGCTTCAGCGGGCTGCAATCTTATACAGCCACAGTGCGCCAATCTTCTCCGTAGGCGGCATGCGCTCCCACCACGGCTGGAACGAGAGGCCTAGCGTATTGGCGATAGTCGGGCTTATCACGTTCCAACCCTCGCCGGGAGAGGATACGTCGACTGGCTTGACGCGCGGCAGACCGTAAAAGCGCCTGATGGAATCTTCGGTGGGCAGCGGCAGCGTAAGCGGCTCGATCAGCATGACGGATACCTCTTGCGCGCCCAACTGCTGCAGGCGCCGGCCCAGCCGCTTGGTGTCCTGCCCCCAATCGAGATTGGAGTCCACCAGGATGCGGGCCGGTCGGCGCCCGGCGAACTCGTTGAAGTACGAGAGATAATCCGGATGGCAGACGACCCCCGCTATGGCCATCCATAATACAACGCCGATCGCCACCGTCTGGCGCACCCCGTGGTTCTGGGCACGCGCCAGCAAGCGATCCAGTCCAACCGCGGCGACGATAGCAAACCCGATGTAGACGGGCAGGATGTGTCGCACCCCTATGTCTAAGTTGCCGGCCATGGCCGGAAGCAGGGTTCCAAGGGAAAATGCCAGAGGCAGCCGATACGCCGCGACCGAGAACTTCGTGAAGCAGGCGTAACTTCCAAAAGCCAATAGGACCAGGAACGCAATCGGCGTCTTGACGGCCAGCACGACGGGGAAGTAATACCACCAGCCCTTGACGCTGTAATGGCCCAACAGATAGCTGGGGTGGCCCCGCCGGTTGTGAGCCAGCGCCATCTGGATGCCGTCGAAGAACTCCGGTGCAGGGAGCCTGAGGTTCCACGCGGGAACCTTCCCGAATGAGAACCAATATCCGGCCCAAATAACCAGCCCACCCACGATCACGGCGAAAGCGAAGGTCGCGGCGCGCTCCCGGACAAGCGCCGCCAGTTCTCGCAATGGGGGCCGCTCTGCCGCTAAATAGAAAAATAGGGCGAGCATGGCCGCTGCCGGAAGATAGAGCAAGGCAGTGAACTTGGAGAGCACAGCCAGCGCCACGGCCACGCCCAGCAGAGCGCCGCGCTTCCATCTTGAAGATGCCGGCGACTCGGCCCACCGGATCAGGGCCAGAAACGCCGCGCCCAGGCAGGCGGCCAAGGCCATATCCGTGGACGCCAGGCCCGCGTGGGCGAGTACCGGCGGCAACAACGTCAACAACGCCACTGCCAGCGGCGCCACCGGTCCCGCAAAATGACGCCGGCACCAAATGTAGACAACACCACATGCCAGCCAGAAGAAGGGCAGAATCCCGAGGCGCATCAGGGCCAAGGTGCGATTCGGGCGGGGAGACTGGAGAATCACATTCCTGCCCTCCAGGTTGTACTCCGGTCCGCCCAGAGGCCGAACCCCGGCCAGATAGGGCGTTAGGGCAACGGCGGCCCGCGCCAGCGGCGGCTGCTCAGTCAAATATCGATAAACGTGCTTGCTCAGATATTCAAGTCCGCAAGCGAGTTGGCCCGGTTCGTCGATCGTAAAACTGAAAACCTTATAGGTAGCAGCAATGCGGATGGAGGCTATCGCGATCAAGCCAGCCGCCAACGCCAGAGAACGTCTTTCCAGAAATTTGCCGACGCCGCCCACCGCGCAACCAAGGTCAATGGCCGGTATAAACGTGGGATACCATGAGAGCTGTCGTGCCGCCCGATCCGTTCCACGGATCCGTCACGTTGTTGGAGACAAGGCCGGTATCCAAGTAGCTTGCGGCGGTCGGAGGCTGGCTGTAAAGTTGCTGGGTCGGAAAATTCTGAAAATTCGTGGTTCCCTGGGTTAGGCACGCGTAGTTGGTGGACGTAATGGTGCTTGTGATCCCCGACACGGAACTGCACGACCTCCACGTCGGAATTCGTCGGGCCGGGTCCGGGTTGGGTTGGCTAGTGGTGCCCGGATAGTCCAGGGGATCGGCAACGCACTGCCACACGATCTTGCCGTCGTAGGGATCCACGATCTGCGCGGCTATCTGGTAGTCGTCGGTATCCGGAGCGGGCGCGGCTGTGTTCTGGAAAATCCAGGATTGATAATACCACCACGGGTTGGGAAAGCCCGTGTCGCTGTCTGGGCCCAGGCTGAAGAACACCGCCGCTCCGCAGCCGAGGTCATAATCCGCAGCGACGGGCTGGCCGGTGAAACAAGCCATCGTGCCATTGGCTGGGGAATTTGGAAGAGTGCTCCCGTCGTAGGGGCAATTGTTATTAATCCCGAAGTAGAATTCGATAACCTCCCCGTACGACCCAACGATGCCACCGATCGGGTCCGAAACGCCACTTGGATTGTAATTGTACGCGTAGGAGAAGCCGTACTCCGTGGTGCCGGCAAAACACTTGTTGCTGCTGTAGAACATTGCCCCTACCTGGTTGAAGTATCCCTGTGGTGGATATCCGGAGTAGCTGACGCCGGGATCCAGGTAAGTCCCATTGCTAAACTCGGCGAGGTACTGGACCCCCCGGAATGTCTCCGCCGGGTAGTACATGTTCGCCATGGCTCCACCACCCCGTTCGACTGTGCTTCCGACCGGCACAATACCCCACCCGTTGTTGTACTCGTACCAGGTCGGCGGCGAGTCGTAGGACTCGTTCCATTCGCAGCCGAGCGCATCTGCAACAGTGCCCGATTGGGTTCCGAGGAACTGAAAATTGTAAACGGGCTCTGTTCCGTTCAGGTTTACCTGGCCGTTTCCGGGCCCGTAGGCAAAATACTTCCAGAGCGGATTGGTAGTCCACGAGGGCTGATCCGGGAGCGATGAAAGCTGCCCGAAAGCGTGTCCCGCGAGCACCAGGCCAAGGATTATAACGGACGCGGCAACCCGCGTCGCGTTGCTTCGGAGATCGATTCGTGTCATATTCCTTCCTTTCAGGCCCGCGCCCTGGTATTCGCGTCATCGAAAAGTGAAACGAACGTCCGATCCGTCTATCGCAAGGAGCCGGCCGTTCCCCTCCCGGTGCATGGGTGTTATGGCGCGTCCGCGCCAAGGGCCCCCTGGGAGAGTTTCCTGATTTAGAAATGGCAGGACTCTTCTGCGCGGTACCCCTAACTTGACGCTGTATGGCAATCGCGCTATTGCGGACATTCCACTATGCTCCGATGCGCACGGCACCGTTTCTCGAGGCACGAGCCTCTGTAGGATATCATGGCGCCGGTATGTAAACAAGGGTCCCTAAAGGGTCCCCAAAAGGGTCCCCAAAAGGGTCCCCAAAAGGGTCTCTAAGGGAGTTCTCGCGGAAGCTTCCGGGCCTTTTCTCACCCGTTATCTGAGTGAAGGGGAGGGTGGAACTCGTAAGCTGCTGATTTGAAGTCGCTTGGATGCCTCGACGTCCAGCCGGGCACGCCGGCATTCAGGCCTGGCTATGCGGGTGCCCGAAGGTGCGACTCAATCAACAGACGCCTTCTTCGCTACTTCCCTCAGATCCAGATTGCGAACCAGGCGGTGCAGATAGTTCGGATGAACGCCCAGCAGTTTCGCCGCTTCGGTAAAACTGCCGCCCGCCCGCCCCAATGCCGCGAGGATGGCGCGTTTCTTTTCCTCCCGCACCGTGCTGTGATATCCACCGCCAGCCTCAAACCGTTCCGTGCCGTGGACCCGGCGACATTACCCGGCGTAAATCCGCATCCATTTTCGTCAACGCTAAGCGCCAGGTGCCGGCCATCCCGCTTGATTCGAATGCGGGCTTCGCTCGCGCTCGAATTGCTTCACCACATTATTCAGGCACTCCTGCACAATTCTATAAAAGTTGATCCGCAATTCCTCCTCAAATACCTCGTCTATGTTATCCAACTCCGAAGAGAATCGAACCCCGGAGCCGGCCGAAACGCTCCTGACAATTCCTTCGATTCGCCTTGGTCGGGCCCAGCCGGTCCACTTGAAACGGCCGAAGATTATAGGCAATCGCGCGCGTTTCATTGATGGCTACCGACGTTTCGGCGGAGATCTCTTCAATCTGCGCCAGTTTCCCGCTGGTATCCTGCGCGCCCTGCGCGCGCAAGAAAAACAGCGCCAGGTTTTTAATCACCGCCAGCCGTTGCCCCAGGCTATCATGCAACTCCGCCGCAATGCGCTTGCGCTCGTTTTCCTGCGAGGCGATCAACTGGCGCGGGAAGGCTTGCTGCACGGCTTGCTCGCGCTCGAGTTGCGCCACGCGGCCCATACAAGCGCGGCCCGCGCCCTGGACAATGTCTTCATCGAACGACCGTGGCGCAGTTTGAAGTACGAGCTCATCTATCCCGGCGACTTCGCCAGTGGGGCCGAGTTGTATCCGGCGCTGGATCGCTACTTCCGTTTCTACAATTTTCGGCGCCCGCACCAGGCGCTCGGCTATCGCATGCCGGCAGATCTGTACCCGCGGGGCCGCAGAGGATAAGGGCGTCGCTGTGATGGGGGGCTTTGCCCCCAGGATTTATCGCTTTTTCTGCCAGAATGGATGATTTTTCCTTTGCCCGTTTTTCGAGCCTGTCTTATAATAGGAGGGCTTGATGGGAGGATAGGGCAACGCAGGGATGCGACCCGAGCGCCGATTCAAGCCCGGAATGGATGGCGGCCTTCGGGCCGCGTCTTGGTTACCCCGCCGTACCATCTAGGCGACGGCCAAAATTTGTCCAAACTTTGGGGTCCACCTCAAGCGTCACCGTTTCGCCGAATCGTAAAGGCCCGTGGTCTTCGCGTTCGCGTGCCCCGCCATACGTTGCGCGATCTCGATACCGCCGCCATTCGTCAGGTAATCGGGAATCCCCGTGGCGCGGAAGGTATGGCACCCTATCGCCGTCTGAATACCAGACGCTTAAGCACGGCAGCGGATCATGCGCCGAGCGTCTACCCGCGACATGGGACCGTCCGCCAGTTCCTTTGCCCTGCAGCTTGCCGCTGTCCTGTAGCTTGCCGGGCGGAACAGATTGATTCTAAGGCGATTGACTCACGTAAGGCCTTGCCCAAGAAGTTATTTAACTATAGTTTAATAAATTTTAGAAATCGCGCATAATTATCTGTGGTAAACTGGCGCGTATGAGGCCATTCGGTTTCTCCCTGATCGCAATCGCCGCAATGGCCGTCGTGTTTGCGCCGCCAATGGCCGTCGTGTTTGCGCCGCGTGCCAGCCCACAAGGCGAGACCACCAGCGCGATTGGCGGACAGGTTGCCGACCCCACCGGCGGCTCACTGGCAGGCGCCACCGTCCGGCTCACGGGCGTAAGCAACGGCATCGAGCGCACCGTCCACACCAGCGATTCCGGCCGCTTCAGCTTCGCCCAATTGAAGCCCGGCACGTACGCCGTGGAAGCAGACGCGCCCGGATTCGAACGGCAGCGCAAGCCGTCGATCGTCGCCGCCGTCGGCCAGACCCAAACCGTGGATTTTGTACTGCCGCTGTCCGCCGGCGCGCACGAGAACATCGTGGTTACCACCGACGCACCGCTGATCAACACCGAAAATGCCAACACGGCCACCACGCTCGGGGCGGAATCCATCGCAAATCTCCCGAACCCCGGCTCCGACCTGACGTATCCGGTGCAGTTCGCTCCCGGTGCGCTGATCAACACCGCAGGCAGCAGCAACGATTTCGTGGGCGCGCAAAACGGCTACGGCAACGTGCAGTTCAACGGATTGCCGGCGCTATCCAACGCCTATATCGTCGATGGCCTGGAAACCAACGATCCCCTAACCAACCTGAACAGCGGACTGTCGACGAACCTGGTGTTGGGCTTGAATTCGATTTCCGAAGTCACCGTCAACACCACTTCTTATGCGGTCGACCAAGGCCGCTATGGCGCTTCGCAGGTCACTTACGTGACTAAGTCGGGCACTAATGCTTTCCATGGCAACGCTTATGAGTTGTGGAACGGCTCGAAGCTCAACGCCGCCGACTTTTTCACCAACGCCACGCCCGGCAATCAAAAACCGCGCTCCACGGTGAACCATTTCGGCGGC
Organism: Bryobacteraceae bacterium; assembly: GCA_049516155.1. Classification (GTDB taxonomy): domain Bacteria; phylum Acidobacteriota; class Terriglobia; order Bryobacterales; family Bryobacteraceae; genus Bog-159. The sequence goes on from JBEKTJ010000163.1 coordinate 16,558, forward strand.
AGCCTGGGGGGCCCCGTGCGGCGCAACCGGCTGTACCTCTTCACGGATTTCGAGCAGTTGCGCATTGCGCTGCCCATCGTGACGCCGGTCACGGTGCCTAGCGCGCCGTTTGCCAGCTACGTGCTGCAACAACTGCCGCGGGGAGGCGTGGATAGCGTGACCGGCGCCGCTTATCCGGCCGAGCCGCAACTGGTTCCGTTCTACAGCAACTTGTTCTCGCTCTATCGCGGCGCCGGCGGAACGCCGCTGGCCGTACTGGGCTGTCCGTTGGCCTTGGATGGGACACCTGTGGCCGGAGCCGGCGGCGCGCCTCCAGATGGCAACGGCTGCGCTCTGCGACGCAGCGTTTCGCAGTCGAGCGGCGATCACGAGCAGGTGGTCACCACGCGCCTGGACTATAACATCAATGCGGACAATACCACTTGGTATCGCTTCCAGTCGGATACGGGCCTGCAAGCCGCCTACACCGACCCTATCAATCCGCTGTTCAACGCGATCTCGTCGCAGCCGCTTTACTCCTTCGCGGCAGGCTACACGCACATCTTCAACGCACAACTGGTGAATTACTTCAATCCAGCGTTTTCCTGGTATGAGAGCCTGTTCGGCCCGGCGGATTTCGCCAAAACTCTGGCCGCGTTTCCGATTGTTCTGGAGGGCACCGGATCCAATGCGCCCTTCACCGCCCTGGGTGGCCTGGACGACAACTGGGTGCAAGGCCGCCGCGCCACGCGCTTTCACGTCAACGACAGTCTCTCCTACGCCAGGGGCGGCCACGACTTCCGATTTGGCATCAGCTCGCGGCGGCTACGCATCAATGACTTCGATTTCGGCACTTACACTACGCCGCTAGTCACTTACACGACACTGCCGCAATTCATCTATGGGGTAGCGTCCACTACCACCGAAAGCTTTCCGCTCGCGGCGTCGCAACCGTTCAACTATCTCAATATCGATTTATATGCGCAGGATTCCATCAAACTGACCGCCAAACTGAACTGGACGATCGGGGTGCGCATGGCGCACAATTCAAATCCGGAGAATCCGCACTCTCTGATTGCGCGCCTGCCGGGATCGTTCGGATCGCTGCCGCATGATGTCGATCAACCCCTGAATGCGGCGATTGAAACGGGCCTGACGCACTTGTTTTCGGCAACCTCCTGGGCGCTATGGCAGCCGCGCACCGCCATCGCCTGGCAGTTCGCGCCGGGTTTCGTGCTGCGCACCGGCTTCGGGGTCTTCTCCGACATTCTGCCGGGGAGCGTGGCCGATCTGGTGGGCGCCAACCCGCCCTACGTGAACACGTTTCAAGGCGGACTGTTGGGATCGGCGGGCGGCCTGGCGATCGCCCCTGGCGTGCCTGGCAGCGCCATCGACTCGACCGTCGCCGCCAACCAGGCGTTCCTGCGCGGATTCCAGCAGGGCGAGTTGTCGTGCGCATCCCCACAGGCGAATGCGGCGCAATGCCTGCCGCCGGTAGCTTTGAACGCCGTACCCGATGGGCGGCTGCACGCGCCTTACTTCCTGCAGTGGAGCTTCGGCATTGAGCACCAGGTCGGAAACTCCGGCAGCGTGCGCGCGCAGTATGTGGGAACGCGCGCCATCGATCTGCCCTACCAAACGGAAGTGAACGGATATCAGACCGTGTGCGCGGGTTGCTTCGCTCCGTTCCCCTACGGCCAGCCAACCGACCCGCGCTTTGCCGCCGTGGATCAGCTTGCGACCGGCGCCAACAGTCACTACAACGGGCTGCAACTGACCGCCGAAAAACGGCTGGCGCACGGTCTGGAGCTGCACGCGAACTACACTTTGAGCCACTGCCTGGACACCGTTTCGAACGGCGGCTTCCTTTCATTTTCGTCGGCGGGAATTCTTTCGCCTCTGCCGGGCGAATTGGGTCGGCAATACGGCAACTGCGATTACGATGTGCGTCACAACTTCAACGCATCCTATGTTTACGAGCTCCCCTTCAAAACGAATCGTGCGCGGCTGAAGGCGCTGGTGGAAGGCTGGCAG
>JBEKTJ010000164.1:0-16069 GCA_049516155.1 Bryobacteraceae bacterium
AACAGATGATGAAACACCTATTCGCATGCGGCGTATTGTTGCTATTCATTGCCATTCCCGGACACTCGCAGACATTCCGGGGTTCCATTAATGGGACCGTGACCGACCAAACGGGAGCGGCCCTGGCGGGCGCGGCTGTTAAGGCGACGGACACGGGGACCGGCGTTGTGCTCACAACCACTACTACGGCGGAAGGACAATACTCCTTCCAGGATCTTCCAGCCGGCGCCTATCAGGTGGCGGTGACATCCGCCGGCTTTACGCCCACCACGGTGGATAAGATTCCAGTGACGGCGGGAGCCATCTACACTCTGCCGGTGACTCTGAAGGTAGGCCAACAAGCCACCGCCGTGGAAGTTTCAGCGGCGGCGATTACCGTAGACACCACCTCAGTCACGCAGAGCGATACGATCCCGGACGCCGCCCTGCAGGATCTGCCCATGAACGGGCGCGATTTCTCGCAGCTAATCGCGATCGCGCCAGGGTACGCGGGATATTCCGTGGGCGGTTACGGATCGCTGAACGGAACGCGCGCAAACCAAATGAACTGGCAGATCGACGGCACCGACAATAACGACTTCTGGCACAATATTCCGGCGGTCAACCAGGGCGGCGTCTCGGGCATCGCGGGTGTGGTCATGCCGCTCGATGCGATCGACGAATTCTCGGCGCAAACGCAGTCGAACGCGGAGGGCGGACGCAACGCCGGAGGCACGGTCAACCTTACCATCAAGAGCGGCACCAACGAAATCCATGGCACTGCGTACTACTACAATCGCAATGAGTTTTACGCCGCGCACTCGCCCTTCTTCGTGGCCACACCGGATTTTCCAAGAGCCCCACCGCTGCGCAACGAGAATTACGGCGTCAGCGCGGGCCTGCCCATTATCAAAGACAAAATGTTCTTCTTCGGCGCGTTTGAGAAGCAGCAATATATCTTCGGTCTAACGGGCTTGTCCACCGAGCCGTCGACGGCCTGGGTAAGCCAAGCCGAGAGTGTACTGAAGCAGTACGGCATGGCGGTCAATCCATTGTCGCAGACGCTGCTCTCGACGCTCTGGCCGAGTTCCATCCTGAACCTCCCGGCGACCATAAATAACTATTTCGCGACCGTGCCGGGGACGGGGTATAGTCTGAATGGCGTGGTTAAGTTCGATTATAACTTCAACGCCAAGAACCATTTCTCGCTGCATTGGTTCGCGGGAGAAGGCAGCCAGACGCAGCCTCCGGGCGCCAGCCTGGCGCTGGCTACGGCAAGCTCGAACCTGGGATATTATTTCGAAGTCGCGCCGTTGCATGTGCAGAATTATTCGGCGGTGCTGAACTCCGTATTCACCGAGAAGATGACGAACCAACTCTTGTTCGGCATCAGTTACTTCAACCAGGTGTTCCACGACTCGAACAACAGCTTCGACAGCCAGGCATTGGGGCTGTATACCAGTCCGGACGCCACCAATAACGGCAAGCCGATCATGGGCGCGCCCAACATTCAAATCGCCGGTTTCGATCAGGTGGGCATCACCCCTCCGGAAGGCCGCAGCGATCCGACCGGACATTTAACGGATATTCTTTCGTACGTTACGGGGAAGCATCAGTTTCGCTTCGGAGCCGAGGTGCGCCAGGGCCGCGTGGATGAGTTCTATCGCCGGCGCTCGCTGGGCAGTTTCTCGTTTGACGGAAGCCAGGGTCCCTGGGCGGGAGATACGGCGGTGAGTTCGAATGTGCTGGCGCTCGCCGATTTCCTGGCGGGCGATGTGTCGGCGTCGGATATCGCGGTGGGGAATCCGGAACGGTTTGTGCGCGTGAACGGCTTCGATTTCTTCGCCCAAGACGACTGGCAGGTGACCCGCAACCTGAATGTGAACCTGGGATTGCGCTACGACTATATGGGACCGCTGCATAGTGAGAACCAGGATCTCGCGGTCTTTATTCCGGGAGAGGGTTTGAAGATCCAAGGCAACGGACTGAACAGCATTTTTCCGGCAGACCACAACAACTTCGGACCGCGCCTCGGGTTCGCGTACCAGCCGGGATCGAAGAGCGACTTCGTGGTACGCGGCGGAGTCGGCGTGTTCTACGATCAGATCAACATGAATCCATTTCTGGATTACCGCGGGGACGGCGCGGACGGATTGCAAGACAATCCCATCGGACCGAAACCGGTCGACAATTACAGCCTGTCGAATTACACCTGGCAAGCGGGCCAATACATCTTTCCCGGCATCACTTCTTGCCCGACGCTGAGCGGTTGCGGCGCAAGCCTTTACAACGTGTACTCGGTGAACCAGGACTTCCGGACGCCGTACTTCTTCAATTACAGTTTGAATGTCGAAAAAGGCTTGGGCAACGCGCTGGTCTTTCAAATCGGCTATGTCGGCAGCCTGGGGCGCAAGTCGTCGGTCATGCTCAACTTGAACCAGAACGGCAGCTATAATGGCGAGTATCCAAACGTCGGATCGATCTATCAACTGAATAGCATTGGCAACTCAAACTATAACGCCCTGCAGAGTACTCTCAAAATCAGGTCGTGGCATGGACTGACCGGGCAGATCGCGTTCACCTGGTCGCATGCTTTAGACGACGTCACCGAGTACCGCGGGGTAATCCCGTTGGACAGCTTCAACCTGGCCCAGGAATACGGAAGCAGCGACTTCGACACGCGGCTGAACTTCACGACCTTCCTGACCTACGACATACCCGGCTCTTCGCATGGCCCGAAGCTGCTTACGCAAGGCTGGCAGTTGAGCAGCCTCCTTTCGTTCCACAGCGGACAGCCGTTCAACTTCGACGCGGGCACGCAGCGGCCGGGCTTGAACATTATCGGCAATCCGTTCGCCGGAGTTTCGAACGCATTTGTTCCGGGCGTGGGCGAGCCCTACGTGAATCCGGCGGCTTTCTGCGTACCGGGGTCGGCGGGCTGCCCAGGCACCACGAACCCGGATGGCGACCTTTCGCGCAACCTGTTCGTAGGTCCCGGCTTCGCCGACGTGGATCTTTCGGTGATCAAGAACATTCCGATCGGCGAACGTGTGAAACTGCAGCTTCGCGCGGAGATGTTCAACGTGTTCAACCGCAAGAATCTGGCAAGCGGCGCCGGTTCCGTAGGCGGAAACGGTTATCTGTACGATACCATCGGCGATTTCAACGGCGCTCCGGGGCTTGGTCCGGGTGAGCCGTTCAACATGCAGTTAGTGGGGAAGATCGTATTTTAGATCCGGTGTTTTAGCATCTCGCGGGCGGCGTTGTAACCTGGAGCACCCATGACACCGCCGCCGGGATGCGCTCCGGAGCCGCATAGATATAGCCCTTTCACCGGCGTGCGATATCGTGCATAGCCGGCCACGGGACGCATGACGAACATCTGGTCGAGACTCATTTCACCGTGGAAGATGTTGCCGCCGGTGATGCCATAGCGGCGCTCCAGGTCGAGCGGCGTAAGCACCTGCTTGTCGATAACGATCGAGCGGATGTTGGGAACGTATTCTTCGATCACATCGAGTACGCGGTTGTAGAAAGGCTCGCGCGCTTCGTCCCAAGTTGTGCCGCGGAGCGTGTAGGGCGCGTACTGCAGGAAGAGCCCCATGATGTGCTTGCCCGGAGGCGCGAGCGACGGATCGTACATGGTGGGAATGGTCAGCTCAAGCATGGGACGGTCGGAGGGGCGGCCATATTTCGCGTCGTCCCAAGCGCGTTCGATGTAATCGATGGATGGGCAGATGTGCATGGTGGCGCGATGCTGCGGGCCGCCCTCCGGACCATGCGCGGGCATGGCGCTGAACTCCGGCAGTCCGGAAAGAGCGAAGTTGATCTTGCACGAGGTGCCTTCCGTGCGGAAGCGCCGGATGGAAGTGACGAAATCCGGTGGCAGATCGCGCTCGTCGAGCAACCGCAGGAATGTCACATGCGGATCGAGGTTGGAGGCCACCACCCCACCTTCGATCTCTTCGCCGCCCTCCAGCACTACACCGCGGGCGCGGCCCTCGCGTACCAGGATTTTTTCGACCGGCGCGCCGGTGCGAATCACCGCGCCGTGGCTGCGGGCGGAAGCCGCGATGGCTTCGGAGACCGCTCCCATCCCGCCGCGCACGAAGCCCCACAATCCGCGGTGGCCGGCCACGCTGCCCATCACATGGTGCATCAGGATGTAAGCCGTTCCCTGGGAGCGCGGGCCGCCGTTAGCGCCGATCACGCCATCGGTGGCCAGAGTGACTTTCAACTCCGGCGATTCGAACCATTCGTCGAGCAACTCGGCGGCGCTTTGGGTGAAGATTTTGACCAGCGCAACGATGTCGGCGGCGGCCAGCTTACGGAAACGTGCGGCCAGCTTGAGATGCTCGACCAAGTCGCCCACCCCGCGCGGTGGGAACTGCGGCGGTGTAGTCAGCAGCAGCGACTCGACCACTTGCGAGAGGCGCTCGAGTTGGGCTTCGAAAGCGGGATAGACTTCTGCGTCGTGTTTGGAGAATTTGGCGATTTCGTCCAGCGTCTTGCGGCCATCCTGCCACATGAAGAAGCAACGGCCGTCGGGGAAAGGCGAGAAGAAGGCGGGATCTTTGGCGTCGACTTTGTATCCGAAGCGCGGCAGGTCGAGATCTCGAATGATGCGCTCCTGCAGCAGGCTGGTCAAGTAAGATGCCGTGGAGACGCGGAATCCCGGCCAAATTTCTTCGGTGACGGCGCAGCCGCCCACCAATTCGCGGCGCTCCAGGACGAGAGTCTTGCGCCCGGCGCGGCCCAAGTATGCGGCGGTGACTAAGCCGTTGTGGCCGCCGCCTATGATGATTGCGTCGTATCGTTGTGGCATGTTTGTTGTCAGTAGGCGTCCGCAAAATCGAACAGCTTAGGTGTCTCCACGGTGCGCCAAATACCGGTATCAGGATCGACCGCTCCAACTACGGCGGTTCCCTTGATTGTGAGTACCTCTATCCTGGATCTCTCTCGAGTAGAGACTCCCGCTGCTTCAAGATTGCGCAGGAAATCTGCGCCGTAGGCCCCTTCCGGAACGAGCTGTGTCCGGCGCAGTGCGGTTTCGCCGTCCTTTGGCGGCTGGAAGTTATAGAGCAGGGGCGGCGCTTCCATGACGGTTTGAAGATCCAGGCGATTGCCGAAACTGGCCAGTAGTATCCTCACAGTTTCGGCGATCAGCGAAGCGCCTACCGTGGCCACAGCCATAACCGGCTGCGCCCCTTGCATCACAATCACGGGCGCCATGTCGTTCGGAACCCGATCACCTGGCTGGATGGCCGCCAGCCGCCATTGTTGAAGGCTTGCGGGGTCGGAGACGGGTATGCCTCCTACCACAATCCCGGTAGTGCCCCAGTTCACCGTGTTAATACTATGCACGAGAGCGGCAACGTTGCCCCATCGATCCACGACGACGATCGCATCGCTATGGCGGGGCGGTTCGGGTTGCAGCAAGGCTGGGGGCGCGTAGGGCCCGAGTTCGACGAACTGCAACAGAGTGGAGAGATCGCGGAAGGTAGTCCAGTCTTTGAAATACGGCGGCGCGCGGTCGATCTTCATCTCTTCGATGAGGCTTAGCGCCTTCAGGATCTGCCGGCCGCCCTCGTTGCTTCCAGCCGGCGCGAAGACCGTACGATCGGCGAATGTAGCGCTGCGCGGCTCATCCCACACGGGCCGGTAGCGCCGCATATCTTCGAGGGACGGTTGGCCACCCTCCTTCCGCACGGCCTCGACGTAAGCGCGACCCCACCCGCCTGTATACATATACGCGGCGCCATGCCTGGCCACTGAGCGGAGGGTGTCAGCCAGATCGGTCTGGATGAAATGGTCGCCGGCCTTAGGTACATGGCCGCCGGCTTGGTGCATGAAGTTCAGGCCTTCCGGAGTCCGCGCAAGATATTTCTCCCGGCTGGCGAAGTAACTGGCGAGCAGAGGGGAGACAGTGACTCCGTTTTCGGCATACCAGATGGCGGGTTGAAACAGGCTTTCGAATGACAATCGCCCGAAGCGTTTGTGCATCGCTTCAATGCCCGCCATGAACCCCGGGACCAGGGTCTTGCGCCCTTGCGCTCCGGCCGTGGCGTCGCTTGCCGGGATGGTAGCTGGCGCAGTTTCGGCCAGATACGAGTTCCAGCCGGCGTCCAACGAGTATAGCTTGCGCGTGTGGCTATCGTAGTAGACAAGTTGCAGGATTCCCGCATAGGACACATACGATCCCAGCGCGGTAGTTACTTGCGTGAGGGCGATGGCGGCGGCGGCATCGGCCGCGGTTCCTCCCTGCTTAAGAGACTCGATACCCGCGAGGACCGCGACCGGGGAAAGCGTGGCGGCGACAATTCCGGAACGGCGCTCCACCAGCCTGACTTTTGACCGAAAGACGGTCTGTTCGAGGCGTTCGGCGAGAGCTTTCTCGTCGGGCGGCCACTTGGCTGGGGATAGGTCCGCTGCGAACATTGTCGTCCAGAAAGTTAGCAAACACAGTAGCTTGGTTGTCATTCATGGGACTGGCCGGAGGCCTGTCCTACCTCTTTCGAAAGGCTACCACCGCCAGCGGGGGCAGGGTGATGCCGATGCTCTGCGGGCGATTGTGTTGGGCCACAGGACGCGAGGCGACCCAACCGGCGTTGCCCAAGTTACTGCCGCCGAACAGGTGCGAATCGGTATTCAGGACCTCTTCGTAGACGCCTTCCTCCGGCACGCCGATCAGGTATTTCTCATGCACCACGGGCGTGAAGTTACAACAGAACAGCAGGAAATCCTTGGGATCCTCGGCGCGCCGCAGGAAGGCGATCACGGAGTGTTCCACATCGCGGAAATCCACCCACTCGAAGCCCGCATGATGGAAGTCCACCTGAAATAGAGCGGGACTGGCGCGGTAGAGACGATTCAACTCCTCCACCAGGAATTGCAGCTTGCGGTGGTAATCGAAGGTCAGCAAATCCCAACGGCGGCCTTCGTTGTGGTTCCACTCTTCATGCTGTCCGATCTCCTGCCCCATGAACAGCAGCTTCTTGCCGGGATGCGCATACATATAAGCGAGGAAGGCGCGGACGTTGGCGAATTGCTGCCACTCGTCGCCGGGCATTTTGTTGATCAGCGATCCCTTGCCGTGGACCACCTCGTCGTGCGAAATAGGCAGCACGAAGTTCTCGGTGAAGGCGTAGAGCATGCTGAACGTGATGTTATTGTGATGATACTTGCGGTATACCGGGTTCTGGCTGAAGTAGTTGAGCATGTCGTGCATCCAGCCCATATTCCACTTCATGGTGAAGCCCAGGCCATTGAGATAGACGGGCTTTGAGACACCCGGAAACGCGGTGGATTCCTCGGCTATGGTGATCGCGCCCGGCACCGTGTGAGCCAGTTCGTTGAAGCGGCGGATGAAGTCGATAGCTTCCAGATTTTCGTTGCCGCCGTATTGATTGGGCACCCATTCGCCGGCCTTGCGCGAATAGTCGAGATAGAGCATGGAAGCGACCGCATCCACGCGCAGGCCGTCGATGTGATACTTCTTCAGCCAGAACATGGCGTTCGAAATCAGGAACGAGCGGACCTCATTGCGGCCGTAGTTGAAGATAAGCGTGCCCCAATCTTTCTGCTCTCCCTTGCGCGGGTCGGAGTGCTCGTAGAGTGCGGTGCCATCGAAGTAGACCAGGCCGTGCGCGTCGCGGGGAAAATGCGCAGGCACCCAATCGACCAGGACGCCGATGCCTTCCTGGTGGCATCGATCCACGAAATACATAAAGTCTTCGGGCGTGCCGAAGCGGGAGGTGGGCGCGAAATAGCCGATTACCTGGTAGCCCCAGGAGCCGGAAAACGGATGCTCCATGATGGGCAGCAGCTCGATGTGCGTGTAGCCCATGCGCTTCACGTATTCGACCAAGTTGACGGCCAGCTCGCGATAGCTGAGGAACTGCCCCTGCGGACCGCGCATCCAGGATTCGACGTGCAGCTCATAGATGGATACGGGCGCTTTAAGCCACTCGGTGCGGCCGCGCTGTTCCATCCAGGCGGCGTCCCGCCACTCGTATTTTTCGATATTCCAGACGACCGAGGCGGACTTGGGCGGGATCTCGCTTTCGAAGGCGTATGGGTCGGCCTTGAGCTGCTGATAGGCGGCGAAGCGCGAGCGCACGTTGTATTTGTATGAAGTGCCATCGCCCAGTTCGGGTATAAAGATCTCCCAGACTCCGCCATTGCGGCGGCGCATAGGATGGCGGCGGGTGTCCCACTGGTTGAACTCGCCGGCCACGGTGACGCTTTCGGCGTTGGGGGCCCAGACGGCGAAGCGCACGCCTTTCACGCCATCGGCCTCGGCGAGGTGCGCGCCCAGCATGCGATAGGCTTCGTAGTGCGTGCCCTCGGTGTGCAGGTGCAGCTCAAAGTCGGTGATCAATGGCCCGAAGCGGTAAGGGTCTTCGAACTCGATGGTGGGGCCGTCGTATAGCTTGGCCTGGACCAGATATTTGGCGGGCGTGCCGGGGAGCGCGGTGCAGAAGAAGCCGCCGTCGTGCATCTTCTCCATGGGGTGCACCTCTTCGCCGATGCGCAGCGTGGCGGATGCGGCTTGCGGCAGGAAGGCGCGGACTTCCCAGCGAGATTGGCCGCCGCGTTTGCGGACAGCGTGGGGGCCTAGAATGCGGAAGGGATCGCCGTGGTAGCCGCCAACTATGGCTTCGATTTCTTCGGGGGTCATGCGGGCCTATTCGTCATGGAATGTGGGGGCCAGGAAGTGCGGGCCATGTAATACTGTAGCGCGGGGCGGCCATTGGCCGCGGCCGGAGCGAACGGACGTTTCGAGATCGTCGACCCCGCGGACGCGGCTAATGCCAAGCGATTCGCGCCAAGAATCCGGCGATTTCATTAGCTGCTCCCACTGCGGCGGATGTGGATGCCCAGCCGGGATACCCAGCCTTCTTAATCTACAGCGATCGAACCGTACGGCTGGACTTTGGAATACGACAGGAAGCCTTCGACGGTCCACTTCGTCTGGGGCCTCTCAATGCGTGGCCAACTCCTGCATGGCCGCCGCGATGCGCGCTGCCGCGTCCGGCCCCACCGAATTCTCCTCGCCGTACCAAGCCTTCCTGGCGTTCTGCAAGTACGGCGCCTTTTCATCCCACTCCGCTTTCGGGATGATGTAGCCGATCTCATCGTCGGCCAAGCCGATCAGCATTTTGAATTGCGCGTGCAGCATCGATTTGATGGGCGTCTCAATGGGCGCATCCGGAAAATCGGCGCCCGCGTAGCGCTCCACTCCGCCAACACTCAGCTCCGGATACATCTCGCCCGGCACTAGCGCGATCTCTAGCACCGGCGCGGCGCCCGACATCCGAATTAGCCCCACGGGCGCGGTCGTCGAGCCGTCCGCGGTAGTCTTCTTCCGCCCTTTGTACAAATCCGCTTGGGCCGCCATCTCAAATCCCCGATTGGTCACCGGAATGGTGATGATGCGTTCGGCGAACTCGACTTTGTCGATGCTCACCGTTTTGCCGGAGCCAGCCGCTTCCGCCGCCAGATCCGCGATGCGCTCGCCCAGAATCTGGGTCTTGCGGAAGCTGTTCTCGGCCGCGATTGCTCCCGTGGCGGGATCTTTGATGGTGGCGCCCAGCGGCGACTGCATCCCGCCCACCGCGCCGTTCCATAATACAGCCATGCCGCCAAGTTTCGCTTCGAGGCGCTTGTAGAAGAATCCCGGATAGTCCGCGCTGATCTGCGTATTGCGCGATCCCAGCGTCTCGGGATGATTGGCCCAATTCACCGCCGTGGCGATGCGCTTGCCGTCCTTGGCAATGAGCGAGAGCACGATCAAGTCGGGGTCGTGCTTCACCGGCGGGCGAGTGTCGTCGATGAACGAATCGAGCTCCGCGCTGTGGACCACAGCCAATGACGCTGTGGCAGGTTCCAGAGCGGCCAGCGCGCCCTTGGCGGCTTCCGCGATGCGATCCACCACGAAGCTGTTATAAGCATTGTCGATTCCCGATTGCCCTGCGGCCGGGCCCCAAAGTCCCATCGTATCGGGTCCTTCGTGTACGTGCGTCGAGGCAACCACCACATTGGCGTCGGCCACTTTCGCGCGCACGCGCTCCACATCGTCCAGGAAGAAGCCAATCAGATCGACTTCGCACATCACCAGCGGCTTCGAACCGGCGCTGAACGCCAGACAGCGCGCATAAAGGTCGTCATGCACCGTCGTGGCCGTGCGATTGTGTCCAAATCCCGCCATGTAGACTGGCGGATGGCCCTCAACGGGCGGCGTGATGACGGTCCTAAAAGCGCCTGCGCGGAACTCCCCGCATAGGGATCCCGCGCATGCCAAAAAACAGGACAAAATTAGGTGGAAACGCACAGGCTAAACCCACCACGCAGCGGCGGGCTGCTCTTTCATCACCAGGCCATTCAGGAAATCGGCGGCCTTGCGCAAGCCTTCCTCGGGCGATAGGAGGCTGTCCTCATGCTCAATGGACAGCACGTAATCGTATGCGAACATGCGCAGCGTGGACGCGAACTCCTTCCACCACTCGCCGCCGTGGCCGTACCCGCAGGTGCGGAAAATCCAGGCGCGGTTGCGTTCGTCGGTATAGGACTTGGTGTCGAGCACGCCCGTCAGCGGCAGGTTGCGTTCGTAGATCTGGGTGTCTTTGGCGTGGACGTGGAAAATGGCGTCGCCCAGCACGCGGATGGCGGCAATGGGATCGATACCTTGCCAGAACATGTGGCTGGGATCGTAGTTACAGCCGATGGCCGGCCCGGCAATGGCGCGCAGCTTCAGCATGGTCTCCGGGCTGTACGCTACAAAGCCGGGATGCATTTCGATGGCGACCTTGATGCCGTGATCGGCGGCGAACTTGGCCTGCTTGGTCCAGTAGGGCGCGACCTTTGCTTCCCATTGCCACTTCAGGATCTCCAGGTAGTCCGGCGGCCATGGGCAGGTGACCCAGTTGGGCCATTTGGATTTGTCGCAGTCGCCGGGGCAGCCGGAAAAATCGATGACCACGGGCACGCCCAGTTTCTCGGCCAGGCGGATAGTCTTGCGGCTGATTTCCTGATCGTGCTTGGCGCGCTCCTGGTCCGGATGCAGCGGGTTGCCATGGCAGCTCAGGGCGCTGATGCTGAAGCCGTTGTCCGCCAGCTTCGTCTTGAATTCTTTCAATTCGGCTTTATTGTCCAACATGGACAGCTTGCAGTGCGGATCGCCCGGATAGTTGCCCGTTCCGAGTTCCACGGTGTCGATATGGATGCTCTTGAGCTTCTTCAGAACATCGTCAAGGGATAGTTGCGCCAACAAGGCGGTGAATACGCCGACTCTCACTTAGAGGTTCTCCTTTCGCGGTTGGTTCGAATGCCACCGTACAGAATAGCAGGGCGAAAGCCTCGTGGCATCTTACCCGGCGCAAACGGATTTAGCCTTTTGTTTTCAACAGAAGCATGGCCGACGCGCACTTCCGATGCGCTCGCCGCCTGGACGAATCCGGCTGCGGCTCGCAAGAAAATTCGCCATTTCGTCATTTTTGTGTTGCATTCCACTGCACGCGGTAGTACACTGCGGCTGTTCAAGCTTTATTTCCAGTATTCAACGGAGCATACTGGATCAGGTGTATCGGGAGTAGCGCTGTCGCTTTGGGGGCAAGGCGCGCACATCTTTAATTTAGCTTTTGGCCACCCGCCGCTGTTGCGACGAGCTGTTCTCGGCAACTAGAGGTAACGACCCGGTCCATATCGACCGGCTGAAGTCATCTTGGTTGAAGGGGATACGAGCATGCATCTACGTGCAACAGGGGTTAAGTTTGCCTTTCTATTCGCTCTGCTGATTCCGGCCCTCGTTCTGGGCCAGAGCAACGTCACTGGAGCCGGAACCGTAACGGGACGCGTAACGGACGCCACGGGCGCCATTGTGGCCGACGCCACAGTGACCCTCACCGATACTGAAACCAACATTAGCAATGCCACTGCGTCGAATAACTCCGGCATTTACATTTTTGAAAACGTAAAGCCTGGCATCTACAACGTCACAGCAAACAAGCCTGGATTCCGCAAATCGGTGGTCGCCAAGCAAGCGGTCACACCAGCCGCGGCACTCACCCTGAATTTTGCGCTCGAAGTCGGCGCCGTCACCGAAACCGTGCAGGTGCAAGCCAGCGCCGAAGCGGAGTTGCAAACGTTGAACTCCACCATGGGCAGCGATATGGGTGGCGCGACCATCATGAACCTTCCCACCATCAACCGCGATGTGGCTGGCTTAGTCTTTCTGCAGGCGACCTCAGCCCCAACCTTCAACGGCGCTGAAGGCAACATTACAAGCGGCCAAATCGCCGGTAACATGAGCGACCAGAACACTTATTTGTTGGACGGCGGCAATAACACCGACGACATGGATGGCGACCGCGGCACATACGTTGGCAGTCGCTCCGGTGTGGTCCCCACGCCCGTGGAGAGCGTCGAAGAGTTCCGCGTGAACACCAACAACATGACCGCCGACTTTGCCACTTCCGGCGGCGGGCAGGTGATCATCACCACCAAGCGCGGCACCAACCAGTTCCACGGTTCGGCCTACGATTTCTTTCAGTCCGACGTGCTCTCCTCGAACGACTTTTACAACAATTTCTATGACACGGGCAAGCCTAAATCGCATTACAACCGCTTCGGCGGCTCCATAGGCGGGCCTATCCTGCCGGATTTCCTGGGCGGCAAGACTTATTTCTATACGAATTACGAGGGCGAGCGCTATCCCCGCAGTGGCCCATTCTACAGTGTAGTGCCCTCCGACCTGTTGCGGCAGGGTATCTTTCAGATCCGCGACGCCACCGGCCAGGTCGTCCAATATAACCTGGCCACCATGGCCATCTGCGGCACCAACGGCAACACCCCGTGCGACCCGCGTGGGGTAGGTATGAGTCCGTCGATCAGCACGTTGTGGAATAAGTACATGCCCCAGCCCACCTCTCCCAAATGCCCCAGTGGCAGTGGTGACGGGCTAAACACAGAATGTTACGGGGCCAACCTTGCTTACCCGCTTTCAACTAACTTCGCGGTGGTTCGCGTCGACCACGATTTCGGAGCGAAGTGGCGGTTCTTCAGCAGCTACCGGTACTTCTCCGAAGACAATCCGACCACCAACCAGGTAGATATCGGCGGCTTGGTGCCCGGCGATAAGCTGGGCGTGCCGGCCTCCCAATCCAGCTTCCCCCTGGAACCCCGCTATTTTGTGGCGGGCCTTACCACCACCATCACTCCCTCCCTCAACAACGACTTCCACTTCAGTTTTACAAAGAATTTCTGGCAGTGGGACCGCCTCGGCGCAGGCTTCCCCCAACTCTCTGGCGTCCCGGCCGCGCTCAATATGCCGAACGACGCGGGCCAGGGTAGCGACCTCGTCCCCATGAATGACGATACTCAGAATACCCGTCCCCGCTTGTGGGATGGACACGACGCCGACTACCGCGACAGCTTGAACTATTTGAAAGGCACGCACCTGTTCCAGTTCGGAGGTGAAATCTTCCACCAGTGGTTCCACTTCGACCGCTATGACAACGTAAGCGGCCTGCTGACGCAACCCAAATACCTCATCGGCGATACGGGCATCAATTTCACGCCGGATACCTTGCCCACTTCCTGCAGCGCCACGGTTACCACTAACTGTTTGCCCTCCAGCTCACTGGGCACCTATGAGAACTATTACGCGGTGTTGGCCGGAATGGTCGACCAGGCGGGTGTGATCGCTACTCGCACGGGCGCGGACTTAGCCTTGAATCCGCCCGGTACGCCGATGCGATCCTATAGCATAGTCGATACGTACAGCCTCTACTTCAACGATGCCTGGCGTATTAAGCCTAACCTCACGTTGAACTATGGTTTGAACTATAGCATCCCGATGCCGCCATACGAACTGAATCGCGCGCAGGACACATTGGTCGACGCCAGCAACAGTCCCCTTAGCATTGAGAATTATCTGTCCACCCGCCAGACTGCCGCTCAGAACGGGCTGATCTATAACCCCAGCATTGGTTTCTCGCCCGTGGGCGACGTCGGTATGAAGTATCCTTACGCACCCTACTATGGCGCGCTGGCGCCCCGCGTCTCCATCGCCTGGAACCCAGATTTCGGCGATAGTTGGCTGGGCAAACTCTTCGGTCACAAGAATACCGTCGTCCGGGCCGGCTATGGCCGCTTCTATAGCAAGACCCTGGGCATCGACCAAGTCTCGACCCCCGTTCTCGGCGACGGATTCCTGAACCCGGTGTCCTGCATAAACCCGTCCACGACTGGCGCTTGCGCCGGCTCGGGCGGTGTCACCCCAGCGACCGCCTGGCGCCTCGGTGTAGACGGCAATGTCAGTCCGTTTCCCACCATCGCGCCGACACTGCAATCCCCTGTCCTGCCCGGTGTGAATGCGCCGCCCGAGGGCATCAATTTCTTCCTGGATAACAGCTTCAAGCCTGCGTCGTCGGATCAGATCGATGTCAGCATCCAGCGGCAGTTAAAGGGCAACTACATCCTGGAAGTGGGTTATGTGGGTGTGTGGGCCAGGAATCTCTATCAAGGCATCGACCTGAACGATGTACCGTTCATGATGAAGCTTGGCGGGCAAACTTTCTCCCAGGCATACACTAACCTGTACAATGCGCTTTCTGTGGGCAAATCCCCCGCGCCGCAGCCATTCCTGGAATCGGCCCTTCAGAACAGCTCCTACTGCACCGGTTTCTCAAGCTGCACCGCCGCAGTGGTTTCCAACGAATCCAGCAACATCCTTAGCCAATATGTGACCAACATGTGGCAGGACCTGGAGGGCAGTTGGAATTTTGCAAGTGCCGGCGGCGGATCGACTTCAACTTCGCTGCTTTCATCCGCTCAATGCACGGTATGCTACGGGGAGGCCTCCACAGGCTACTCGAACTACAATGCTTTGGTCGCTACCGTGACCAAACGCATGTCGACCGGCCTGACTCTCAACGCAAACTTCACCTACGGCAGATCGCTCGGCACGTTGGCCCTCAATCAGTCCTACGTCGAGAACAACTTGAACGACGTCTGGAATCAGCGCGTGGACTACGGTCCGCAGTTCTGGGACCGCAAGTTCGTCTTCAACCTTCTGGCAACTTACAACCTGCCCTTCGGAAAAGGCCAGCGCTGGGCCAATAGCAATCCGGTGGCTACCCGGGTCTTGGGCGGCTGGTCCATTTCGCCGATTCTCTCCATCGCCAGCGGGACTCCGCTTGATGTCTACAACGATGAATATTACCAAGCCGATCAGAACCTGGGGAATGGGTATGTCGGCAACGGCTGCAATGCCATCCCGCTGACGACCATGAGCTATGGCACCTCCGCCAACCAAAACATCGTCAGTAACGGCACCGTCGGGGTCAACAACGACGCCGCATATGGTGGAACTGGCGTGAACCTGTTTACGAATCCAGCTGCGGTCTATAACAACTTCCGGCCGTTCATCTTGGGCACCGACGGATCGTGCGGCGGTGGCGGTCAGCTTCGTGGCCAGCCGCGCTGGAACCTGGATCTCGGACTCACCAAGGACACCATGATCACCGAGCGCGTGGGCTTCCAGTTCTACGCGCAAGGATTCAACGTGCTCAATCACATGCAGTACAGCGATCCCTTCGTGTCCCTGGCGGATCCCGGCGATTTCGGCGCGCTCGAAGGCCAGTACGGCGCGCTAACCCTGGGAGGCGCCGGGGCCTCGGCGAACTACACCAGAATCATTCAGTCCGCACAATTCGTGTCCATTTCGGCCCCAAGATCCGCATTTAGAGCGGCAATCGACTTGCTTGCTCCCGCGCGGGAGGTGTGGCCGAATGTCGAAGCTGCAAAGGGTGCGGGAGGTTCCGTCTGGCCCTCTATCGCCGGATTACGTTAGCCAGAAAGCCAAGGAAGGCTGGAAGTTGACCGCCGTCGAATGGGAGCGCGAGGTCGACGAAGCCGCGAACCAGCCGGGTCCGCTAACCGAAGAGGTTCCCTACGGTCTGCGCGTCTCCGCCGATTGCAGCCACCTCGAAGAGAACGTCACGGAGAAGCAGGCGCTGGTTCTGATGATGGACCTGATCGTCCAAGACGCCCCGCTTTCCCTGGTAGCCGAAGAATTGAATCGCAAGGG
>JBEKTJ010000165.1:0-15603 GCA_049516155.1 Bryobacteraceae bacterium
CGGCTCCCGTAACCAAAATGCGCAAAGCGAAATACCCCGTCGGATTAATTTGCAGCGGACCTCGCGGACCGCTGTGCTACATTCAAAGGTTACCGCATGGTCCACCCATCCTGGCTGGAAATGGCGCTCCTGGCGATCCTGCTGTGTGTCTCCGGGTCGCTTTTCTGGCGCCGGTTCCGCAAGCCTTTGGATGCCATTCGCCGCGCGCGGGACAATCCCGATTTTCACCTTCGGCCGCTCGGCCCGCGCATCCGGCAATTCGTCTGGGAAGTGCTGCTGCAGGGCAAAGTGATCCGCGAGCGTCCCCTGCCCGGCCTTGCGCATGCATTTGTTTTTTGGGGCTTTGGCGCGTTCGCGCTGATCACGCTCAACCATCTGGCGGCCGGATTCGGATTCCCGTTCCTGAACCGTGAGAGCGGATTCGGCAAAGCCTATTTCGCCTTCGTGGCCGTGTGGGCTGTGCTTGTGGCGGTTTCGATCGCCGGCCTGGCCATCCGCCGCTTCGTGGCGCGCCCGAGATGGTTGGGCAAAGTAGCGCCGGAATCGGGCATCATCGCTCTATTCATTTTCATCTTGATGGGCACCTATCTGGCCGGGTTCGCGATGGGCGAAACCTGCGGATGCGCGGCCGCGCGCGCGAACTGGTGGCTGCACACCCTCACGCTGCTGGCCTTTCTGCCGCTGATTCCACACACCAAGCATCTGCACCTGGTGATCAGCCCGGCCACCGTGTTCCTGCGGCGGGACGGCTTCAGCAAAATTCCCCCGCTGGTGGGCGACGAGGATTTCGGCCTGGACACAGGCAAAGACATCACCAAGCTCGACGCACTGCAAGCTTACTCCTGCGTGGAATGCGGGCGCTGCACGGAACACTGTCCGGCTTACAACACCGGCAAGACGCTCAACCCGAAAGAAATCGTTCTGGGGCTGCGGCGCTATCTGAATGAGGAGGGGCCGGGCAACGAGGAGCCGTTGCTGGGTAAGCACATTTCGATGGAAGCCGCGTTCCAATGCACCACCTGCGGCGCCTGCGAATTCCAGTGCCCCGTCGGCATCCAGCACCTGCCGATGATTGTCGGGCTGCGGCGCGGCGCCGTAAACACGGGCAAGTGGGAGGACGATTACGGCGGCAAGATGTTTCTGGCGATGGAACGCAACGGCAATTCGCTGGGATTCGCGTCCAGCGAGCGCCTGAAATTCATCGAGAAGAACGAACTGCCGATCTACGACGGCACGCAGGAATATTGCCTGTGGCTAGGCTGCATGGGATCGTACGATCCGCAGGGCCGCGAGATCGTGCTGTCGCTGGTCGCGGTGCTGCGCCATCTGGGTGTGACGTTCGGCGTGCTGCGCAAGGAGAAGTGTACGGGCGACCCCGTGCGGCGGTTGGGGAACGATCTGCTGTTCCAGCAGATGGCCGAGGCGAACATGGAGCAATTAAAGTCCGCCAAAGCGACGAAGCTGCTGTCGATCTGTCCGCATTGCGTGCGCACCATCGGTGAGGACTGGAAGGATTTCGGCGCGGCATTCCAAATCGAGCATCACAGCGAGCTGCTGGCGCGGATGCAAGCGAATCTGCCGCAGCAGGCGGACGGGCGTGAGCGCGTGGTCTTCCACGATCCGTGTTACTTGGGGCGCTACCGCGGCATTTACGATCAGCCGCGCGAGGTGATTGCGCGTTCGGGAGACGTGGCGGATCCGCCGCGCGCGCGCGAGCGGTCGTTCTGTTGTGGCGCGGGGGGCGGCCAGATGTTCCTGGGCGAGGAGAAGGGCAAGCGCGTGAACGTGGAGCGCGCCACGGAACTGGCGGCCACCGGCGCGGCGGTGGTGGGTACGGCCTGTCCATTCTGCCAGACCATGTTCCGCGATGCGCTGGGCGCCATGAACCAATCGTTGAGCCAATCGCCTCCCAAGCTGCTGGACATCGCGCAGATTGCAGCGGCTTCCATTGGGTCCGCCGCAGATGGGACCGTATAATCCTGAATTGGCGCGCCGCGCGGGGCAGCCATGTTGCCGAAACACCTCAAACAGGCGCGTAGCGCAATTACCCCGGGCATACCCTGATAAAGCGGTCTTGCGGCCTGCCACAGCGGGTTTCAGAGGGACACCCCTGCTGCTCAGGCCAGCATTGGATTAGTAATCCACCTAAATCCACCCCATTTGCCCGATGGGCCTTGACTCGACCGAGTGATATTATCGCTTGGAACGGAGTCCACGCCATGCGTCTGGCCGGTTTCGCCACATTGGGGGCTCTGGCTGGTAATCGTCCTCTCATGCGGTACCAAAGAAATGGCTACGCCCAAGCTGTCGATGAGCGACTCGGCGCTGTTTCCCGTCTCTCGAAATTGGAAGTGGGGCCTCATTGACCGCCGCGGGAGGTAGTCATTTCTCCTCAGTTCGATGCGGTTTCGGGTCCGTTGATGCGTGTTGAATCCGTATTCTCGGAAGGGCTTGCCGCCGTGTGTGCCGGGAAGTGTGATTGGGTCTACCCAGATGGAAAAACCCAGACGTCCTGAGCAATGAGTTGATGCACAAGCGGTATGAAGGAAAAAGATCTTTAGGGGTGCAACCCGGTGATAAACTAACCGCCATGCCCGAATCAACCGTATCTCAGCTCGACGACCGACTCGACCGGCTGTCGAAAATAGCCGGCATCTTATTGCCGCTGGTGCTGGGGCTGGTAGGCGGCCTCTATACCTACGAAAAGGACCAGAGCGATGCGCGCAATCTGCGGCGGG
The DNA here is from genome assembly GCA_049516155.1 of Bryobacteraceae bacterium. Lineage (GTDB taxonomy): Bacteria > Acidobacteriota > Terriglobia > Bryobacterales > Bryobacteraceae > Bog-159. The sequence goes on from JBEKTJ010000165.1 coordinate 2,739, forward strand.
AGGAGAGGCGCGATCTCGCACAAGTGCAGTACGGCAACCTGACGGCGCTGATTCCGCTGCTGACCAGCCAGGATCAATCGAACCGCTTGCTGGCTCTCGAAATTTTCACCTCGGAAGCCAAAAAGCATGAGGCGCCCCTGGATCTGGTCGCTTCCATTGAACGGCTGGGCAGCGAGCACCCGGAGAATCTCAAGCAAGCCATGGATGCGGTGGCAGCGGCGAAAGAACAAACGAAGGACGAGAAGAGCGGCAAGAACCATTGAGGAAGCGCCAGGCGTATACTTTCCCCATGAGCCTGAAGAGCGCTGCACTGTTTGCCCTGATCGGAATGATCATCCTCACCGCGTTTCTAGCGGTAGATTTCATCAATACCATCGTTGCGGTTGCGGGTGGGTTGGTTCCCGCGATGAAACTGCTGACCTCATTCGTCGATTTGTTGGCGAGCGTGAGTTTGACGGTATTCCTGTTTGTCTTTCATAGGACGCAGCGTTGACTCATACCGGCGGGGCGATTTGCCGGTGTCCCCATGACTGGGGGCGCGGCACGCACGCGTGCGGGCGCCGCGTGATGGCTTCAACGAACCAGCATAGCCACGCCACACATCGCTCGACGCCACGCCGAAACTGTCGTGCGGCGCGCATACTTGCGCAGGTCGATGTACCGGTCGAAGGCTTCCGTGGCAGTTGCCGGTCCGCGATGCGCCGCAGAAGCAGGTCCGCATCGTGTGCGCGCCGCCCGCCGCCGATACCGATAATTATTGGGGAAGGCGAAGTCATGGGTACCGGTACTGGCCTGCCGAACTGTGTGTGGGCCAGGGGAGCCGCGCCAATCGCAATTAGCGCGTGAAGCGGGTCGCCTTCCGTGCCGCGTGCCGCTCCAACGCCAGCTCGATCAGCCGATCCACCAGCGCGGAGAACGGAAGCCCGCTCTGCTCCCACATCTTGGGATACATGCTTATGGAGGTGAAGCCCGGGATGGTGTTGATCTCGTTCAGGTAGAGCTTGCCCGTGCCGGACTCCAGCAGGAAATCGACGCGCGCCATGCCTTCGCAACCGACCGCGCGGTAGCATTCCACAGCCAGCCGGCGCAATTCGGCGGTCTCGACCGCGCTCAACTCAGCAGGCAGGCGGAACTGCGCGCGGTCCAGTAAGTACTTGTCTTCGTAGTCGTAGAATTCCTTGGAAGGCAGAATTTCGCAGGGTAGGGACGCCAAGGGATCGTCGTTTCCCAGCACCGCGCACTCCAGCTCACGCCCTTCGATCGCCCGTTCCACAATGATCTTGCGATCGAACTCGGCGGCCAGCCGCATAGCCGGCTCCAGTTCGGCGGTGGTGTGAACCTTGGAAATTCCCACCGACGAGCCCAGGTTCGCCGGCTTCACGAAAACCGGAAACGGAAATCCTTTCGCAATCGGCGCGGGATCCAACGCATGCCTTGCCTGCACCACATACTCCACCACCGGCAGGCCGCGCTCGATGCAAATGCGCTTCATCATCTCCTTATCCATGGAGACGGCGGAAGCCAGCACCGCCGCGCCCACGTAGGGCAGGTCCGCCAGTTCCAGCAAGCCTTGCACCGTGCCATCCTCGCCGAATGTGCCGTGTAAAACGGGAAACACCACGTCTATTTCCGGCTGCGCCCCCGGCTCGGGCAGGATCGGCTCGGGCGACCATTTGCCCATTGGATCGATGAAGTAATCGACCACGTCGTAGCGTTCGCGATCCAATGCCGCCATGATGGCTTTCGCCGAACGGATGGAGATCTCGTGCTCGCCGCTGCGTCCGCCGTAGATGACGGCGACTGTTGTTTTCATAGGATCTTCTTGCCCATGGCCGACATGATCATTTCGACTGCCAAATCCGCGGTGCGGTTCATTTCGTCGATCACCGGGTTGACTTCGACCACTTCCATCGAAAGCATGCGCCCGTTGTCGGAGATCAGCTCCATGGCCAGATGCGCCTCGCGATAGGTGGCGCCGCCGCGCACGGGAGTGCCTACGCCGGGGGCGAACTGCGGGTCCACCCAATCCATGTCGAGCGACAGGTGGAATCCGGCCGTGCCGTCGGTGGCGATGCGGAAGGCTTCGTCCATCACCGAGCGGAGGCCGCGTTCGTCGATGTCGCGCATGGTGAAGGCGCGCACGCCGGTGTTGCGCACGTGGCCCTTTTCGAGCGCGTCCACGTCGCGCAGGCCAACGAGCACGGTCTTACGTGGATCGACCTTGGGCGCGTAACCCAGCAGGTGGGTGAGCTCGGGCGGTCCGAGGCCCACGCAGCACGCCAGCGGCATACCGTGGACGTTGCCGCTGGGCGAGGTTTCGGGGGTGTTCATGTCGGCGTGCGCGTCGATCCAGATGAGTCCGATTTCCTGCTTCTTGCGGCGGAAATGGCGGGAAACGCCGGCTACGGTGCCCACCGCCACGGAGTGATCGCCGCCTAGGACGAGGGGGATCTTTTTCGTAGTGAGGGCGCGATCCACCATCTGTGCCAGGCGTTTGCAGGCGAGCGCGATCTGGGGCAGGTATTTGGCGCGGTCGGGACCTCCCGGCAGGCTTTCGGGCTGGTCGACGGGGACATTGCCGAGGTCATCGGGGTGGAAGCCGAGAGCGGCCAGACGCTTATTCAGATTGGCTACGCGGATGGCGGATGGACCCATGTCGACGCCGCGGCGCCCCTGGCCGAGGTCCAGGGGCGCGCCGATGATGGCGATGTGGGGATGGTGCAATGGACGAGTTTATCAGGTAGGACGGGTCTTCTGGCCAATTGCGCCGCCACGGTTGCGCCGCGACCGACCCACCGGCGGGCGATAAGTCGCGAGTGGCCCCAAAAGGCGCAGGCCAGAAGTGCGCCGTGGAACGCGGCCCACATTAGTTCGGTGACAATCGGCGGCACCCGACGAATAAAATATAGTTTTCTTATTTAGAATATGGCGTATTTTCAATCTCCGGATCAGGGTTTGCGCCATTACAACCCTGCAAATCCGGCCTCCCTACGCGTTCCTCATCAAATAAAGTTACCTTTGGTTAATCTTACATATTGAACTCGAAATCCGTTCAGGATATCATTATCGAGTTCATGGTTAATTAACTGCTTGGCCATAGGAGGTTCATAGTCCCAATGGTTAACGAATCGATAGCGCTTCAGTCAACCGGTTTCGAGTTGGCTACCTTCGGCGAGGTGCTTTACGCCTTCAGCGCCTTGCGCTCGACCTCCGGGCGCCGGCGGAGTACGCGCGCCGCGCACGAGTTGCTGCCGTGGGAGACCATGCCCAATATCGCACCGGAGTGCGACGTTCCCCCGGAACCGCGCAAACTCCCGGCCGCAGCGCCTGCGCGCGTGGAACCGCTTCCGCCAGCCCGCGTGTCCAAGTCCCGGCGGGCTTCCGGACGCTGCCATTGCGGCCAATGCCGCAACTGCCAGGAGAACGCCCGCTGGGAGCGCATCTTCCAGGAGAAGTTCGCCAATTCGGACTATTACCACCATGACATCCGCGTCCGTTACGCGTCCCCGCTGAGCAGCGTCTAGCCTTCACTGGCAACCGCCTGTGCAGACTATACTGTGTAGATGACAACCACGATCAAGCTCATCGAACCAGCGCAAAACGAATTCCTAGCGAACCTTGAGAAGCGCGCCAATCGCCCTATTCATTTCTTCCGTCTGATGGCCAACCGGCCCGAGGTGCTGAAGAGCTTCGTGCCGCTTTACGGCTCCATCATGGCTCCGGGTTCGGTGGACCCGCGCACCAAGGAACTCATTTACCTGACGGTATCGTACACCAACAAGTGCGCCTACTGTACCGCCGCGCACGTTGCGTCATCCCGGAAGGCGGGCGTTTCCGAAGACGAGATGCGGGCGCTGCAGGCCGCGCAGGATGGCGGATTCACGGCGCCCGAGCGGGCGGCGATCGATTATGCCCGCGAGTTGACCCGCACCGCGGACGGCGCACAAACCCGCGATACGCTGAACCAGTATTACAACGATGAGCAGATCGTCGAGATCACGCTGATCGCAGCCTTGGCGAACTTCACCAACCGCTTCAACAACGGCCTGGATTTGCTGCCCGAATAGCAAGGCCGATGGCCATACTCAGCGGTATCAATCCCGTACTCGAGAGTCTCAAAGCGAGCCGCCCACTCGACCGTATCCTGATTGCCAAAGGCGCGGCAGGCGCGCGATTGCAGGAGATTATCGATCTGGCGCGGCGCGCGTCGGTGGCGGTGCGCTTCGAGGAACGCAGCGGGCTCGACCGCATGGCCGGGACGCCTGCGCATCAGGGCGTGGTGGCCGTGGGGGCGCCACAACGCTATGCCGACCTGGACGATGTCGTGCCCGCGGCACAGTTGTTAGTAGTGCTGGACGGCGTGGAGGATCCTCATAATCTGGGCGCCATAGTGCGTACCGCGCACGCGGCCGGCGCGGCCGGCGTGATCATCCCGGAACGGCGTGCCGTGGGACTTACGGACGTGGTCGCCAAGGCGGCGGCGGGAGCGCTCGAATATCTGCCGGTCGTACGCGCCACCAATATCAATCGCACGCTGGAAGAATTAAAGCGGCAAGGCTACTGGATCTACGGCCTGGACGAGCGCGGCGCCGAGGATTACGATTCGATCGACTACCACGCGCCCACTGCGCTGGTATTTGGCGGCGAGGGCAAGGGCCTCCATGAGCAGGTGCGCAAGCATTGCGACGTGCTGGTGCGCATTCCCATGGAAGGGCACATCCCGTCGCTGAATGTGTCGGTGGCCGCCGGCATCGTGCTGTTCGAGTGCAAACGGCGGCGCGCCGGAAACGGAAAACCCGCCACATAGTAGAATCAGGTGTCTATGCGAAAACTGGCGTGGGTGTCGGGGCTGGTCCTCTGTGTGCCGGCGCTACCTGCATGGGCGGCGCAGCCGGTGCATGCGCGGCATGCCATGGTGGTCACGGTGGAACAACACGCCACCGATGCCGGAGTCGCCGTGCTGGAAGCAGGCGGCAACGCGGTGGATGCGGCCGTAGCGGTGGGCTTCGCGCTGGCCGTCACGCACCCCTCGGCCGGCAACATCGGCGGCGGCGGATTCATGCTGGTACGATTTGCCGACGGCCGCGCCACCTTCATCGACTTTCGCGAGCGCGCGCCAGAGACGGCCTCGCGCAATATGTATCTGGACGCATCCGGCAAAGCCACCCAAGATAGTGTCGTGGGCTATCGCGCGGCCGGCGTTCCGGGCTCCGTACGCGGCTTCGAATACGCGTCGAAAAAATATGGTCGCAAGTCCTGGGCGGAGGTGCTGGCGCCCGCTGTGGCGCTGGCCGAAAAAGGTTTTCCGATTTCCTATGGCTTCGCCCGATCGTTGCACGGTTCCGCCGGCCGCCTGGAACAATTTCCGGAATCGAAACGCATTTTCCTCCGCGACGGCAAGTTGTACGAAGCTGGCGAAACGTTCGTGCAGCCCGAACTGGCGCGCACCCTGCAGCGCATCCGGGAGCGGGGCGCGCGCGATTTCTACGAAGGCGAAACGGCGCACCTGCTGGCGGCCGACATGGAACGCCACGGCGGCGCCATCACCCTGGCCGATCTGAGAGATTACGCCGTAGCGGAGCGCGCGCCGCTCACTGGAACTTATCGCGGCTACGGCATTATCACTTCGCCGCCGCCCAGCTCCGGCGGACCCGGCATCCTGCAAATGCTGGGTGTGCTGGAAGGCTCGGGATACGAAAAATCGGGCGCCGGATCAGCCGCCGAATTGCATTATCTGGCCGAGACCATGCGCCGGTACTTCGCGGACCGCGCCGCCTCTATGGGTGATCCCGACTTCGTGAAAGTGCCGCTGGCCGGCCTGCTGGACCCCGCCTACGTTGCACAGTTGCGAAAGTCGATCGATCCGGAGCACGCCACGCCCAGTGGGCAGATTCACGCGGCCAAAGCGCTGGCCCCCGAGAGCAGCGAAACGACGCACTACTCGATCGTCGATGCGGATGGCAATGCAGTCGCGGTCACCTACACGCTGAACTTCGGATACGGCGATGGCGTCACTGTGCCCGGACTTGGTTTCCTGCTCAACGACGAAATGGACGATTTCGCCGCCAAGCCCGGCGAGCCCAACGGCTTCGGCCTGGTGCAGGGTGAAGCCAATGCCATCCAGCCGCGCAAGCGGCCGCTTTCGTCGATGACCCCGACAATCATTACAGGCGGCGGCAAGCTGGAGCTGGTGCTAGGCACGCCCGGCGGACCCACCATTATCAACAGCGTTCTGCAGGTGCTGGTTAACGTTGTGGACTTCGGAATGAATATACAAGACGCCGTCGATTTTCCGCGCATCCACCACCAATGGCTGCCGGATCAACTGGTAATGGAGCGCGGCTTCTCGCCGGATACGATCGCGCTGTTGCAGGCCCGCGGCCATCAGGTGAAGATGGTGGGCGGCATGGGCGAAGTGGCCGCCATTCAAGCGCGCGACGGGTGGCTGGAGGGCGCGGCCGATCCGCGCACAGAAGGCACCGCCAAAGGATACTGAGAATGCGTCACGTTCTTTCCACGCACCTGTTCATCAATCACCGGCTGACGGTTGCCCAGCTCGACAAGGTTCAGCACGCCGGGATTCCGGCCGTGGAAATCTTCTGCGCGCGGCAGCATCTGGACTACCGAGATCGCGCCCAAATCGCCGAATTGGGACACTGGTTTCGCGACTCCGATTTGAAACTCCATTCCTTACACGCGCCCATGTACAACGACGAATTCTGGGGCCGCTCGGGGCCGCAGTCGGTGATCACCATCACCGAGCCAATCAAGGGCAAACGCCTGGAAATGGTGGATGAGATCAAGCGCGCGCTCGAAATCGCCGAAACGATTCCGTTCCAATACATGGTCCAGCACATCGGCGTTGCCGGCGAGGAATATTCCGAGCGGGCCGTGGATGCGGCCTTTTCAGCGCTGGAGCAAATCAGCCTTTTCGCGCGCCAGCGCGGCGTGGAAGTGCTATTGGAGAACATTCCGAATGCTCTTTGCAGCGCCGAGCGCCTGATGCTTTTTCTGGAATTGACGCACCTGGATCTAAATTTCGTATTCGACGTGGGGCATGCCAACCTCGGCGAGGGCGTGGAGGCGGCCTTCAACGTGATGCGGGACCGCATCCGCTCGACGCACATCCACGACAACGACGGCAAAGCGGACAAGCATCTATTTCCGTTGTTGGCCGAGGGTGGAACCATCGACTGGAAAGAGACGATGAACCTGCTGCGCACGCGTGCGGACCAATATCCGCTGCTGCTGGAGCTCAAGGAAGCGCCGGAATTCTCGCTAGGCACGGCGGTGGAATTATTCGATCGATTGGAGAATCTGTGAGCGCCCTCCGGATAACGATCGCCGACGCCGCGCCACGCCGGCGATACCGTGCAAATCGCCGGATGGCTGTACAACCTGCGTAAGTCCGGCAAAATCGTCTTTCCTATCGTGCGCGACGGCGCCGGCATGATACAGTGCGTGGCGGTGAAGAGCGCCCTGCCGGAGGCGCTGTTCGAAACAAGGCTTACCTGACGCAATCCGGGCAGCTTTATAACGAAGCCACGGCCATGGCGTTCGGCAAGGTCTACACTATTGAGTAACGTGGCCTTTAAGGTGACTCAGTAATGCTCAAGATATCTCTACAGCCCGCGATCGTTTTCTGGTTTGCATGTGTGTTAGCGCTCATCATTGCAGCGCCTGCTGCCGCAAGTGAAATCGTGTTGCATAATTTCGGGTGTCCGCCAAAAGGCGCGGAGCCCTATGCCCCGTTAATAGCCGACTCGATGGGCAATTTCTATGGAACTACGGCCAATGGCGGCGCCGCGGGAGTTGGCGTTGTGTACAAACTGGATGCCACCGGCCATGAGACCGTGCTGTATAGCTTCATGGGTGGGAACGACGGGGCCAACCACTATTCAGGAGTGATTGGCGACTCCGCCGGCAATCTCTACGGAACCACGTACCAGGGCGGCGCGGCGGGCTTTGGCGTGGTGTACAAGCTGGACAGCACCGGCCGTGAGACGGTGTTGTACAGCTTCGCCGGCGGCGACGATGGGGGCCGTCCCTATGCGGGAGTGATCAGCGACCCGGCGGGAAACCTCTACGGAACTGCTTACCAGGGCGGCACGGCGGGCTTTGGCGTGGTGTACAAGCTGGACACCGCCGGCCAGGAGACGGTGTTGCACAGCTTCACGGGAGGCGCGGATGGGAAAAGCCCTTACGCGGGCGTGATCCGGGACCCGGCCGGCAATCTCTACGGAACCACCACTTACGGCGGCACGGCGAACGCGGGCGTTGTATATGAGCTGGATGTCAATGGCCAGGAAACGGTACTGTACACCTTCACAGTGGCTGCAGGTGGCGGCGAGCCCTACTCCGGGGTGATCCGGGACGCGGCCGGCAACCTCTATGGAGCAGCCGGTGGCGGCACGCCGGGCTATGGCGTGGTGTACAAGCTGGACACCGCCGGCCGGGAGACGGTGTTGTATAGCTTCGCGGAGTTTGCCGATGGCGAAGAACCCAATGCGGTGATCGGGGACGGGGCAGGCTCTTTCTACGGAACGACTCGATCTGGTGGCACGGAGGGCTTGGGCGTCGTGTTTAAGCTGGATGCCACCGGTCATGAGACTGTACTGCACAACTTCTTCACAGCGGAAGACGACGGCTCCGGTCCTTATGCTGGACTGATCCGCGACTCGGCCGGAAATCTCTACGGAACTACTACGGCGGGCGGCAGCGGGATGGTGGGCGTCGTTTTCAAGCTGGACACCGCCGGCAATGAAACGGTGTTCTACACCTTTCCGGGCGCGGTAGACGGAAGCTACCCAAACGCGGGAGTGATCCGCGACTCGGCGGGTAACCTTTTTGGCACTACTTACCAGGGCGGCACGGGGCACGCAGGGGTAGTGTACAAGCTGGATAGCACCGGCCATGAGAGGGTGTTGTACAACTTCACGGGCGGGGCCGATGGGGCCAACCCCTACGGGGGAGTGGTCCGCGACTCGGCCGGTAACATTTATGGAACTGCTCTTCTGGGCGGAACGGCGAACAAAGGCGTCGTGTACAAGCTGGATACCGCCCTCAATGAGACTGTTTTGTACACTTTTACCGGCGGTACCGATGGGGGCAACCCCTTTGCAGCCGTGATCGGCGATGCGGCGGGCAATCTCTACGGAACCACCCTGCATGGAGGCGCGGGAAACGCAGGCGTCGTGTACAAGGTCGATGCCACCGGCCACGAAACGGTCTTGTACGCCTTCACGGGCGGCGACGACGGCGGCCAGCCGTACGCCGGTGTGATCCGCGACTCGATTGGCAACCTTTACGGGACCACCCGCTACGGAGGCACCGGAAATGCAGGCGTCGTGTACGAGGTAGACGCCGCCGGCCACGAGACCGTGTTGTACAGCTTCACGGGAGGGGCCGATGGCGGCCAGCCTTGGGCTGGAGTGATCGGCGACTCGACGGGCAACCTCTATGGAACAACCCTCTCCGGCGGCAATGGGGATGGCGTTGTCTACGACCTCGATACCGCCGGCCATGAGACAGTGCTGTATAGCTTCCGGGGCGGTTCCGGTGGCGGTCTCCCCCATGCCGGAGTGATCCGGGACTCGGCGGGCAACCTCTACGGAACCACTTACGATGGGAAAAATCCGCAAGGAGGGTTCGTGTACAAGCTGGACACGGCCGGCCATCTGGCTGTGTTATACAGCTTCACGGGCGGCAGCGACGGAGGCGACGTCTCCGCAGGCGTGATCGCCGACCCGGCCGGCAACCTCTATGGAACTACCGTATTCGGCGGCACGGGCTTAAGCGGCGTGGTATTTGAGCTCACACCCTGATCGAATCGGCGCGTTCAGGCAGCGCGTTAGCGTCTTTAGATTCCTTTGCCGGTGAGTACCCGCCGAAGCCACATAGCTGGAGCGTACGGCTCGGTGAGGATCGTGAGCAAAGTCAGGAGAAGACCCGACGCAGGCGGCGGGCATGGCCGCTCCATTACCCAGCTGGTACCGGCATTTCCTATGAATGTCCATCGCCGCGCGGTACAATCTCAAACGAACTGAGTTCACCCTGGGAGGGTAAATCATGAATCGTATTGGAAATATTATTACCGCGATGCTGCTGATAATGGCCGGGACCCTGTCGCTGGGCGCGCAGCCGCCCGCGAAGGCAACCGCCGTACCGCGGCTAGTGAAGTTCGCCGGCACATTGACCGACGTCACGGGCGAGCCGCTCCCCGGAGTGGTAGGCGTCACGTTCTCGCTTTATGAGCAGCAGGAGGGCGGCGCGCCGATCTGGATGGAAACCCAGAACGTGCAACCGGATGCCAACGGCCGATACACGATCCTGCTGGGTTCCACTAAGAACGACGGCATCCCGACGGAAGCCTTTGGATCAGGACAGCGATGGTTAGGCGTTCAGGCGCAAGGGGAAGCGGAAGGTCCGCGGGTGTTGATGACCAGCGTGCCCTACTCGCTCAAAGCGGCGGATGCGGAGACTTTGGGCGGACTTCCGGCGGCGGCGTTCGCCTTGGCCGGCACCGCAAATCCGAGCGCCGCGGGCCCCGCCAAAGCACTCGCTACAGAGGTTATGCAATCGGCGGGCGGTCCTGTAAAACAGGCCCCACAGACCACACCCGAGCAAACCGGCAGCGGCACGACGAATTACATCACCATCTGGACCGGCACTACCACCCTCGGGAACTCAAAACTTTACCAGACGGCCGCCGGGAACGTAGGCATTGGCACCACGTCGGCGACGGCCAAGCTGGAGGCGATTAACGCCGCCGCCACCGGAACCGCGATTCTCGGAGACGTCTCTTCGGCCACCGGCGCCACCTTCGGCGTGTCCGGCAGGACCGCCAGCTCTACCGGGACTGGCGTGCTGGGCGCGGCGGCATCGGCCAGCGGCGCGAATTACGGCGTGTATGGATCCACTCCCAGCCCCACGGGGACCGCCGTATACGGTATCAACAGCGCGGCTACGGGCAATGCCTATGGTGTGTACGGCACGTCTGCCAGCGCCAACGGAATCGGCGTGGAAGGCGCCGCCTCGGCGACGACGGGCGTCAACACCGGCGTTCTCGGCCTGACCGCAAGTTCTTCGGGAGCCGGCGTGATCGGCCAGGCTACTTCGGCCAGCGGCGCGGATTATGGCGTGTATGGCACTACCGTGAGCCCCAACGGGATATCGGTATACGGCATCGCCACTAACGGGACAGGCGTGGGGGGCGTTACCTCCGCCGCCGCTGGATACGGGGTGTACGGCGCCAATGCCGCTACCACGGGTAACGCCTTTGGCACGTATGGCGCCAGCGCCAGCCCCACAGGTTTCGCCGTGTACGGCGTCAACACCGCGACTACCGGCCAGGCCTTCGGCGTATACGGCACCAACGCGAGCACGGCGGGAATTGGCATCCTGGGCGCAAACACGGCCGCCAGCGGGTCCACTTTTGGCGTATATGGCAGTGTGGTGAGCCCTAATGGAATCGCGGTCGAAGGATCAGCCACCAGCGGGACGGGCGTGGCTGGCGCCACCGCCAGCCCGGCCGGATACGGGGTGTACGGCGCCAACGCCGCAACTACCGGCGCTGCTTATGGCGTTGCCGGAGTCAGCTCCAGCACCGGGGGAGTTGGCGTGCAGGGTGTAGCTTCCGCGGCGAGCGGCACCAACTACGGCGTGTACGGCAGCACCTCCAGCGCTACGGGAACGGCCGTGTACGGCACCACCGCCACTGGGACTGGCGTGGCCGGGGGCACTTCCAGCTCCACGGGATACGGAGTGTACGGAGCCAATACCGCTACTACAGGCAACGCCATCGGGGTATATGGCAACTCATCGAGCGCCGCCGGCATTGGCATCTCCGCGAACGCCACGGGCGGCGGCACGGCTCTACTCGCCACGGCCACAGGCGGCGGTTCCGCCGGACAGTTCAACGGCAATGTGAAGGTCACCGGCAATTTGACGGTGACTGGAACCGTTTCCAAAGGCGGCGGCTCCTTCCGCATCGACCATCCGCTCGATCCGGAACATAAGTATCTGTACCATTCCTTTGTCGAGTCGCCCGACATGATGAACATCTACAACGGGGTGGCGACGCTCTCCAAGCATGGCGATGCCGTAGTGGAACTTCCGGATTGGTTCGATGCGCTGAACCGCGATTTCCGCTATCAACTTACTTGTATCGGCGGCTTCGCGCCGGTGTACGTGGCCAGCGAAGTTTCGGGCAATCGGTTCAAGATCGGCGGCGGCCGGCCCGGTATGAAGGTGTCCTGGCAGGTGACCGGCATTCGTAAAGATGCATTTGCCAACGAGCACCGCATTCCGGTGGAAGAGAATAAACCGCCCGTCGAGTGAGGTTGGTGGGCAGCCGCCTGGGTCCGCCCATACCCGATTTACCAGTTCGACCATAAGGAACGGAACGACGATATCGCCAAACACTTCCGCCAGCAACTGCCATGCAGGAGGGCATCGTATTCATCGGGGTGGCCCAAGAGATGGCCAAATGATCAACGGAAAAAAAATGGACGGATGGTTCCAGTTCGAACGGGACGGTCGGTTTACGTCAACCACTACTACTTCTATATCGATGACGCAGACTTCGGTCCGCTGTTCATCAAAATCTGCAGCTACGCCCAGTCGCGGTAGGGACGTCCGTTACCAGACGCCCCCCGCACAGATCCGTACGGGCGCACTTTAGCGCAGACGGCTCCTACCTTGGGTGTCTGGCGTCAAACCGCGCCCCAGGTTCCGGATGCAGAATGCGGGGCCGGGGTAGATGGCGATCCAGAATCGAGCGGAAACGCTCCCACCCTAGGCGATGTCGTTGGCCGCGTCGCCGCAGCGCCGCCAGCCACGCACGCGCCACCTCCCGCCGAAACGT
>JBEKTJ010000166.1:0-15552 GCA_049516155.1 Bryobacteraceae bacterium
GGTCCGCGCGGCATCCTGCAAATCTCCGAAGCTACCGGCAAGCGCATGGGATTGCGGATCGTTTATGCCACGCGGCATCGCGTGGTGAAGACGCAGACCGCGGTGCGGAACAAGCACGGCAAGCTGGTGTACCGCACTGTGCGCCACAAAGAGACATACACCGTCCTGGTGCGGGACGACCGGCTGAAGCCCGAGAAGGCTATCCCAGCGGTCGCCGCGTATCTGGCCGGTATGGAGCAACGCTACGGCGGCCGCGATTGGGCCATCTGGGCTTACCACTGCGGCGAAGGCTGCGTGGCCGATTTCCGGGCGATGGCGAAGGGCATCCACACTCCGGACGGTGCCCCTAACAGTCCTCCCGAGGCCCGGCTCCCCAGTGTGGCCAAGGTTTTCTTCGGTTGCAGCCCGGTATGGAACCCCGATCTCTGCGGCGCCATTCGCACCCAGATGGATCGCGACTACTCGCCTACTTATTGGTTCCGCGTGATGCGCGCCGAGCAGTTGCTCCGGATGTATCGCGACGACCCGTCTGAATTTCGGGATCTGGCCGCGGAATATCAGTATTCGGCGGCGCCGGCGTTACGCGCGCCGGACCGGCTGTCGGCCTGGCTGAAGCCGCAGGATCTGATTTTTCAAACCGGCGAACTCATCCGCGGCGATTCCGGAAGCAAGCTGGTGAGCGCGCCGAACGATCCGGAGTTCTTCGGCTTCCGGGTAGATGCGCCCCCGCTAGCGGACGAGCAGCATCCGGAGCGGCATGCGGAGAACGACGACTGGCGCGTAAAGGCGCTGCCCTCAACTGTAGGCACTCTGGCATACATTGCCTTCGAGACCCGGCGGCTCTTTGCAGCATTGCGCCCCGGGGAGGCATTCGTGCCGCTGGATGCCACCGCGCTGGTGGTGCCCAAAACCGGCGGCCCGTCGAGCGAGTCAGGGCAAAGCCCCCGGATAATGGACCACGCCAGCGGACAGGTGTTCGACCTGGTGGTATCCGGGCTTCCGCCGGGCGAGCAGGAGTGCCTTCAGTTTGTGCTGGACGATCTGGGCTGGAACGGCACGCTGGGCTTTATCGAGGAGCCGCCAGGCACGCCACGGCTGCGCACGATGCACATCGGATGTTCGCCGTCGTCCCGGGATTTCTTTGCCCAAATCTTCGCCGAGACGGAAGCCTCGTTCCGGAATCGGCGAGACGCGCCGGGGTCCGCGCCCGCAGCACTTTCCAATTAAAGGATGAGCATGAAATGCGACCGGAGGAAGTGCGGCATAAAGAATGATGAAGCCGTGTAGCGGGCCGGCATCCTTTCTTTGGTTTCTTGGGTTCAGAGAGGCAATCGTCGTCGTCATCGCGTGCACCGGGTGGGAAAGTGGAAAACCTGCCTTTTGGTTTTCCATGCCTTCCACCGCCCCCTCCGCTCCGTTATCGGAATAGTGGCGGAAGTGGAGACTGCACTTTACACTGCCGGAGCAGCCGCGACTTGGCGGCGCTCATCTTCCGGGCGCACTCGGTGCTTACCGCCAGCGCCTTTCGTTCCAGATCCGCCAAGCTCACTCCCGGCTTGAGGTACTGCTCGGCCCGTTCCCGACTTCAGTTTCTCAAACGGCGTCTGATAATCTTCGGTCTTGTATTGGCGTTGGCGTTTGCCGCGCTGGTCCAGGCTCACTGTGGCAAAACCGCAAGTAACCCATGAGCGCTCGTGCGCCCGGTCCACTTCCGCCAACAACGCGATGTCCCGGGCAGGGTACCGCGCTTGGAAACTGTGCCGTTGGTACGGCGCCATCCGCACCACTCGCTGCCCAGAAATCCGCGGATCAATCGCGTCGTCTGTGAGACGCTCATCCCCGTCACTTTTTCCCTATAGGCGCGCACCACGCCGAGTTCCCCCTTGCCCAACGCGACGTAGTTCTACCCCCCTAGCACGCGCTCCACCCAGGCGTACCTCTCGCTTCGTTGGCGCCCCGCAAACTCGACAATTCTATTCGTACCAGGGTGGATGATTGAGCATGACCAAAAAACGTCTGGAGCGCCACTGGAATGTCCGGCATTATCCGCGCTCCTCCCGAACCTACGCATATTCACGGCATCGAGGAAGACGCGGGCCGCGAGCAAAGGGGGCGCGCCCCCCCGGTTACAACTCACCGGGAGATGCGACGGGTGAAGACTTGGAGCGGCGCCCAGTAATAAGGCAGCCGGCCGTTCGATCCCGAATGCAGCAGGGACAGTTTGGCCGATCGCAGCGCGCGCAACGGACCCTGCCCGCGCGCCATCCCCGCATAAAGCCCGCGCATGATCTCCACCGAGCGAAGGTCGTCCACGTCCCAAAGGCTGGCGATCACATTTTGCGCGCCGGCCTGGAGGAACGCCCAGGCAAAGCCCATCAGACCCTCGCCGGAGTATGCCTTCACGCCGGCGCTGGTGCAGGCGGAAATGGTGACCAGATCGGCGCTCAACGGCACACCGGCTACATCCCTGGCGTATAATTTGAAGGTCTCGCCCTGATGCGAGAGGATAATGGCCGAGTTCAGCGGGCTCTCACGATTGGCGGTGGCGTGGGTAGCGAAATCAATGCTGGTGAAGTTCGCCGGCGACGCTTTGGCGTAGGCTCCGGGAACCGCGCTGGCGCCGGTGAGGAGCACTCGATTGACGGGCGGAAACTGCTCCGTGACGGCTGCGATCTCCAACTTCGCGTTAGGCAGAGGCGGAAACTCCCGACCGGTCAGCACGGGATCGCCCATGAGCAGCAGTGTTGGCGTGCGTGCGGGCTGCCGGCCGTCGGCCTGCAATACGCGCAACGAAGCCGCTGTGGAGATGGCCACGTCTTCGATCCAGTAGTGCGGCCGCGGGCCGGGCACCACCAGCGTCTCGAAAGCAAGCTGGTGCAGCGCACCATCGGGCACTACGATCACGTTCGAACCGGGCGGAATCAGTTTATGCACAGGACCCAGCACGGCTTGGTATAGTGCGGATACCGCCGGATCGCTCCGCGCCAATGGATCGCCGCCCTGCGTGACGATGCTGGTGTACTTCTGCACTAACGCGGCGATGTCTCTGGCGGGTGGCAGGTCGAAGCGGGAAATGCGGCCGGAACCAATCACCCATACCGAAGAGCGGATCGGTGTAAGCCAAAACGACAGAATCACCGTACGCGACTCGCGCGCGGCAGAGAGCAGCTTGCTTAATTGGAAGTTCGGTGGAACCGCGCCAAGGTGCTCCAGGCGTTGATTGAGAACCCGCGCACGCGACGATTCGGCAACTTCGAGCGCTTTCCCGATCTGTCCGCGGCCGATCAGGAAATCGACATAATCCTGAAAGAAACCGATCAGATACCCCGGCGCCAGAAACGTCGCTTTCCAATCGTCGCTCTTCAGCCTTCCCCACTCGCGGTCGATGGTGTCGATCGCGCCGCGGTATTGCGCGTCGGCGAGCGTTGGCCTGCCGGTCTTTTGATAGAGACTCGCCAAGCCGCCGTACGCCTGCCATAAAACGTCCGGCGCCTTTGCCCGCGGTGCGCGCGCTATCACCGTCCGGTAACCGTTCGCGGCGGCTGGATAACGGTGCGCATTCATATTGATCGCCGCAGCTACCAATTCGGAATAGACTAACGACCATTCGTCACCCAAGCGCCGCTTAATGAGAAGGGCTTGGCCGTTATAAGATTTTGCGGAAGTCAGATCGCCTTTCAGCAGCGAGATTTGCGCCAGGTTGGTGAACGCGATGGCCAGCCACGCGTCATTGCCGACAGCCCGGCACAATTCGGCTGCGCGCATTTGGTAGCTGGCCGCGCGATCCAGATCGCCGCGGGTCATTGAGATATTCCCGAGTCCGCCCAGCCAGCGCTGCTGAAAGTCCCGCAGGCCGATTTGGCCGCTGAGGGCTTCGGCGCGACTCCAGGCGCTCTGTGCGCGGTCGGTATCGCCGAGCATGAAGTAGCACCAACCCAGATTGCCGAGCCCCCCCGCCAGCATGGATTTGGCCCCGCACAAGCGTGCGTTTTCGAGCCCCGCTTCCAGGATGGGGATAGCTTCATCGAACCGCGAAGCCCGCGCACGGATGAAGCCGAGATCCACTCGCGCCCAAGACTGCAAGTAAAGATCATGGCGGTTCACGGCGTCGGCGAGGGCCATGCGGAGGAAAGCTTCGGACTCGGTGAATCCCCGCGCAAGCTCCGCCAAGCGCAATCGGGTCATACAGACCAGGGCTGCATCGCGGGAAGCCAGCGCGGCCTCTTGCGCCTCGAGCATGAGCTTCCGCCCCGACTCAGGCTTGTCGGGTTCCAAGACGAGGGCGATTCTGGCACGATCCATCGTCAATCGGGCCCGCAGACCGGCGTCGGACGGGAGTGCGGCCGTGTCCAGAAGGGCACGCGCTTCTTTGGCGCGGCTGAGGATGATCAAATCCTCAGCGTATGTCAGGCGGAACTTCCAACCCCAATCGCCCTGAGGCCACCGATACAGGCCATCGCGCGCCATCGCAAGCGACTGGATGAAGTCTCCGGTGCGCAGCGCGGATCGGGCCTTCAGATAAGCTGCGCCGGCATCGCGGTCCCGGTTGGCACAGCCGCAAAGCCAGACAGTCAAGGCGGCAAGCACAAGCGATGAATCGGCAGGGGTGCGCATTAGCCGATGAAGATGCTACCAGAATGCCTCGCAGAATTGTAAAGCGGCATGGGCCGGCTGCCGGCAATGCGGCAGCGGACTCAACGTGAAGTGCGGAATCTGGACCATGAAACGATTTCATGGCGTGTGCCGCGGACCACCAGAGCGTGGATGCCATCGGGCAAGTTACGGATGGACGCCTGGAAGTAGGCATCGCTGCCGGCCGGCGCATTCGCGGAACCCGACAGCTCGCGTTGACCGGCCGCATTCAGGATTTCGTAAGAATAAGACTGGCTTATCCCATTAGGGGTAGGAAAGGTCACCGAGTAAAAAGATTCTCCCGGCGGGATATCGTGTACATCCGCGGCGCCCTTGGTGGGGCCCGGGGCAAAATAGGGTTGCAGGAATGCCGGGGCCACTGACTGGTGCGTAGAAGTCAGCAGAACATATCCCAACCCGGCCGCCAACACGAAATTAGCCGCAAACGAAAACGCCAGGGCAGGCCGCAGGCGAAGCCCGTCCAGCAATCTTTGCCACAGGGAGGGCTTGGGCGCCACGGCTTCCCGCGAAACGGCTCGTAGCGTTGCCGCGAAAGTCAGTTCCAAGCGAACGTCGTCCGCGCACTGCCGGCAATCGAAAAGATGCTCTTCAAAGGCATCCCGTTCGGCGGGCAAAAGTTCGCGCGCCACATAACGCTCGGCGGCGTGAGACCGGGTTGCTTCGTCGTGCTCCATTATCCCCTTCAATAGATTGTGAAATTCAGAGGCCAAACGTTACAAATCTACAACAATAATCATACGCCCGATGCCACCATTAGCGCTCCAATAGCGATGGAGCGCACCTTGGTTTCGGGTGTTTCCGCACGTGAGAGCAGCACCACGGGCGCGCGTGCGCCCAAAACAATTCCCCCCGATTCCGCCTTTGCGAAATAGACTAGCGCGCGATAAAGGATATTGGCGGCCTCAATAGCCGGCGCCAGGAAGATATCCGTATTTTCGACGATAGGGCTCACGATTTTCTTGCGCTCCGCCGCGAATTTGCTGAGGGGCGCGTCGAGTGCTATGGGACCTTCAACATAGCAGCCGGGAAGCTGGCCGCGGCGATTCATGGCGCTCAGCGCGGCGGCGTCCACCGTAGCCGGCATTTCGGGATTGACCAGTTCCAGAGCGCAGAGCGCGGCGATGTTCGGCTTTTCAATCCCGATGGCGCGGGCCACCTGGATGGCGTTGCGGCATAGCTCCGCCTTCTGCGCGAGCGTGGGCGCGATGTTGATGGCCGCATCCGTCAGCAGCATCAGGCGGTCGATGCCAGGCACCTGAAAGACGACGACCTGGCTCAACTGCCGGTTGGTGCGCAGGCCAATATCCTTATCGAGCACGGCGCGGATCAGTCTGGCGGTCGCAATTTTGCCTTTCATCAGCAGCCCGGCGCGGCCTTCCCGCACCAAGGCGATGGCCTGCCGGACAGCCGCCGCCGGGTCGGGCTCGTTGACGACCTGGCTCTCGGAAAGCTCGAAGCCGGCCTCGCGGGCGAGCGCGCGGATCGCGTCTCCATTGCCAACCAGGATACCCTCCGCAAGGCGCAATTCGCGGGCACGTTTAAGCGCCTCGATCACATCGGGATCGTGCGCGGCGGCCACCGCCACGGAAACCGGACCGCGGGCGCGCGCGGCGTCCAGGAGGTCGTTGAAAGTACGGAACATAGCGGCCTGGAGTGATTCTGGCGAAGGCATGATAACACGAAGCAGGTTGGCCCGCCCTTCCGAGAATTTGCATGCCCCTAGCCGCCCCACATGCGCTAAAATTACAATATCCGGATCGGTTGCGCCACTACCCGAACAGATCCGAATATCCTCCCAATGCCGACCACCGCCGCAACCCGCGCCGAAGAGTTTCGAGAGCAGCTCGCGCGCCGCGCGATTGTGGCGGACGGCGCAATGGGCACTATGCTCTACTCCCGCGGCGTGTTCATTAACCGCTGCTTCGATGAGCTGAACATCGCCGCGCCGGATATGGTGCGCGAGATTCATCAGGAGTACGTAAAGGCCGGCGCCGAGATCCTGGAGACCAACACTTTCGGCGCCAACCGTATGCGCCTGGGGGCCTTCGGGCTCGCCGAAAAGCTGCGCGCCATCAACCAGGCGGGCGTACGGCTGGCCCGCGAGGCGGCGCGCGAGCACGCTTTCGTGGCAGGCGCCATCGGACCGCTGGGAGCGCGGATCGAGCCGCTGGGGCCTACCTCGTTCGCCGAAGCGCGGGCCATCTTCCGCGAGCAGGCGGAGGTGCTGCTGGATGCGGGTGTGGATCTGCTGATCCTCGAAACCTTCGGCAATCCGGATGAAATGCGCGAAGCCATTTTCGCCGCGCGCGAAGCCGCCGGTCCGGACATGACCATCGTGGCGCACGTGACCATCGACGACAACGGCAATCTTCCAGGCGGCACGGAAACGGAAGCATTTACGCGACTTCTCGACGAGTGGCCGGCCGACGTAATCGGCGTCAATTGCTCGGTGGGTCCCAAGACCACGCTGGAAACCGTGGAACGCATGATGGCATTCTCCGCCAAGCCCATCAGCGCCATGCCAAACGCGGGCGTGCCAGTGCGCGTGGAGGGCCGCAACCTCTATCTGTGCTCGCCGGAATATATGGCGCAATACGCGCGGCGCCTGCTGTGGGCGGGTGTACGCATCGTGGGTGGATGCTGCGGCACCACGCCCGAGCACATCAAGCTGATCCATGCGGAGGCGCGCTCGCTGCAGCCGGTGCAGAAGAAGCTGGGCGTCACCGTGGAGGAGCCGAAGGCCAAAGCCCAGGCCATCCCCAAAGTGCCCGTGGCGGATAAATCGCAATTGGGCGCCAAGCTGGCGGCGGGGAAGTTCGTGGCGTTCGTGGAGATTCTGCCCCCTCGCGGCGTGGACGCTTCCAAAGAGATCGCGGGCGCCAAGCTGTGCGCTAGGCAGGGCATCGATTGCATCAACGTGCCGGACGGGCCGCGGGCCAGCGCGCGCATGAGCTCGCAAGTCACCTGCCAGCTCATTCAGCGGGAAGCCGGCATCGAGGCAGTGAACCATTTCTGTTGCCGCGACCGCAATATTCTGAGTATTCAATCGGAGCTGCTGGGCGCGCATTGCGCGGGCGTGCGCAACCTGATCTGCATCACCGGCGATCCGCCGCGCATGGGCAGCTATCCGGATGCCACCGCGGTGTTCGACGTGGACGCCATCGGGCTGGTGAATATCGCGAACAATCTGAACCATGGCCTGGATATCGGCGGCAATGCCATGGGATCGCAGACCGCACTGCTGATCGGTGTGGGCGTCAATCCGGGCGCGTTGAACATGGATGAAGAGATCCGCCGGTTCGAGTGGAAGGTACAAGCGGGCGCCGAATACGTGGTGACGCAGCCGGTATTCGACTTGGCCTTGCTCGAGCAGTTTATGAAGCGGATCGAACACGTGAAGATCCCGGTAATTTGTGGCATCTGGCCGCTGACCAGCTTTCGCAACGCCGAATTCATGGTGAACGAGCTGCGCGTGCCGGTGCCAGATTATTACATGGAGCGCATGCGCCAGGTGGACAACGCCGATAGGTCGCGCCAGGAAGGCATCGCTATCGCGCGCGAGATGGTGGAGCGTGTGCGCGGCATGGTGCAGGGTGTGCAGTTGAGCGCTCCTTTCGGGCGCTACCAGATGGCGATCGACGTGGCGGAAGCGATTGGGCCGCGCTAGGAGTCGCGGCGCATATGGCAACTGATCTCGTGGAAGTAGACGCGGAACAGCCGCAACCGGAAGCGATCGAACGCGCCGCCGCCGCCATTCGCCGTGGGAGGGTGGTTGCCATCCCTACCGATGCACTGTACGTGCTGGTAGCCGATCCGTTCAACTTGCGCGCGGTCTCCGCCGTGTTCCGGGCCAAGGGACGCGAAATAAATCGTTCGCTGCCGTTGCTGGTAGCGGACGCCATAGCGGCCGAGGATCTGGCTGCGGAACTGAACAACCGGTTCTTCATCCTCACGCGGCGCTTCTGGCCCGGTCCGCTGACCATCATCGTGCCGGCGTCGGCCCGCGTTCCGTTGAAGGTGACAGGCAATACCGGCCGCCTGGCGGTGCGGCAACCGCGCGCCAAGATCGCCAATGCGCTGATCGCAGCCTTGAACCAGCCCCTGATCTCGACCAGCGCGAACATCTCCGGATCGCCGACTTGCCGCAGCGGCATCCAGGTGTTCGGCACCATGGACGGCCGCGTGGACCTGGTGCTGGACGGCGGCGCCTGCTCCGGCGCGGGCGCCACTACGGTAGATATCACGGAACCCTATTGGAAGATCATCCGGGAAGGCGCCATTGAGGAGAAGGAAATCGCCGAGGCTTTGCAGGCTACGTGAGGCGGGTAGCCGTTTATGCCCGATTTTCTCAGCGATGCCCGAAGTGTCGAAGCAAAGCGCGGGGCATTACGCAAGATTGGCGCTCCGCGTTTACACTCGCAACCTTAAAGATCCACCCGCAGAGATCGAGCGTCGGAATCTGTGGCCGCTGGCCGGCCGCCATCTTCATGAAAGGGGCGGCAGGCGACCATTCGGCAAGCGCGGGGGACAAGGGCTACCTGGCGTTCGGGCAGACGCTGGCGCGCGCGGCGGTCGACTTGGCGCAGTCGCTGAGTCCGGCGGAAGTGGCGCCGCCGTCGCTCGACGGCCGGGAGGAGCGGCTGCGGTTCAGCGCGCGCACCGATTTCGGGAACGATTGACGTGTCGAGGTCGACAACTTCGGCTCGCTGTTCGACGCTGAGGCGGCACGACATGATTCACCAGCCCGATGCGATGCGCCTCCTGCATTCAGTCCTCCCTTTCGATTTGTTGGCCGATAGACGCCGATTTTTCGGACTTCTTGATGGCGAAGGGAAGCAAGATTCCGCAAAAAAGTTCGCGACGGCCATGGAAGCCCGCGATTTGCCTTAAGTACTCGCCGCTCTTATTGCGGCCGTTTGACCACCCTTGCGCCCCATCTTGATAGGCGCATCGGCAGCAAGTCGCACCGCGCGCCGAAGGGTATCGGTGAGGATTTGGCGGGTTGCTTCAATGCGCGGAGCGGTGATGACGTGCCCGAGCGAATCGCAGATAGCGGAGACTTCGGCCTGACGCTTCTGAGGAATGTTCATGCTTTCAGGCTACGCCGCGGCGGACCTAAAGCAAGCTGCTTGCTGATTGCAAGCGCACAGAAATAGCGTTGTACCGAACAACCGATCCCCGCGCTGTAGTAAACTGAAACGTTAATTTGGCAATTCCAAGGTTTGGAGGTTATATGAAGTTCCGCAATGTGGCCATGCCCGCCGTGGGAGTCCTGTTCTGCGCCCTCGCCGGTTTCGCGCAAACTTCCTCGATAGAGGGAGATGTGAAGGGTACGGACGGTTCGCCGTTGAAAGGCGCGCTGATCAAAATCGACCGCGAAGACATCAAAGGTCACTATCAGGTGAAGACCGACAAGAAGGGACACTACTACTACGGTGGTCTGCCCTTGGGCCAGTACAAAGTTACGCTCGAGGTGGACGGCAAGGACGTCGATTTTGTCGATAAGGTGAGAACGGCGCTAGGCGATCCCAAGGAGATCGCTTTCGACGAGCATGCGCTGGCGCAAAGGATGCAAGCCCTGAACAAGGCGGCCGATACCGGCAACCTCAGCAAAGACCAGGCGCGCAGCATGACTCCGGAGGAGAAGGCCGCGTTCGAGAAGGCCAACAAAGAGCGCGCGGAGTTGAAAGCCAAGGGCAAGGCGTTGAACGATGCATTTAACGCCGGCAAAGAGGCCGCCAACGCCAAACAATTCGACGTGGCGATCACCCAGTTCAATAAAGCCGCCGAGTTGGCGCCGGATCAGCCCGTCATCTGGGCCAACCTCGGCGACTCGGAAATCGCTCTTGCAAAAACCAAGACTGGCGCGGAACACGACGACGCCCTGAACAAGGGGTTGGACGCGTATAAGAAAGCGCTTGAGCTGAAGCCGGACGACGCCGGTGTGCACAACAATTACGCCTTGGCGCTGGCGCAAGCCAAGAAGTTCGATGAAGCCGAGGCCGAACTTGCCAAGGCGGCTGAGCTCGATCCTCCGAGCGCCGGAAAATACTACTACAACCTGGGTGCTCTGCTGGTGAACAACGGCCAGACCGAGCCTGCTGGACAGGCATTCAAGAAAGCCATCGACGCCGACCCGAAATATGCCGATGCGCAATACCAATATGGCATCTACCTGATCGGCAAGGCCAAACTAGGCAGCGATGGCAAGTACGAACCGGTGCCCGGCACCCGCGAGGCCTTCCAAGCTTATCTGGATCTGAAGCCCGATGGCCCGAACGCGGAGTCTGCGAAAGGGATGCTCGCCAGCCTCTCCGGTGCGGTGGATACCTCGTATCAGAATCCCTCGGCCACCAAGAACAAGAAGAAGACCACTTCGAAGAACTAAGCCGGCTTTAGCCGTGGGGCAGGCCTTCAACCCACGCGGGATTCCCAGTCCAGCTATGGGTGCGATAATAACTGAGGGGCGCCGGAAAGAGCGCCCCCTATCATGATGCGTTTCTTGTTTGTCCGCGTTATCGTGCCGCTGCTGTTCTTGTGGTTGGTGCGCGGCATCCTCAGGTCCATGTTTGCCGGAAGCCACTCACAGGTAGCGGCCAAACCGATCCGGCCAGTGCCTACCACGGTTTCCCCAGGCGGCGAGTTGCGCAAGGACCCCGTTTGCGGGACGTATGTCTCAGCCGATACGTCGGTAACCAAGCGGATCAACGGGCAGACTGTACATTTCTGTTCGCCGGCCTGCCGCGACAAATATCGCGCCGCTTCATAGCTGCCAACAGAGGGACAGGCTGGGAAGCCTGTCCTACTGCCGGTCGCCGAAGTTATAGCCAATCCAAATGGTGCCGGCCGGCGCCCAGTTGCTTCCGAATTGGTCGGTGAAACTCGGAACGTAGTGGATGTCGAACTGCGGACGAACGAAAATGTGTTCCGTGACGAAGATAGACAACCCCACGCCTGCGTGTATTTGGAAATGGTTGGAACTCCCAATGGGCTCACTGGTCGCCGGCGTACAGACGGCAGTGCCGGCACAACCGCCTGCCGCATTAATGGCAAAACCGGTGTGGGCCCCGCCGATACCGCCCTGTAACTGTAGCGTTACGCGTTTTGTATTGATCGGTGCGTAGATGCCGTTGAAGTCGTAGAAGTCCTGCCGGAATTGCAAACATTCCTCGTCGACCGCCGTGGAGCAGGGAGAACCGTAGTTACTCTTGGACGGTTGCACATTGATCTCCGCCCCGATACCGAAATGCTTCCAAAGCATGACATCTCCGCCGATGCCCAGAAAGAAGCCACCCAGGCTGGGGTTATTGAGGCAATATGCGTCCCCAGTTCCTGGCGTGCAAGCACCGAAGGCGTTAGCCGACAGGGCGTTGTCCAGACCGCCTCCGTTAGCCTTGTCATGCGCGGTCCCGAAACCAAGCATAAAATCGACTGAGCTCTGCGCGCTGGCGAACTGTACGCACAGTAACGGAAGGGAGAGAAAAGGAAGGTAACGGCAAATTCGTTTCACGTGAGAAGTCTCCTCTAAATGTTTTGCAGATTGCACAAACGCCTCAATGGCCCTTGGATTATTATCGCGCATCGGCGGCGATTTTTGGGCCGCCATACCCTAACGACGCCGTTGGTACGAAAGACGTTTCAGTCCAATTCGGCGAAGACTTCGGCCAGCGGCACGTGTATAGCGGATCCTTCCACGCGTAACATCCCGCCATCCGGTTCCTGAAATCCGGTTTGCGAACATACGTACGCTTTACGCAAGACCGGATCGAGGATCCACACATTCGGAACGCCGAATTTGAGGTATTCGCCGACCCGCTCCTGCAAATTGCGGAGGCTGTCGTCTTTCGAGAGTATCTCGATGCAAATTAGCGGCGGTTGTGTAAACACAGGCTCGATGGGCTGGTCACGGCGCAGGACGCAAACGTCCGGAATGCGAAAGCGGCGGGGGCTTACGCGGATACGCTGCTCAACGAGTACGCGGATGTCCCAATCGCGCTGCCGCAGGCGAAACCAAGCCGCCAAACCGGTCTGCAAATTCGCGTGATCGTATTCTCCCACGTTTCGCTCGCGCACCTCCCCGTCAATGTAGTCGCAATCGGGTCGGTAGACGGTGGACAAATATTCTTCTACGGAAACGCCTGCAACGCTCGACATTCTTTTATCCTACCCCTACTGGGCGCTTAGCCGCTTTGGGGACGTGACATCGCGGCAGGGTGTGCCCCATGGCCTGCGGCCCACCAAAGGTCACGAAAAATGGGAGTCAGTCAGCGCTTCACTTTGGGTGGGGCAGACCGTCGTCTTTCTTGGTCTGCTTCCTTCGCCAAGCGCCGCAGACGACATAAAGCGATCGTCTGCCCACCTTTGGGGCGCTTGTGCCGCGTTGTAACATATTCCACGTGCCGTGTCCGGAGCGAATATTCTGTGGGATGTCTGCGTGGCCGTAGGAGCCGCCGCCGAACCGATGAAATTCAATCGCGACACCCATCCGATCAATTGGCGCTTGGATTATCACCGCGCACCGGCGGCGATTTTTTTGGGGACGCCTTGCTCTAACGACCCTGTTGGAAGAAAAGAGTTTTCAGTCCAATTCGGCGAAGACTTCGGCCAGCGGCACGTGTATAGCGGATCCTTCCACGCGTAACATCCCGCCATCCGGTTCCTGAAATCCGGTTTGCGAACAAACGTACGCGTTGCGCAGAACAGGGTCGAGGATCCACACATTGGGCACGCCGGAGTTCAGGTAGTTGTCGAAGCGCTCCCGGATGCTGCGGAGGCTGTCGTCTTTCGAGAGTACTTCGATGCAGATCAGCGGCGGCTGGGTGAACAACGGCTCGATGGGCTGGTCGCGCCGCAACACGCAAACGTCCGGTATGCGAAAGTGGCTGGGGCCTACGCGGAGGCGCTGCTCGGGGAGTACGCGAATGCTCCAATCGCGCTCCCGGTTCCCAAACCAGATCACCAGACGGCCCTGCAAATTGCTGTGCGGGTATTCTCCCAGGTTGCGCTCGCGCACCTCCCCGTCAATGTAGTCGCAATCGGGCCGGTAGGCGGTGGAAAGGTATTCTTCGACGGAAACGCCTGCAGCGCTCGACATCGTTTTTATTGTAGCGCCAAGGGCCCTGCCACGTTGTAACATATCCACATGCTGCACCTCGAGCGAACTGTCCTGTCGATCGTCCTGCTGGCCCTGACCGCCGCCGCCGAACCGGTCAAGTTCAATCGCGATATCCGGCCCATCATGTCGGATACATGCTTTCGCTGCCATGGGCCCGACAAGCGCGCCCGTATGGCGGGCATGCGTCTGGATCGCCGCGAAGAGGCCGTTAAGCCCACACCTTCCGGCGTCGTCCCCATCGTGCCCGGCGATGCCGATAAGAGCGCCATTGTACAGCGCATCTTCGCCGCCGACCCCGCGCGTCGCATGCCCCCGAAATACGCCGAGAAGACGCTCACCGATGCGCAAAAGGAAACCATCCGCCGCTGGGTCGCCGAAGGCGCAGTCTATGAAGGCCACTGGGCCTATCAGCCGGTCAAGAGTCCGCCGGTTCCCGAGATAGCCGATGCGAAAGCGCCCATCCGCAATCCCATCGATAATTTCATCCAGGCGCGCTTGGCCCGCGAAGGACTGGCGCCGTCGCCCGAAGCCGACCGCCGAACGCTGCTGCGCCGCGTGACGCTCGACCTGACCGGAATCCCTCCCACGCCACAGGAGGCCGATGCTTTCCTCGACGACCGATCGCCGGATGCCTACGAGAAGCTGGTGGATCGCCTGCTTCAATCGCCGGCTTATTCCGAAATGCGCGCCATGCATTGGCTCGACGCCGTGCGCTTCGCCGATACCGCCGGGTTTCACGGCGACAATATTTGGCCCGCGTGGCCTTATCGCGACTACGTGCTACGCGCCTTCCGCGACAACAAGCCTTTCGACGTGTTCACCCGCGAACAACTGGCGGGCGATTTGTTGCCCAATGCTACGCGGGAGCAACAAGTCGCCGCGGCCTACAATCGACTGAATCGCGCCTCCGCCGAGGGCGGCCTGCAGCCGAATGAGTATCTGGCCAAGTACGGCGCGGACCGCGTGCGCACGCTCAGCACCGTCTGGCTGGGTTCCACGATGGGCTGCGCCGAGTGTCACGATCACAAATTCGACCCCTTCACCTCCAAGGATTTCTACGCCATGAAGGCCTTCTTCGCCGATGTCCGCGAGACAGGCCTGATACCGGACCGAGGGCGCGGCGCATGGGGCGAGAAACTGTCGCTGCCGAATGACGAACAACAACGCCGGCTCGCGGAACTCGACGAACAGATCGTCGCGGCGCGCCGCGGCCTGGACGCTCGGGCGCAACAACTGAAGCAGCAGCGCTGGGACTGGGAAAATCGCCTGTTGCCGGATTTTGAGGCAGGCAAGCTGGCTTGGTCCTACCAGCGGCCCACGGCGGCGTCCTCAGCCAATGGCGCGACGCTCACCATATATAACGACGAAGCCGTAGATAGCAACTTCTATCTGCACGGGTCGCTCAGCTCTGAACACAAGCGCGGCGAAGGGCTGGTGGTCGCATCGGGCGCGAACCCCGATAACGAGACCTATACCGTAACGTTCAAGCCGGGCGAAGGTACATGGACCGCGCTCGGGGTCGACGTGTTTCAGGACGAGAGCCTGCCCGGCACGCGTTTTGCCCGCGGCGCGGATCGCTTCGTGCTTACCGAAGTCGATGCAGGCCTTGCCGAACCGGGCGGCGAGCCGCGCAAATTGTCTTTCGGGCTGGCGACTTCCGGAGGCATCGGCGAACGCGTAGAGAACCCGCCCATGGCGGCTATCGACGGCGATCCTAAGACCGGTTGGGGCGTCACCATCGTAGAAGAGTACAATCCGTTTCTGGCTCTGCGCTTCGCCGAACC
>JBEKTJ010000167.1:0-15391 GCA_049516155.1 Bryobacteraceae bacterium
GGCGTCGCCCTGGGCATCGCCATTCGACAGCGGCATGCCGCTGGAAATATTGAAGGATTCGATGGAACCATCGCCATAAGCGGCCACCAGCAGGTTCCCATGGATCGCCATACCTTCCGCGGCGCCGCCACTCAAGCCCTGGGCGTGGAGGTCGCCGACAAACTCGAGTGCGCAGTCCGGCCGGATCCGAAATGCTGCGATGTTGCCCGAACCCGAGAACGCGGCGTAGAGATGAGTATCGCTAGCGGCCAAGCCGATGCCATCGCTAGCCAACTTGTTATCTTGGCGGGAACCGTGGAAGGCGCCGGCCAGTTTGTGCGTGCGGGCGTCAATGCCGGATATGGTTTCGGACTGCGAGTTGGAGGCGTAGATGCAAGCTTCCGAGCCACCACGCGCGATCAGGATGCGGGAGGCGCCGAAATAACCGCCTGCCATGCCGTTTCCGCCCGTCGATACGCGCTCCGGATGGGTCAGCCCGCCATCGGCGGCAATGGCGTAAAGAGTGACCGTGTTGGGCGGAAAGGGGGCCACCGTGTCGTCGTTGGCGGCTAGAAAATGCAACGGTACATCCGCGCCCCAGGCGGCCATGGCCAGTAAGGCGGCCGCGTGGAGCGCCGCCGTGAGATTCAAAACGCCGTTCCGTCGCAACCGTTTACAATGCGATGCTGATGCCATCGACGTACATGTAGACGTAGTCCGAGGAATAACCATTGCCATGCACGCCGAAGTACAGTCGAATGGTCTTGCCGATGTACTTGCTCAGGTTGTAGGTGACCTCGGTCCAGGTCTTTGCGTTGCTGCACACCTTCATAACCGTGGCGTCCGTGGAGCCTGAGCTGCTCTGGATCAGGCATTCCTGATATGCGTATTCAATGCTATCGTCGGTTCCCGGCCAATACCAGAAAGTGAGCGTGGCGGTCTTGGCCGTACTCGGAATGCTGACGGTTTGGTAAATGTAGCTGGTTCCATCCACCTCGGGCGTTTGCGTCTGGCCGAGCAACGCACTATAGCTGCTTGAGTGTGTTTCGGCCCCGGTGATGGTTGGCGCCACGGGTCCGCCAATCGTCCAATCGGTGAAACTGCCGGTTTGGAAGCTGCCATTCTGAACCAGATTCGACGAGGCGCTGGTGACCGTGAGAGTTACCGTGGTGTTCGCCACTACACCGCCTGAGCCGGTGCCGATTACGTTGATGGTGTAGGTTCCCGTGGCTGCGCTGCCGCTGATGGTCAGGGTCAACGTGGATGAACCCGAGCCCGGCGAGGGGATACTGGCGGGATTGAAACTGGCGGTCACTCCGGAAGGCGAACCGCTGGCCGAAAGCGCGATCGAGCCGTCGAAGCCGCCGGAAGGAGTGGCCGTGACAGTAGACGTCCCAGTGCCTCCCTGTTGAGCCGTGACTGAACCGGGGCTGGCGGTAAGGGTGAAACTCGGCGCGGCAGTCACAACGGTCAATGAGACGGTCGTAGTCGCCGTGTGGCTCCCCCCTTTACCGGTGACCGTTATGGTGTAAGTGCCGGTCGCCGCGCTGCTGCTGACAGTCAATGTCAACGTGGATGAGCCCGATCCGGGCGCGGCAATACTGGTTGGGTTGAAACCGGCGGTCACGCCGGAAGGCATGCCGCTGGCCGAAAGCGAAACGGCATTGTCGAATCCGCCGGAGACGCTCGAGGTGATCGTAGAAGTCCCGCTGGCTCCCTGGTTTACGGTTAGCGAACTGGGGCCGGCGGTCAGCGTGAAGCCGGAAGCGCTGCTGGTAATCGTGAGGGATATCGTGGTGGTTTGCGTCACTCCGCCACCCGTTCCAGTCACGGTGATTGAGTACGTCCCGGCGGCCGCGCTACTGCTGGCGGTGAACGTCAATGTTGAAGTGCCTGATCCCGGTGCGGCGATGCTGGTTGGGTTGAAAGTTGCCGTCACACCGGAGGGCATGCCGCTGGCCGAAAGCGCGACAGCGCTACTGAAACCTCCGGAGACAGTCGACGTAATAGTCGATGTACCACTGCCCCCTTGTTGAACGGTAACCGATGCGGGGTTGGCCGAGAGAGTAAAACTCTGGCTGGACGTGATTGTAAGTGAAACCGTGGTCGTTTGAGTAACGCCGCCACCCGTCCCCGTGACCGTAATGGTGTATGTACCGGCGGCCGCACTGGCGCCGACGGTCAGCGTCAACGTCGAGGATCCCGATCCCGGCGAGGCAATGCTGGCAGGATTGAAGCTCGCGGTCACGCCTGTGGGCATGCCGCTGGCAGAGAGAGCCACCGCATCGTCAAATCCACCGGAAACCGAAGAGACGATGGAGGAGGTCCCGCTGCTTCCTTGCGCTACGGTAACGGACGCAGGACTTGCAGAAAGCTCGAAGGTAGGAGAGGCGGTGAAGTTGAAACACTGCGTCAAATCACCGGTAGCCGAATTGCCGTCGCGCGGCGGGAAAGGCGCGCCGTTGGTGGAGTTGTTGGTCAGCGGAGTGCTGGTGTTGAACGAGGAGTTGATGGAGGCCAGCGTGGGTAGGCCGAACACCGCCTCGATGAACTTCAATTGCGAAGCGTGACACTGGAAAACCGTGTCAAAGTATCCGGCTTTCGCGAACGGCGAGATGATAAGCAAGGGCACGCGCACGCCGGGGCCGTAGGCATCCAACTGGGGCGGTGGGACGTGCTCGAAGAAGCCGCCGCCCTCGTCATAAGTCAGCAGAATAACGCTGCTTGACCATGCCGGAGAGGCTTGCACTGCCTCGATGATCTGCTGCATCTGCCCTTCGCCGGTCTGGATGTCTTCGGGCGGGTGCTCATCGTTCGGGGATTCGTTGGTGATGAATACAACGTTGGGAAGTGTGTTATTGCTGCAATCCGTGAAGAACTGGGATTGCGATTGGTTTAGCTCGTTGTTGGCGCCGCCCGTGGCCCAATTCGACCACAACGCCAGGTAGGAGTAGTTGTCCGGAACGCCAAAATTGTAATTAGCGAAAGTAATGCCGTACTGGCTAAGAAGATCCAGGATGCACGGATACGTCGAAGAATTAAGTGTGCCGTTGGTTTCGATGCAATCGCAGCAATTGCCTCCGCTGGTGCCCGAGTAAAGGATCATGCGGTTGGGCTGCGTGTCGCTCAGCATTCCGCAGAAGTAATTTACGCACAATGTGTATTGCAGGAACAGCGAGTAGTAGTAGGCGAGGTCGGACGACTCGTAATATCCGAGCGCGTTGATGCCGTTTGCCGCATACCATCCATTCATTGCGCCGTCGGCGTATCCGGTGTGGATGGCATCCCAGTCGTGATTGGGATCGGTGTTGTTGTCGGTCAGAGTCGTGAAATGAAAAGGCGCTTGCCCGCCGCTGGTATAGTTGGCGGGTATGCCGTAACCGCTGGGCAGGCCGGCATAGCTGCCGAAGTAATGATCGAAGGAGTGATTCTCCTGGCACAAAACGATGATGTGTTGAACTTGCGAAATACCCAAGCCGCGTTTTTTTATTTTGGGCTTGGGAGTCTCGCCCCGCAAAGGCGCCGCCAGAGCAGCCAAGCCCGCGCCTCCGAGTTGCTCCAGAAACCGTCTGCGGGATTTCAAGAAAGCACCGCTGGAAAGTAGAGAGCGCCGGCGAAAATTTCGGGGCACGGAAGGAGAATTCTGATTATCCACGATGATTACCTCGTTCGTCGAGCAGTCGCCGCCTCCGATACTCCTCAGCGGCCATTCCCGCAAGTAAGGTTAGCAGAATGGTCCCCTGAACTGTCAAGGGTCTTTCGCCCGATTGGGGGGTTGTTGGCGCGATGGCGCGTATTTCCTGTGATTTCTTTACGATGCGAGAAAGCGCACGAAACCGGCGCCAAACTATTTTGGATTCACTTGCACCGTTGCCATCATTCCCGCGTCTTCGTGGTCGAGAATGTGGCAGTGAAACGGGAAAACGCCGGCGATGCTCGGATCGCGAAAATCCAGACGCAGTTTCACGGTGGGGTACGGACCGGCGCCATCCCACGCCGGCAGAATTACTGTGTCTCGCCACTCCGGACCCGGCGAGCTCGCGCCATTGACCTCCAGAAACAGAAAGTGGATCTGGTGAACATGAAAGGCGTGGACCTCGCCAGTGTGATTGGCGATGGTCCAATCCTCTACGGCGCCGACCGTGGTGATCACTGCAGGCGGGGCCGCGGGATCGAAGACTGTGGGAGTCGTTCCTTCGGCGACGAGGAAGAATCGCGTGGGACCGTTAGTTCCATTGGCTGCTTCGGCGAAATAGAAGCCGCGGCGCGCGGTCACACGGCCACCTGCCGGCCGTTTGTATGGCGGCGCGGTCCCCCCGGGCGCTGCGGGCGGCACGGTCGCATCCGAAACGGCCACAATTCTGGCCAACTCCCGCGGCGGATTCAGGGGGCCGATCGGGCCCGTAGCAAAACCCGCTTGCCGGAAGGAAGCGGCTTGGCCGTCGGTGGGTCCGGTAACAATGAATTCCGCGCGGCCCGCGGGAGGCAATTCGATTGTGCGTAGTTGCACGCTGCGCCGCACAGGGACGCCATCGAGCGCAATCAGCGTCAGCTCTTGCGGAACGCCGTCATAGACGAGCTGCAGCGCCAAAAATGCTTGCGAAGCGGCGTTGGCGATGCGCCAGAATTCTTTAGCGCCGGGTTTCATTTGGATGACAGGCGAACGCCGGCGCGGATAGATGGCAGGCTGGAAGTTGACCGTAAGACGGTTGGGTCCGGGCAACCAGGAGTCGGCGTCTTTGAATTCCTGGCGGATGATGAGAACCCGCTCGGGAAGTCCGGCAACATCTGGCTTTACTTTCTCCATGCCGCTGACGATCAAGGCGCCGGCCGCGCCGCCGTTCACCTGTAGCGTCGAGAAGCCGTGCAGGTGCGGGTGATACCAGTACAAGCCGGGCGACGCGTTGGCGGGAACTTCGAATCGATATTCGAACGGCACCGCGATGTTCGCTATGCTCGTGGTCAGCACGTCGTCCTGATGGCACTTCGGGGGGATACTCAACCCGTGGAAATGAAGATTCGTAGAAGTGGCTGACATACCGCCGCTGGAGCACGCTCCCGGCGGGGTTTCTCCCTCATGATTGTGCCCGGCAATGAGGTTGGGAGGGCCCGGCGGAACGTAAGTCGCGCGATTCGTCAGGACCAACTCGAGCCGGTCGCCGGGATTGAGACGCAGAGTGGGCGACTCCAATGGCCCTGAGGCGGATTGATAAACGTAACATTCGTGCAGAGCTTGCTCGTGCATCTTCTGGCTGCGAAGGGTGAGGGCTGCACGCAGAACGCCATTGGCGCTCGACAGACCCGCAGGATTGCGGACGACGCCATCGGCGGCGAGCCGGACCGGGCAACCGCTGGTCTGCGCCAGCGCAGGGGCCCCTGAGTTCAGCAGGCAGGACGCCAAAACGACGCAGTATGCAGCTTTGCAAGCGGCCGACCGGCGTGGGTAGTTATCGCTTGGCAAAGACCACCGTTTATGGGCAGCCCGGGCCTTCATCGTAGTGATATCTAGCGTATCGAGCAGCGCCTGGGACAGCCAGTTGCCCATCCCCACGCCGATGGATTTGGCGCTCTTCACGCGTTGGCTGCCGGGGACCAGTGCCGGCGCCCGCAGGCCTTCATCCATTGCCTCCACCGCCAGCTTGACCTGCCAGCTTGAGAATCGCTGACGTCGTTCATTATTGCATCCTCGGCGTAATGCGCCGCGCCCGATCGAAGTGCAGGAAACGAGCAGGAGCTTCTAGTGCACCAGAAACTTCCACGCCAGAACCGCAAGAACGGCGGCAATGCCGATCAGGGAACCGATGGTCCGTGCTCGATTTCCTTTTTCCTGTTCAAACATGAGCCAAGTATCGCACAGCCACTGCTCGCCGCAAGATTGGCTGCTACCAGCAGCGCCACCCGCCCATGAAGATCTCCTATTTTATCAACATAGTATAGATCGACATAGCATAATTCCTCAAAGAGCGGCGGCATGCATGGCCCTCAATCTGACCGCGCTTCGATAGACCGTCCCGGCTGCTTTCCTCCTGGCCAACGATATTATCACTAGATCGGTCGTTTGGGTTTGTGATTGATTTGTCAGGGTCGTCGATCAGAGGGGTTTCCGGCGGACGTGTGCGGCGGGGAAATGAATCGGGAGGTGTTTGCTTAGTGCTTCGTATACCACGGCCAAGAAGGAAAACGCGCTGTTCCTAGTTGCTTCTTCCGCTAATCCCCGTGGCTTTTGTTGCGCAAACCGCAACTTCCACCGCGGACCGCTGACGTTCCGCATCATCTTCGGCGAGTCCGATACCGTGCCCACGCGATGGGATGGTGAGCTAGCCGTTTCCCCAAACGGTAAGTTCTGCTTTTCTCCGGCGTTGGTCAGTTTCGTGGGCAGCGATACCGAACCTGAAAAGACTTATTACTACATACGGGTGTTCCAAACGGACACGGAAAACCCGGGCGGAGATCCGGAAGTGGCATGGACCAGCCCCTGTTTGTGGCGTACCAATGAGGCTAGGGCTGGCACGGCTCAAACACATCTCTCCCCAAGCAAAGGGTATATAGGTTCGATCGCGTTTCGGGAGCCAGTCATTTTCCTCAAAGGTTGTTGAAGCCAGAGGAAGTTGCCAAATACCTCCGCCCTCGAGATCCGGACCAGCGCGGACGTCTCGCAGCCGGCGCCGCTGTCGGCCGGGACGACCGGCCATCTCAACTCCGCGCAGGCCCTGGCACAAAACGGGGGGATCGGCTTGATCTCTCAGAATCGTCTCCAGCCCGTCCGCACGGGAGAAGTAACATACGGACGGCGGCCCGCCGCGCCCGGCATCGGTCCCGCAACGAAGCTGTAGTTTTCGCTCCCGCGCCAGGCTGCACTTTATTGGAACTGAGCTGGCAAATGGAGATTCGTACAGTTGCGGTCATCGCTTCGAGCGGGGGCGCGCCTGCACGACGGTCGCGAAATGCGGACGCCCTCCGCGCGGTGCGCCTCCCTACTGGCGGTCGCAGCGGATAACCGGCGGCGGTCGCAGGGAAGTGGCCGCCGGCATCGAAGTCGCGTGCGGCGCCGTCCGAGGCCGTGGTGCTCACGACTGGCCCTGTCGAGCGGCGGGATGGCGGGGACGGGCCAGTGGCTGGATTGACTCAGATGTCCTATTAGATCATGCAGGGTCCGCTCTTCCAGGGAGGAGGATACTGGGGTGTATCGCGCCCCAATAAGGCGGCGTCGTGCGGGCAGTCGTGCGGCTCCTCAGAAATCGTAATCCACCGGCTTGATGCCCTTGGCCCGCAAATAGACGATGCATTGGCCGCGATGGTGCGCCGTGTGATCCGTCGCCAGCAGCAGCACCTCCAATCCCTCCATCTTGCCGCCTTCCATATCGAAGGTCTGGTGCAGGCGCGCGGGATCCAGGCCCTGCAGTGTGGTGATGACGTAATCGTAGGAATCGCTCAGCATCTTCGTCACTGTCGCCTTGTCGTAGTTGGCAGGCTTGGCGATGGGACTCTTCTGCCCGCCTAGCGTCGCGAAAAAGAACGCGTTCGAGCTGGCGATGTGCGCCATCTGCTGGCCGAAGCTCATCTCGTCCGGATTCGGTTTGAAACCGTAGTCCCCGGCGGGCATTTGATCCGCCAGCGCCAGCACGTATTTCTTGGAAGTCTTCCAGTGATCGATCAATTTTTGCGGGACGCCCTCCTGCGCCAACGCCGGCGCCGTCAGCGCCGCGCCCGCCACGAAACTCAACAGCCATCGAACCATAAACTCTCCTTTCAAGTGAACCTCCCATGATGCCACGGCGCGCGCGATAAAGACCGGCGGCGCGCGTCAAAACGTTATGGACGGCCCGGCGGACCAAAGGTCACCAAACCATGGCGTACGATCATTTCTTCGGCTATTTTTGCGGTGTCTCGTCGCCAATCGTGTCACCCATCCGACGGGGGCGACGGACAACGGGGCGGCCTCGGAACGAACCGCCGGCTAGCCCGTTCAGCGCCAGCCATGGTCCTGGCCTGCGGCTGCGCCGGTCCGCGGTGGCGGCGCTCGCAATGGCCGCGCCAAGTGGCGTGACGGCCCGGTTGTACTTCGTGGAAGGGGCACAGGCGCAACGCGCCCGGCATATCGCGCACGGCTGGACTGCGCCCACGAAGGCGATCCACAGCGTCAGTGGCTGCACCAAGACCACCGAGCCGGGGACCACCACGTTCATGAAGGAATTTAGCCTATCGAATTACTGGATTCTTGGCTGCAAAGAACAGCGACCTTGTATAGAAGTGATTACGAGGAGAGCACATCTAAAGCTGGGCGAACCGGTGATTTCGGTGGATATGAAGAAGGAACTGGGCGATTTCAAGAACGACGGCGCGAATCCAGGAGCCGGACAAAGGCAAGGTAGCTCCTTACGGGGTTTCCGATTTGGGGCGCAACGTGGGGTGGGTGAGTGTCGGGGTGGATCACGATACGGCGGCCTTTGCGGTAGAAAGCATCCGCCGCCCGTGGCGCTGGATGGGGCGGTTGAACTATCCCAAAGCCAAGCGTCTATTGATCACCGCCGACTCCGGCGAACAACGGTGCACGGGTGCGGTTGTGGAAGTGGAACTACAGAAACTCGTCGACGAAACTGGGCTTGAAATATCAGTCATCCGTCACGAGGTCGTGGATCGACCTCATTGCCGGCGCCACCACGACCGCCCGTCTGGCCGTGAAAAGCATGCTTGACTCCCATATCTATCCTCCTGGTCTACGGATTTCCGACCAGCAGATGGCTGAGTTACGCCTCAAGAGTACAACCTCGCGCGTCATGCTGGACGTTTCACCAGCTAAGACTGCCCGCGGGCCGCAAGCGTTCAGGTTTATTTGCGCAGCCGCCTAAAAAGCCGGCTGCGGCCAGGATTGGCCGCCCTCCGTGAGTTGTTACAATCAAGCCATGTCTCTGGTGGTGGTGGGTTCCGTGGCGTACGACGGCGTGGAAACGCCGCACGGCAAGGTGGACCGCATGCTCGGCGGAGCCGCCACTTATATAGGATTGGCGGCGAGTTATTTTACTACGGTCAAGATCGTGGCCGTGGTGGGGGACGATTTTGCGCGCGAAGACGTGGATCTGTTGGCGGGCAAAGGCATCGACCTGGAGGGCCTGGAGCGCGTGCCGGGGAAGACTTTTTTCTGGGAGGGCAAATACTCCGCCGACATGAACGATCGCGAGACGCTGCGCACGGACCTGAACGTGTTCGCCGATTTTGAGCCCAAGCTACCCGAAGGCTATCGCGCCGCGCCCTATCTATTGTTGGGCAATATCCAGCCGGCGCTGCAGCGTGGCGTGCGCGCCCAAATGCACGGCGTACACTTGGCCGGCGGCGACACCATGAATTACTGGATCCGCGATTATCGCGAGGAACTGCTGGAAACCCTGCGCGATTGGGACTTCCTGCTGATCAACGACAGCGAGGCGCGCATGCTTTCCGGCGAACACAATCTGCGCCGGGCCGCGGCCAGCATACTGAAAATGGGGCCGCGCACGCTGGTAGTGAAGCGGGGCGAGTACGGCGCGATCCTGTTCGCCAACGGCTGCCATTTCATGGCGCCAGGCTACTTGCTGGAAGATGTCTTCGACCCCACCGGCGCGGGCGATTGTTTCGCGGGCGGCTTCATCGGGTATCTCGCGGAGCGCGGCGTGGATTTGCGTGGCGGCGCTGTGGATATGCAGGACTGGCGCCGCGCGGTGATCTACGGTTCCGTGATGGGCAGCTTCTGCTGCGAGCAATTCGGTGTGGACCGGTTTCGCACGCTCACGCGGGAAGAGGTTGACGAAAGGTATCGCGAATTCAAGGCATGCACCGATTTTTGAGGACCGCGGCGGTCGTCGCGCTGCTGAGTCTCTGGAGCGCCGCCTGGGTCTGGTTCTTTTATCGGAGCGGCTACCTGGCGTATTACGGCGATGCGGAAGCGCATCTGAACATTGCGCGGCGCATTTTGGATTCGCGCACGCCGGGTTACGACGAAATCGGGTCGGTGTGGCTGCCGTTGCCGCATGTACTGACGATGCTGTTCGCGCGGAACGACGAGCTGTGGCGCACGGCACTGGCGGGCTCCATCGTGTCCGGAATCAGCTTCGTGCTGGCGGGCGCGTTCTTGTTTGCCGCGGCGCGGCGGGTGTTCGACAGCGCGGCAGCTTCGATTGCCGCGATCGCCGCCACCGTCGTATTTGCCACCAATCCCAACGTGCTGTACCTGCAATCCACAGCCATGAGCGAACCGCTGTTCATGGCCGCGGTCATGGCCGTCTTGTATTTCACGGTGCGGTTCCGCGATACGCAAGGTTGGGCGGCCGTCTGTGGCGCCGGGATAGCCGCGCTGTGCGGCACGCTGACGCGCTATGACGGCTGGTTCCTCATTCCGTTTGTGACGCTGTTCGTGCTGATCGCCTCAAAGCGACAGCGGGTGGCGAAGGCGGCACTGTTCACAGCCATCGCGTGTACGGGGCCGTTTTACTGGATGGGGCATAACTGGTGGTGCTGCTCCAATGCGCTGGATTTCTACAACGGCCCTTATTCCGCCAAGGGCATTCAAGGATCGGCATATTACCCCGGTCTGCATAACTGGGCCAAGGCGTGGCTCTATTTTCGCAGCGCCGTGCGTTGGTGCGCGGGTGCTCCCCTGATGTGGCTGGGCGCGGCCGGTCTGCTGGCGTGCGTCGCGCTGCGCAAAGCCTGGTGGCCGGCTTTGCTGCTATTGCTGCCCGGCGTTTTCTATGTGTGGAGCATGCACTCTTCGGGAGGCACGCCGATCTTCCTGCCGGACCTATGGCCCAACAGCTATTACAATTCGCGATACGGGCTGGCGTTGTTTCCCGCGCTGGCGTTTGGCGCAGCCGCGCTGGTCTGGCTGGCTCCCGCCCGCGCAAGGCGATGGGCCGCCGCTGCCGTGGTGTTAGCGGCGGCCGCACCCTGGCTGATCCGTCCGAGGCCGGACGCATGGATCACCTGGAAGGAATCTCAAGTGAATTCGGAAGCGCGCCGCGCATGGACGCGGGGAGCCGCGGAGTATCTGGCGCCACGCTATCGGCGCGGCTCGGGAATTATCACCACCTTCGGCGATATCACGGGAATCTTCCGCATGGCCGGCATTCCCCTGCGCGAGACGCTGAACTGGGACAACTGGCCGCATTGGCCGGCGGCAGTGTCACGGCCGGATCTGCTCTTATGGGAGGAGTGGGCGGTGGTGATGGGCGGCGACCCGGTGCAAACGGCGCTGCTCCGCGCCGGCGCGCGAGGGCCGCGATACGAACTGGTGAAAATCGTGATGGCGCCGCATGCTCCCGTGGTCGAGATCTATCATTGCTGTATTGGGTTGACGCCGGTAGACACGCCTGGAAACACGCCTGGAAAAGACGATGCGAATTCCATTCACGAAAGCGCATGGAGCGAAGAACGATTTCCTGCTGACCCGGAGCGCTGAAGCCCCTGACGCCGGCCTGCCGGACATCGCGCAAGCAATCTGCGACCGGCACACGGGTGTGGGCGCGGACGGTTGGATGCTGATCGAGCCCGACTCGGACGCCGACTATGACGTGGCCATCCGTCTGTTCAATTCCGACGGCAGCGAAGCGGAAATGTCCGGTAACGGCACGCGCTGCGCCGCGGCCTTCTTCATACGGGACGGCTACCAAAAGGACACCGTACGCGTGCGGACCGGCGCGGGCATCAAGCAACTGCGGTTGCTGGAACGCGCGGATCTGCGCTTCCTGTTTGAGATGAACATGGGGCGGCCGGAGTTCACCGCCGAGCGGTTTCAATTGCCGCTGGCAGAGGGCGCGCGGGATGTGACGCTGGTTTGGGTGGGCAATCCGCAATGCGCCATGCCGGTGGCGGATTTCGATTTCGACTGGCGGGCGATGGGCGCGGAGATCGAGCGCCATCCGCATTTTCCAAACCGGACGAATGTTTCGTTTCTGCGGGCGCGCGACGAACACGCTTTGGAAGTGCGGTTTTGGGAGCGCGGCGCGGGCGAGACGATGAGCTCCGGCACGGGATCGACGGGCGCGTTTTCCGCCGCGGTGATGCGGGGCTTGGTGCGCAGCCCCGCGCGTGTGCTTACCCCGGCGGGGCCGTTGGATCTACGGTGGGGCGCGCAAATCTTCCTGACCGGTCCCGCGGAGATCGTCGCCGATGGTGTGTTCTTCAGTTAGGGGTGCGCAGGCGGCTCACCGTGCTCGGCATGATCGGCGTGCGGTGTTTCGCCCGGATGCGTGGCAGGTTCCTCGGAACCCCTATGGCAAGTGTAGCAAGTAACATGCATCTTGCCGTCGGGGAACTTGGCGTTAATCTCGCGCGACATGCCGATCATCATGCGCGCGATTTCCTTGTGCCGCTTGTCGTCGCTGGCGAAGTCGCCCTGCACATGGCAGAAGTCGCATCGCACGCCGAGCGCCGCGGTGAACGAGCGCATAGTCTCCATCAAATGCTCGGGCGGAAGGATTTTCAGGTTCTTGGGCGCCGGCATCTCGTGGCGTCCCGGTGGCGGACCTCCGGGCGGCGGAGGGGGCGGCTCCTGCGCGAACGCGGCAAGCGAAAGGAACAATACCAGCATCGTGAGTTTCATAGCGCTTATTATCACATAGCGCAAGTCAAGTGTCGTTCGCCGCGGGACAGGCCCGGAGGCCCGTCCTACACTATCGCGCAGCGGCCAAAACCTCGGCCGGATCGGGCTTGCCGCGCTTGGCATAACGGATCGCGCCGTCCGGCCCGATCAGGTATACCGTGCGCTTCACGAACAGTCCATTGGCATTGTAGAGCGCCGCGACTTTCTGGCCCGCATCCACCAGCAGCGGAAACGGAAAGTGGTATTTTTGCTGAAACTTGGAGTGACTTCCGGCGCTCGCGGGATTGACTCCGAAAACCTGCGCATTGCGTTTGCGTGCCTCGGACCATTGGTCGCGGAACTCGCACAATTGCTTGCGGCAAGTGGGCGTGTCGTCGCCGGGATAGAACACCAGGACCACGTTATGGCCGCGCAGTTTGGAGAGAGTCACGGCAGATCCATCCTGCTTGGGCAACGTGAAATCCGGCGCCGCGGAACCGGTTGGGAGCGGGTCTGAAAAAAGCCAGGCGAACATTAGATCAGTCTAACTCCGGCCGGGCAGGATCAATATCCCTCCCACGCATAGGCGAAGAACTTACGAATCGTGGTGAAGCCTACGTCCTCATAGAGTTTGACGGCGCCGCGATTCGAGGCGGTCACAGTCAAGCTGGTTTTGCTGCAGCCGGCCTCGCGCAGCAAGGTGAGAGACTGGCGCAACAATTCGTACCCTACGCCCGCGCCGCGTACCCAGGGAGCCACGCAGATTTGCGTGATGTGGCCGCAGTAAGGCATCACCAGGCTAGCCAGGCAGATGCCGCAGATGCGCCCGGTAAGACGGTCGAAAGCCGCTACCGAGGCCGGCTTGAAGAATGTGCCGCATCCAGGATATTGCACGATGTTGAACAGGAACCGCCGCGAACCGGCCACCGACCGGTACTGATCGTTGATGAGGCTATCCACATGACCCTGGTAGGCCGCCGCGATCAACTGCGCCGCCGGCTCCTGATATTGGTCGGCCCACTTCTCAATATAGACACGGCTGGCGGCCGGACCCAGTCCGCGTCCCCATCGCCGGGCGGGACCGAGCGTGGCCGGCGGCATATCGAGCATCATGAAGTTCCGTTCGAAGGAACTGAGATAGCGGGGCAGGGGCAAGCCGCCGGTCGTATGGCACATCATCAGTTGGGATTCGATCCGGCCGATGTGCGGCGCCGCGGTCAGTGACCGCAGAACGGACTCCAGCAGCCGGTTCTCGTTCTCGATAGTGCGGAATGGTTCCCGCACGAATAGGTCGCCGATCAACCCCTTGTGCTCTTCGAGCACGTAATAGGCATAACCGGCGACTTCCCCGTCGTCGACCAGGGCGAAGCCGTTCAGGGCGCGCATGTCCACGAACCGGCGTACCAGGTCGGCCGACTTGCCGAAATCCCAATCCAGCAGGCTGCGCCAGGCTTCGATTTCCTCGGTCAGCAGTTCGCCGAGATCTTCCGAGCGCAGATGACGCAGATCTACAAGGCTGGGGGTGGGCGCTGTGGGGACGGGTTCAAGACGCGCGGCCATTCTGCGGTCATTGTAACATCGAGGCCGCGCGACGGATATTTGTCCCATATCTCATGGAATTTTCGCTTAAGGTCATGTGCTGTAGTGTGACATTCTTTCCTGGAGGACGAGATAAATGTCGAGTACGATCGTTTCCACCACCCTTATTCTGGCGGCGTTGGCTGCACGCGCCATGGCCGCAAACGAAGTGAAATGCACTGTCAACCCGTGCCGTCTCAATGGCTCCGTTGAAGTAACGCTGGGCAATGCGGACTATGCCCGCAATAATGCGGCTAAGGCCGCCTTGTATTTGGATCACCGGCGGATGAAAGGGCTGACGGCGAAGTTCGACGCGCAGACCGGCCAAATCCTGTTCGACTTGTTGCGCAACCCGGATAACAAAGCCGATTGGACCGCGATTCTGGGCAGCCCCGATATCAGCGGACTGCACACCGTGTCGCTGGGTGTAGGCGTTGGAGACGACGCGCCAAAAAGCGAAGCCGCCATCAAGCTGACCGTTTTCACGTGGAAGGAGGTTTTGATTTGGGCCGCGATTGCGGCTTTGACAACTGCGCTCTTCTTCTATCTGGCGTTGACCACAGGGATGCTGCGGGATGCCGGATCTCTTGAGGGCCACAAGCGGCCCTGGAGCCTGGGCCGCTCGCAGATGGCATTCTGGACGATGATCGTTTTTCTGGCCTGGATGTTCCTGTACCTGGTGACTTGCGATTACAACGTGGTTACCGCCAGTGCGCTGGGGCTGATGGGGATTAGCGCGGCAACCGCCCTGGGCGCCGTCGCAGTGGACGCGTCGAAGAGCGCGGGAGTGGCATCGCAAGTATCGAGTACTATGGCGGAGCAGGTACAACTGGCGGCCGTCGCGGGGGTAGCGCCAGGGACCGCTCTGGAAACCGCCGCGACCGGCAGAATGGCCGCAAACCGGTCGAAGCTGGCGGCGCTGGCCAAGCCCAAGGAATCCAGAGGTGCGTCAAACGACCTGCTTGGTCCGGACGTCCGTTTTCACCGGCTCCAGATCGTGTTGT
This sequence comes from Bryobacteraceae bacterium, assembly GCA_049516155.1. Lineage (GTDB taxonomy): Bacteria > Acidobacteriota > Terriglobia > Bryobacterales > Bryobacteraceae > Bog-159. The sequence continues at coordinate 15,115 of JBEKTJ010000167.1, forward strand.
GGACTCTGGCTTTGGGCGTGGCATTTGTAGGGGAGGTTTGGCGCACGCTGGCTATGCCGGAATTTAATTCCACATTGCTCGCGCTCATGGGGATCAGCGCGGCTGGGTATGTCGGATTCAAGTTCCCGGAAGCTCCGAAAGCCGGGTCGTAAGCGGCGGCAAATCACTGTGGCAAGCCATCGCCGGACATAGCCATCCGGCCGAGGTGGTGCGACATCATGCGGTCGGGAAGCAGCAGCGTCTGTTGGAAATGCGCCCAGGCCGCGGCTTGCTTGCC